>CAVBYE010000024.1:0-25661 GCA_963599285.1 Bacteroidaceae bacterium | reverse complement strand
ATATGTATGGAAGATCGAGGAAAAATTTCGCAGTACCTTGTATGCTACGTAACTCTGGAAATTATGGGTGTCTTGTATGCCACGTGGCTCTGGAAATTATGCCCGACTGGCATACAAGTTGTACGCAAAATCTGGCCGCAACTTCCATACAAGATCCGGTATAGATCTTTGCCTATATAAATAGACGTGATATGTATGGAAGTTTAGAGTACTTAGTGCCCGCAACTTCCATACAAGATCGCAATTAGATCTTTGCCTATATAAATAGACGCACCTTGTATGCCACGCAACTCTGGAATTTATGGGTATCTTGTATTGAAGAAAATTTTCAAATGAAAGTTTTACTTACATAATTGAAAGTTTAATTACATAATTGAAAGGCACCATAATGGTGCAAGTCCCAGAATACTTGACATTTAATAGGAAGTATGCTAATCGCGCGCGTGCCTATTAACCAGGACTCCCCCCCAAAAAAATTTAAATTTTTTAAAATTAGTGTTGACATTAGCAAATAATATGATATTATATACACATAGATTGATGATAAATCAAGCTAGTGCAAGGGGCGCGCTCCCCTCAAGGTTGTTTTAAAACTGGTATTTATTAGCTCATAGCGTCTAGCAAAGCGTTAACAAAAATTTTTAAAATTAGTGTTGACAAAGCGCAAAACATATGAGATAATATACACATAGTTTAGAATAGTTCTTTAAAAATTAGTCAAGCTCGTTACCAGTGCGCTAAGTCGGTTGGCGCATGAAATGGAAAACGAGGATAAAGATTAACATTCCCCAATAAAAACAGTGGGAAAAGTCCGCCCGCATAGGATAGCGGGAAAGGAATGTCCGTGATGCTAACAAGTCGAAGCGGCGGAACAAGGTTAATTGTAACTTGCATACAAGCGCCCAGAGTTGGGCTGCTAAGGAGGACTATTATGTCTAAAAAATTATCTTACCGTGAAGTTGTCACGGACGTGGTTAGAACGTTCAATAGGGCGATGCGTCCCTTTGTAGGGCGCAATGTCGCCGCCCTCAAAGGCGACCGTATTGTCTTTATAAATGGTAGGTCCTATACCATGATCAAGGGCTGTAAGCTCATGATCGGGTATGCGCGTAAGTGTCACCGCAACTACTATAGTGATAACAGCTTGCGTAAGAAGTTCCATGATGTTTTATACCATCAATGGTACTTTGAACGCTCCGCCATGGAAATGGCGGAGGAGGTGCGTCAGGAGGACATGCTCCCCCTTTGTCAACGCAAGACGTCGGGACGTGGGCTCCTGGTCCTCAAGCGTAACAGGAGCGGTGCACAGTATAGGACTTCAGGTCTTAACCGCACCAAATACTAAAGCGCTTGGGACTCTGGTCGCTTGTATGCAAGTTACAGCGTTTGTTCGGACTGGTCAGCCGTGATCATGACCGCAAAGTATGGCGCAACCCAGCTTTTGCTAACTATACCCTAGGTATAGTTTTTATCCTAATCTATTAGTACAATGTACGGGCATCCGTGCCCGTACGTTAGAAAATACATTATACAAATGCTCCAAAGAAAACGGGATCCGCTGTGGATCAAAAATAGAATGGCTTATATATGCGGTCACACTATTCAGGATCCACGAAAGTGGATCGCGTTTTCGGAGGACTAAGCCTTTGATTTTTAAGGACTTATTATCTATATATATATATATATTATATTTTAGATCAAAAAGATCCACTAAAAATTACTAGGGCGGGGTAAAATTCTCTGCCCGTCTAGCCGGCTAGACAACCACCAGAGTTTTCCGCCGACTGTAAAATCCGGTGGATCTTTTGGATCTTTTGGATCTTTTTTGCTAAGTCCTTGAAAGACCTAGGCTTTCCGCCCGCAAATTTGGATCATTTGTATAATGTATATGGATCCCCTTGGATCCTCGTCTTTAACCTTAGCAAACATGGAGGAACATTGTATGCTAAGAACTTTCAACGCGTTAATAAATGCGTATAAAAATTACGACCTCACAGATGACGAGGTCGTCAGCCTTTGGAACTGCTATGTTGCGGACTGCGATGAGTCCATTAATGCGGACTATCAGTTCTATGATGCCTTGAATATCTTCACGGACGACGAGGTATCATCCTTAGCATCTAAGGCGAATTGGTACGTCCGTGACCCATGGCGCACTGATGCACTGCTTGCATTCGATAATCCCTACGGAGCTATCAAGGACCTAGCCCCCGCGCTCTTCCACGGGCATTCATTTCTTAAGGTCCTTGAAGATCTTTATGACGACCTGCGTCATGGCCACATCGACCCTGACGAGGCATCGGAGTTTGTTTATAGTTATTGCCAAGAGCAAGGCGATCCCCGCTATTAGATTTTTAAACAGGGAATTATACACATGTCATTAGTCAATAATACTGATACTATCAACGCCCTTTGCGCCCTATCCCCCAAGGCGTTCTGCGCCTTAGTATGGGAGTCCTTATCTGACGATAAGGATTTTTCCGATGAGGCATGGGTGCGTATGTTTAATGCACTCTATGCGTGGAATGATCAGGACCTTACCATCTATAGCATGGAAGATCTCGATGAGGTTATGTGTGGATTGAGCGCAACTGAATTACTCGACTCACTAACGACTTACTATCATACGTTCACCACAGATGATTTATGGTTTTCAATTAACCAGTCAACGGGCTTATGGGAGTCCGCCCGTTGTCCTGAAGATTTGGACTCGGCATCCCGTTACCCTGTTAAGGACTGGAAGTCCACATTACGTGAGCTTACTGTGGAGTCGGCAACTAACTATAATAAGTTTGACGACTTCAGGTATGCCATCATCCATGAAACAAGCAATACGCTTGCCGCCGAGCTCATAGCTATTCTTTCAGACGACCTAGGCTATGAGCATATCACTAGCGACCTTGATTGGGATGATCTCATTCCAGCCTTTGAACGCAAGGCGTCAAGTCTTGACTTGTTCACTTATCATGACTAACCCTTAACTTTTAATTTATACATGGAGAAAACTATGGCACGTCGTGCGTTGAATATTAAGCCTGTGACCAGGTTGCCACTAATAAACGATATGGAGTCCTTACCTGATGGTAAGGTTACCTTTGCTTTTAGCCGAGCCATCAGCTCGCTATCTAGCAGGGAGCTGTATGTATTCTTTCGTGCTATCGCAGGCATGGCAGAAAACATGACGGCTAGTAATGACTTCATGGCATGGAAGTTATTTCCCGATTGTCCTGATCGGGAAACATGGTACGCTACAACTAAGGATGAGCATCCTTACGACGAGCTCCGTATCGACTTATTTAATTTCCTAGTCCGTGCCACTGATAACAACTGCGCCGACTTGGATACCATCAGCAAAAAAGAGATCTTGCGGAATTTTGACCGTCCAGATTTCGAGTCTGCATGTCCTGATAGATGTAAGTCTTTACATATTCCATACGAGGCAACCAAAAACTTTAACTACATCATGGGCGACCGCTCATGTTTCCTGATGATGCAAGACTTTTGGGACGCAGAACGCTATCTTCACGATATACATAAGTTTGCTGATGAGTTAGCGGGACAATTCTGCAGTGCTAACAGTCAGCCCGGTCCTATCACTGCAGATGAACTGAACTATTTTAAGGAGGTAGCGGGCGAGCTGTGGCTACTTCTACCAGTCAAGGCACGCAAGCATGTGAACTACTTGTGTGCGTCACAGCTCAAGTGGTATGTATCCACATGTCCTGTTAATTCCATTAAATACTGTGAGGAAGATTAGTTATGAAGATCAATAATTTAACCGATGCTATGCAGGCTTTATTTAAAACGGCTAAGGGCTTTAAAGCCCTTGAGCCTACCTCCAGCACTACCCAGACTTACGGGCTTATCTATGTGCGCCCGTTGTCAGATGAGCTGGTGCAGTTCTGTATACATGCTAATAAGACTCGCCTTTGTCGTGTGACATTTGACGGGGCTTTGGGGCGTGAGTTCGCTAAGTTCTGGGCGCAGTCCCAGAAAATTGCCCGTTGGGATGCGCTGGATGTATGGAAGTGCACGCCTAACATGCATAAGAATTTTCTTACTGACCCTGAGCATTATGCTACCTACTTGCGTACTGAGCGTGAGCAAGGTATAGCTAAGGCGGCATGGCTTTGGGATAAGGTGGACGGTATATTTTCTGAAGATAACATGCCTAGTGAGGGATTGAACTTGGTAGATCTCGTTCAGGTGAGTGAGTGTATTAAAGCAGTTGAATGCTTTACAGCGCCTATCCCCGCACCCAGATTTGAGAAAGGTTCACGCCTTGGGCATGAGGGACATATCAGCCACGGAAAGTATTACATAGAAGTCAGCGGCGGTAATGGTGGCGCCTGGGTCGATGCCATCTGCGCTGCTAAGTTTATCACTTATTAAATTAGTGTGTACAATACCACTGATTTGTGGTAGAGTATACTCACTTAAATCACATGGAGAAAATAACTATGGCATATCATGCAATTGCAACTGTATTTGTAGACGTTCTGGCTTTAAATAAACTGGTCGAGCAGTTCACGTTGGACAACTTGGGGGGCTGCAACGACAACCCTGCCATGGTGCGCTTGGTAGATCAGTTGGTAGAGTTTATCAATAGCACTGAGGACGACCGCCATTTCGTCCGTCATATGCCGTCACACTTTAAGCAGATTGAATTGGCCACTTGCCTAAGTGGCGAGCCTTTGGAAGCTGTGACATGTCTGGACTTGTTCCACATGGGGCTACTTGCCAGTTGCTCAGAGTGGGAATTCACCCAGATTTTGGACGACTTAACTCTACGCCGCATTCCTCTATACACTGAGGAGGCACATCATAAGTTCTGCACCTGTGCTATGCGCAAGGCTATTAACAGCGGTAGCTTTGGTCCTATATCCACAGCAGAACGTTACGACGACTTAAGGTCAACTGGGTATAGCGTACCGCCTAAGAGTTCATCGGATGCTATTGATGCCGCCTATATTCGCATGGCATCGGATGCGCTGTTCCAGTTTGACATGCTGGTACTACAGCACGTGCATTTTGTCGAGGGCGTGGCAAACTACCTGACCTCTGATGAGGATGCTGACTAATCATATGGGCAAGGATGCTTGCCCAGTTTTAACTTACATGGAGAATACTACTATGATGTTTTTAGATAGCTACAACTACACTGCATGCAACGCACTTGAGGTAGTTAACTACCTCCAGGCTTTGGCATGGTGCCTTGGCTGCGATGGCGTCCCAGGTACTGCGGCTATAGACGATGAGGTACGCCAAGGCTTTCTTGATGATGACGTACTGGACGACAACAAGCCACGCATTGCTATTCATAATGCATTCACCGACTCACGCAAGCTTGACCAGGCGTATTATGGCTTGCATATTTATGACATGGTCGAGTTTGACCGTGTTATGCTGCGCCGCTACGGCACCCCTATTAGCATCCTACAGCATTGCCAGAACGTCGATACTAATCATGATGAGTACTTTGCCTTTGATAAGCACTCGCATGAGGTGTGTTCTTATATGTATGCGTACGAGGCACTCGAGGATATTGACCTTGCATATGAGATGAACTACTTGGCAAATGAGATCAGGGACTTCGTCTGCTTAGGCTCAAAGGATTTGGCTGAGTATCGCGACTGTATTAAGGCCATTGCCAAGGCATTACCTGTTAAGGCTGAGGCAACTATGCACAAGGTGCAGCGCCTGATGTGGGATGCCCGCATCGCTGAGCAAGAAGCCGCAGATTGTTACTTCTAAGGGGGGATTATGCAGTACATTACCTACGACGCTACGTCACAGGATAGCAACGGCAACGAGCATAAGTCCTACCGTCTGCACGTACCGGCAGACCATGTGCTTAAGTGGGATGAGCGTAATACGGATTTTGGCTATGTCACGCTCGACCTACCGCTTGGGAAGTTTGACGTGGAGATTAGGCGGTCCACTATGTGGAACCCAGACCCGCCACTTACGGGGGCAGATTTTTATTTTGGTGGTGAGTCCCATTACTCCGTCAAGTCTAATGGTGCGCATGCCATGCTTTCAGGTACTAAGCTATTTGAGATCATCCGCTTTGACCCAAGCAAGCCGGTGACGCACGAGCGTAAGAAGAAGGATGTTTCATTGCATATTCCTGAGGGACTGCTTACGTCATTCAAGAATGTGCTGGCAGATGTTAAGGTGGAAGGTGCTTACTTACCTATGCCTCATCAGTATGAAGCAGCCTACTTTAAAGTATTCAATAGCGTGGGTGGTAGAGCGTTCGACTTATCCACCATGCGCACCGGCAAGACTGGCAGTACCATGCTCGCTATTGAGTATTTAATCCGTACCGGTGCTGTGAAGCACGTCATGGTATTAGCTCCGTTGTCATGTGTTCGTCCTGTATGGGTTGATGCTTTGAAGCTGACGCTACCGCAGCGCCTGACGGGTGGTGTGGTCGGCACCAGGGCGCAGCGTAAGAAGGTATTTGACCAAGGCAATGAGATCTTATGCAGTAATTTTGAGTCCGTGGCATTGTTCCCAGATGAGTGGCGTGTCTTTAAGCCTGATTTGATTGTTGTTGATGAGTGTACTCATTATGCCAACAACGCAAGCAAGCGTTATAAAGCATTCGTCCAGTTCGTGGCGGATGTCAAGCCGGCATTCGTGTGGGGCTTAACTGGTACGCCTGGGCATGACCCGTTAAAAGCTTACTGTATGTCCAAGGCTATTAACCCTAGTGCAGTTGAGTGCAATACTATCAGGGGCTGGCAGTCCCTTACGCAGTACCGCTTTGGACCGCAGGCTTGGCAGTGGCGTAATAACGATGACGCACCACGCCTTATTAAGGAAGCACTAAGCCCAGCAGTTCTATTCAAGAAGGATGATCTGTTCGACTTACCACCGGTGGCTTACATAGCCCGTGAGGCTGAGCCATCAGCGCAGCAGAAGAAGCTTATGGATACACTAAGGGATGACATGATTGCAGTTGCTGATAGCGGCGAGGTTATTACAGCACAGCAGAAGTCTGCACTGGTTTCCAAGCTATTGCAGTGTGCATGTGGTGCCGTATACGACGACAACCATGAGCCCGTGTATCTGGATACTAAGGCCAGGGTTGATGAGATTGAACAGCTTATCAATGAGGCTACAGGCAAGACGGTTATTTTCTCTGCATTCACAGGCTGTATTGCCGGCTTACGTGATGCATTGAAGCAGCGTGGGCATAAGGTAGCCGTGGTTGACGGTAGCACATCAGAGAAGCTACGTTCTGACGTGTTCAGGAAGTTCCAGTACGACCCTATGGGTGAAAGCATTGATGTGCTGATTGCTCATCCTAGGACTACAGCATTTGGTATCGAGCTATCTGCCGCAGACATGATGATATTTGACGGTGCCCCGTTATCTGGCGACTTCGTATTCGGCCAGGCTGTTGAGCGTCTGAGCTCTACTAAACAGCGGGCTGACCAAATAACAATTGCTCAAGTTTACTGCTCTTATGAGGAGCGCAAGGTATTCAGAGCCTTACAGGATGGCCAGTCTGAGTCCGCTATCGTGGCAGACTTATTTAAAAATGTGACCAAGCACTAAAATAATTTTGTACATTGCGTGTGTTTTGTGCTACACTATACACACAGTTTAAAATCAATATGGAGGAAAAATGAAAGCAGAAGCTATTAAACTCTACGCTGACCTACGTGATGCACGTGCTCAGCTTGAGAAGAAGGTCGCAGAGATCAAGGAAGCCGAGAATAAAATCAAGGCTGACATTATAGCAGAGCTCGATGCCTTAGGTATCGACTCTTTCAAAGAGGGTGGCTACACTCTCTCCCGTAAGCACAGTGTACGTGCTGAGGTTGTCGACCACGCTGCCCTGCAAGAGGTTATGTTTAGCCTTATGTGCAAGGCTAAACAGGAGGGGCGCCCTTTGCAGGACGGCTTATTGCTTCAGCGCACTGTTTCCAAGAGTTCTGTTATTGATCTTATTCGTCGCAATCTTAATGTGCGTGAAGATGACGAGCTCAACGTTACTGCACCTGAGGTAGTAGCAGAGGCTAAGCATTTGGGCCTGCGTTTAGTTGATGACATTGGCCTGAACATTCGTAAATCTAAATAAGAGGAAAACTACTATGGCATTTGATGTCGCAGTATTACAGCAGTATGGTTTGCCTGCTGAGTTAGCAAGCCAGTTCGCAGTCGTTACTGGTAACTTTTCTGATGACTTCGGTGAGTCATTCTCCCGTCTATCTTTGAAGGGTTTTCAGTTCTCAGTAGTAACCGGTGGCGCAGCTAACGTTGTGCCAGGCTCTGAGCAGGGTCTTAACTGTGTGATCATTGCTGAAGGACCTCATGACTTCAATACTTGGTATCGTTCTGCATACGACCCTAGTGCTGAAGCTACTCAGCCTGATGCCGTATGGTACGAAGGTACTGAAATCCCTTCTGTTATTCCACCGGCATTGCGCACCAAGCGTCCTGACGGTCGTCTTAACTGGTCACGCAAGCGTCGCATTCTTATTGTGCCTATGGCCGCTGACGGCAACCCGTTGAATGGCATGGAGCCTGTGGTATTTGACGTTGGTGCTTCCTCACTCTATGGTCAGGACCTAGCTGGTGGCTTAGGTTTGTCCTATGCTCACTATCGTGCATGGTGCAAACAGCATCGTTTAGCACCCTGCCTTATCCCTACCCGTATTGTGTTTGACCGCAGTGCCTCTGTGCCTTCCGTACGCTTCGTACCTGGTTGTGATACCACTGGTCGTCCGCAGGTGTTCGGTGCTCAGGCACTCCAGCTTATTCTCGACGTTGCTAAGAGCGACCGTGTAAAGGAACTGGTTGAGGTTAAGCTGATTGACGGCAATGAAGCCCCGGTTCAGCAAGCCCAAGCTCCCGCTTATAACACTATGGCACAGGCATCAGCACCTCAGCCTATGGTACAGCCTGCACCAGTAGCACCGGCTCCTGTTGCTCCAGTAGCACCGGCTCCTGTTGCTCCAGTATCTCAACCTGTGATACAGCCTGCACCAGTAGCACCGGCTCCAGTTGAGCCCCAGATGTCTGCTGATGCTATCTTGGCTGACGCCCGTAAGGAAATTGCAGGCGCTGATGCAGACCTGAACGCCTTGTTACAGGCTGCTGCCGTACCTCAGGCAAACGTCAACGACATGCCATTCTAAGGAGGGTGAGATAGTATGGCTAATGCAGTTGCTAAGGGTCTTACTGAAAGTGAGACCAAGGCGTGGGATAGGCTGTACTATCTCACGGCCATAGCTGGTTATGCTAAGCAAAGCATTAACTTGGTGGTATCATCTACGCCTATGCAGTTGCGTGCCCTGCCACCAGGGAGTGCTGTAAGGGAGCGGATCATGGATGAAGTTGCAGTACTTACCAAGATGCTTGAGCAGGGTTTACGTGAAGGTAAATATCCTACTGAAGCAACTGACCTAGACGGTGAAGTATTACAGCTTACATCGTGTGAGCTCGAATTTAAAAAACATAACAGCTAATTATAGATTGAGGGGTTATTCATGGATACCGAGCAGTTCTTACGTGCAATCCTGCCAGAGTCTGGCATGTATTGCATCACCACAATAGGCGCTGGCTACAACGGCACCTACTGCAAGAACCAGCCGTTTGCAGACCTGGCTTCGGCTACTCAGTATGCCATGTCAATGGCCCCTTATGCTGACGTGTATATGGCTCTATCCTCATACACGTCAGGTGCTAGTGGTTTCTCACGCAGTGCTAAGAACACATTGCGCCAGCGTTCCTTCTGGCTTGACCTCGATTGTGACCCTGAGAAAGCTACCTTAGGGCAAGCGTATGCAGATAAACAATCTGCTATAGCTGGCTTAGGCAATTTTCTCAGAGCTACAAAGCTTCCAGCCCCTGCCCTTGTCGACTCAGGACATGGCTATCATCTTTATTGGCCACTGACTAAGTCCATTACGTCTGACCAGTGGCGCCAGATTTCCGCACGCTTGGTAACTATCTGCCAGAAGTATGGGTTGGTAGCAGACCATCACCGTACTAAGGACTTAGCATCCATTCTGCGTGTGCCTGGTACTTATAACCGTAAGCACAGTGGTAGCCTGCCAGTTGAGCTTAAGTATTTTCCTAAGCCTGTTGACCCTATTGCGTTCGCAAAGCAGGTGATAGCCTTAGCACCAGTTGCCGAGGTTGCGCAGCCTGTGCCGCAGGCACTGCCCGAGGTGGATTACTCTGGCTTGTCATTCTCTAATGACTTTACCGATACATCCAAGCTACCTGACCGTGGCTGGAAACAATTAGTTATTAAGTGCAGACAAGTCAGGGAGATGGCATCATCGCCATACCCTGCATGGATGCTGGCGGCACGTACTATCTTGCACACCACCGGTGGTGCACCCATGGTCCACGCATTATCCAAGCTTGGTCCTAAGTATGACCCGTACACTACTGATAAGCTGATCAACTCATTACAGAGTTCAACAGAGTACGGTGCCGCATTATGCTCATCCTTTGAGACACACTGTGCGGAAAAGTGCGAAGGTTGCCCTTACCACGGGAAGCTTAAGTCACCCATTAGCTTGGCTGAGATTGCTGTGCCTGAGACTGTTACCATGCCTGCTGCCAAGGTGGATACCATGGACTTATCAGGTGGTGAGATTGCCTTGGGTGACGCTGAGGATACTGTTGATGTCCACCCTTTTAGTAGCGACCGCTTTTCAGTAGTGCCAGGGAAGGGCGTGTATGCTGCTTTAGAGAGCAAGGATGGCACACCCTACAACACCTGTATCTCGACTATTGAAATCTATATTCACACCTTGTGCATTGATAACACGCAGGGTTTAGTACCTAAGCGTACCTATATCATGCGCAAGATAGCTCCAGGCTGCGCTCCTGTGGACATCCCATTTGCTATTGAGGATGCCTTAGGTGCCGGCAAGCTGGAGACTTGGCTTGCTCAGTGTGGCATGCTACCGTTACCTGCTAACAGAAAATTATTCTTTGAGTTTATGAACACTTATATAGCATCAGTACAGAATAATCTGCCTGAAGTCTACGTGCGTAACCACTTTGGTTGGGATAAGTGGACTGATAAGGCAACCGGTAAGTCCTATCCCAGCTTCATCGTAGGGAACAAGATGTTCACCGCAGAAGGTGAGAAAGCTGTGCGCTTAGATGAGCGTTCAGCCGATATTGCTAAGAAGTTAGGTTCACGTGGCAGCCTTGCTGAGTGGAAGAAAGTCCCAGCTTTATATAAAACGCTTGACCAAAAGTTTGCTCAGTTGCTTATGTGTACTGCTTTCGGTGCACCGCTTATGCAATTTGGTAGAGGCACTGCCACTAATGTAGCCTATAACTTCTGGGACATCAACGGCGGCAAGGGCAAGTCTAGTATTTTAAAAGCTATTGCTTCTGTGTGGGGTGACCCCCAGCAGATGCTTATGGGTAGAACTGATACTACTTCAGCACGTTTCCAGCACTTCGCAGTATTCCGTAACTTGCCAGTACTCATTGACGAGATCACCGGCATGCGTGACAGCGATGCCGCCACCCTGCTCTACGACATCGTGAACGGAAGAGAGAAGGCACGTTCAACTGTGACCGGTACCGGTCTTGCACAGTCAGGGCACTGGGATACCATTGCAGTGTTCACTGCAAACCAGTCAATGTATGAGGCCTTGAAGGATTACCGTGCACAGACTTCAGCTACATGTATGCGTGTGATTGAAGCAGTCTGTGACTTCAAGGACTATTCCAATACCGAGATGCAGTATGTAATTAATGATGCCATGACCGCTGCCAGGGATAACTATGGCTTAGCTGGTCAGGCATTTATCAAGTTCCTGATGACTCAGCCTAAGGCTACTGAGACTGTAGCCCAGTGTGCAGAGCGTTTCGCTACTAAATATGCCAAAGCATCTGACGAGCGCTTCTGGCTATACGGCATGGCCATCCCTTTATATGCAGGCCGCATTGCCAAGGCATTAGGTCTTATTGACTATGACATGGATGCGCTGGAGCGTTACTGTATTGAGGAGCTATTGCCATCCTTACGTGCCAAGGTTAAGAGCGATAAGCCTAGCAGCACCAACTTGCTGATGGAGTTCCTGAACGACAACCTTTCAGCCACGCTGATTGTTGCTGCTCATAATCGTAAGATTTATGCTCAGCTTAAACAGCAGGGGCTTATTAAGACTACCACCTTTGAAGATGCGTCAGACCCGTTTGTGGTCAAGCTACCCAGGGATAAGCTACTTATTCGTCGTGAGCTTGATACCGGTACTACCTATGTTGCTGTGGGTGCCCTGACGTTCTGGTGTAAGAACCGTGGCATTTCTATTGATAGTATGCTGGGCGATATTCAACGTCGCAATATGACTGGCAAGGATATGAACACCCAAGTAGATACCAAAGCTAAGCGTAGGGTGTTGGGTGAAGATGTAGAGATTTTATCTGGTACGAACCAGAGAGTTTACAAGTTTGTAGTTAATTTACCTGAGGGGGATAAATATGCAAATGTCTGATACTTTGTTACTGACCTTGAGCAGTAACGCCCGTGTAGTTAATAGTCAGCATTATGGCCCGCTGGCTCTTAAGTGCCGTAGTTACCTTGACCGCTTGGAGCTTATCCTTACACCGGATCCTGACGCCGATTTCAAGAAGAACATCCCAGTAGCCCCACGTGGCCTTATCCGTGGTCTGTTCCCATGGGGTCACCATGACTATCGCAGCATGTATATCAAGGCAAGACGTCAGGCTGACGGCTCTTACTTAGCAGTCGTTCCTCGTGGCGATGAGCTTGCTTATTACTATGAGAACCGAACCCGTGCCAGCGAGCGTGCTGACGAGGAAATGGCTACTGACTTTGACTATTCGGCAGAGGACTAAGCATGACTCCAGAGGGCGAAGTAAAAGCCAAAGCCCGCAAGGCTATCCACGCTGAGGGCTTGTATACATTCCCCGTGAACCAACAGGGAATAGGCAGACGTGGTATCCCTGACGATATGATGCTTATTAACGGTACGTTCTACTTCATAGAGTACAAGGCACACATGCGCTGGGATGCTAATAATAAGACTGCCTTACGCACGCTGCCTACTGTGCTTCAAATCATAGAGATGGAGAAAGCCAGGGCGCAAGGTGCTGTGACTTTAGCAGTAGATGATAAGTCCGTGTATGAGTTCTGCCAGTGGGTACATGAAGGGCTCTGCTATGTGCAGAAGATCCCTATGTTCTGTGTGTGGGATATGACATGGTCTGACTACCAAAGATACCGTGATGCGTCGGCTCTTACTGCAAGGAGTATGATTGCGTTCCCAGATGGAAGACACAACCCAAAGGTGATTAGATGACAGCACAATTAGTTTACAGTCCATCCATGCTCAAGACTTATACAAGTTGTCCCTATAAGTTCAAAGCACAGTCTATTACCAAGACTATTAAGTGGGAGCAGTCAGAGGCAGCTAAGCGTGGCGAACAGCTCCATGCGCTCATGGAGACTGCTATCAACAATAATATGACGTGGGAAGACATTAAGTGGACTGACGAGAAGTCTGCGGTACATGCTAAGAAGTTCTTAGACATCGTAGTTTATCTACGCAAGAACGGCTGGCAATGCCAGACCGAAGTAGGCGTAGGCACTGACGGCTATGGTAATGCTTTGGACTTTTGGGATAAGCCGCCACAGAACCTGCTTCGTTGCCGCATTGATTTTCTTGCCACCAATCCTAAGGCAGACTTCGCTATCGTCTTTGATTGGAAGACTGGCAAGAAGTATGAGTGCGACAAGCTCCAGCTCCAAGTAAATGCCATATGCCTGCAGCCTGTAGCCAAGACCAATAAGTTCCAAATGGGTTTTGCCTACTTGGACAGTGGCGACTTCGTGAAGCAGAACTTGGATATTACTGGTATTGATGTACGCAACTATGATGCCGCCGTGATAGCACAGTCAAGTTGCGTTGAGATGCTGGTAGCCCTGCGTGATATCCAAAGAGCCGTGGCTATGGATAACTTCCCGCAGACTAAGAACCGTTTCTGCCACTGGTGCCAGTGCACTGAGTGTCCATACGCAGGTAAGTAGTATGAGAGTAGTTACGCTAGACTTCGAGACTTACTTTGACTCCAAGGCAAAGTATAGCCTTACCTGTATGGGTCCTCTTGAGTACGTGAGAGACCCGCGTTTTTATGTGCAATGCGTGTCTATCAGGATAGACAAGGGCGAGACCTATGTCATTGAGGCCATAGACGGCAAGGACTCACAGGTTCTCCATGCTTTGAAGCTGGACGCCCCTGGCACTATCACCGTAGGTCATAACCTCAATGGCTTTGACTGTCTCGTATTGTCTGAGCACTATGGTATCCACCCATATATGCTGGTAGATACCATACCTATGATGCATTGGTTAGGACTCAGCCGTGTTATGAGCCGCTCGCACAAGGCACTGACTACCCTGCTTGGTCATGGTATTAAGCAGGCTGGTACCGTTGTATCCGATGGTAAAAAGACTAAGGAAGAGTTTACCCCCGATGAGTGGGCATTCTTTCTCCGCTACTGCCGTGACGATACCTTGCAGTGCTCAGAGAATTTCTATAGCATGCTTCCGTTCATGAACGCAGATGCCTTAAAGCTTACGAGCCTTACTGCTAAGATGGCGACTGAGCCTGCGTTTATTCCCGATAGCAGTCTGCTTAAGGACTACAAGAGTGAGCTGGATATGCAGTCAGCGCTTGCCTTGGAGAAGCTACAGAAATTCCTGCATTTTGGTAGCGTAGACGCCATGCTCAAGGGCATCCGCTCGCGCTCCACCTTTCCCCAGTTGCTAGCTGATGTGGGCGGTGTCTGCCCTATGAAATGGTCTGAGAAGCAGGGCAAGGAGATACCAGCAATATCCAAGACTGACCTTGAGTTCACCAAGTTACTAAGCAGTGACAATGAGAAGGTACGCCTACTAGTACAGACCAGGCTTGAGCAAAATAGCTCTATCCAAATGTCACGCACACAGTCTCTGCTTGGCTTTGCTGATAAACCTATTCCCATTATGTTGTCAGTGCTCAATGCTCATACTGGACGTTACACTGCAGGCAACGAGGGCAAGTCAGATGGACTTAACTTCCAGAACCTAAGCAAGCGTGACCCCAGCAAGCTGGCGCTACGTAAGGCATTAAGAGTACCTGAGGGTTACAGCGTTGTAGCATGTGACTCGTCCCAGATTGAGGCACGCATTCTTGCGTGGGTATCTGGGCAAGCTGATCTTGTTGAGCAGTTTAAGACTGGACGCGACCCCTATGCTGAGATGGCATCTAAGATCTTCCATGTACCAGCACAGGATATCCACGATGCTGCTAAGTCCAGTGCAGACCCACGCCATGATAAGTACAAAACCTACCGTAACGTAGGAAAAACTTGTGTATTATCAGCAGGTTACGGGGTCGGTGCTCAGAAGTTTTCTGATACTTTGTTACGTACCAAGGTACACTTAGACCCAGACCCAGTGAAGCACCTTGAAATAGCGCAGCAGGCTCATGCTATCTATCGCCAGTCTGCTTGGGCTATTGTTCAGTTCTGGCGTACCTGCGACAAGGTGGCACAGACCCTGACGGCCAACACTCAGTTGGGTGAGTATGGCAGGTTCGGTGCTCATGATGAATTTGGCTATGGCAGAGCTATCATACCGTTATCACAGATTAACTGCGCTTATGTATCCATGCCTAATGGATATCGTATCTGGTATCCTAATCTTCGCTTTGAGCTAGAAGAAGGACGAAATGTGATGCTCTATGACCGCTATGTACATGGTAAGGTAGTACCTAATCATATCTATGGTGGTGGTGTTACTGAGAACGTGTGCCAGTCCTTAGCCTTCATGATGCTAGGCTGGCAGGCTTGCCGTATGGCGGATGCTGGCATCCCGTTGAAAGCCAACATTCATGACGCCTGGATTACGGTAGTGCCTACAGCGCAGGCTGAACAGACCAAGGCAACTATGGAACGCATCATGAGTTCTGTTCCTGACTGGCTTGCTGGTTTCCCAGTAGGGTGCGAAGCCGAGATTGGTACCGACTTTACAATTGCGTAAAATGTTTTGACAAGGCTACACTGATATGATAAAGTGTAGCCATTATTTTAAGAGGGGTAACCTATGGAAAATGATATCTTAAACAAATGTGTGGCACAGGGTAATAACCTGGTTAAGGTCTGCACTGGTCTACATCAGCGCTTGCTCAAGGTCGAGGAACAAAACGCTAAGCTTGTGCAGGTGAACACTGCCTTGGTTCAGCGTGTGGTTAAGCTTGAGGAAACATTAGCTTCGTTCCCTAATAAGCTTGATGCTATCACCAAGACTGTAGAGAGCATCAGTGCTAAGGCTTCCAAGAAGGATACCAAGCGTGTACCACGTACTTACGAGATGTATCAGCAGGTCATGAAAGCACAGGAAGGCGGTATGTCTATGAAGCTCATTGCTAAGGAGCTTGGCATTCCGTACACCACAGTAGTGTCCTACTTCAAGCTGTCTCAGGAAGACATTGACGCATTACCTCATGAGGAGCCTGCTGATGCTGAGATACCTGAGTCTGTTTAGTGGCATTGAAGCCGCTTCATGTGCATGGGCCGAGTTGCCCATGCAACTTGTAGGGCTTAGCGAGATTGAGCCATTCTGCTGTAATGTTCTGGCTAAGCACTTTCCTGATACCCCAAACCTTGGGGATATAACTAAGTTCACTACTGGCACACTGGATAAGTATCAAGGTATAGACCTGATTGTAGGCGGTAGCCCATGCCAAGGTTTGTCAGTCGCTGGTAAAAGATTAGGACTAGAAGATGAAAGATCAAGACTTGCCCTTAACTACATCGCAGTTATTGGCTACCTGCATCCACGATGGATTGTCTGGGAAAACGTGCAAGGTGTACTCAGCACCCATAAAGGAGCTGACTTCCGAGTACTCATTTCCCTCCTTGAAAAACTCGGGTATAGTATGTGCTGGCGTGTGCTCAACGCTCAATACTTCGGAGTCCCCCAAATCCGTCGTCGCATCTACCTTGTTGGATATCTTGGAGCCAGTAGCGAACGTCCCGCCCAAGTACTATTTGAGCCCGAGAGCTTGTCAGGGTCTGCTACGCAGAATGAAGGAGCGCAACGGGGTGATACCAGGGTCACTGCGGGCTCTGTTATTAGCCCAAGCTCAGTCCTAGACATGTCCCACGCCTGCGACGTATTGCGCTACTACAAGGACAAAGTACCCACGCTTACAGCCTGTATGGGAACCGGCGGCAACCAGATACCCATGGTGTTCTCTTGGATAAAGAGCAATTACTCTACATGGAAAGAGTCAGAGGTAACAGTACCGTGCACTGCACACGATGCCAAGGAGCCCTTGACCCTAGTAGCCACACCAAGACTGCGCAAGCTCACCCCTAAGGAGTGCCTGCGTCTGCAGGGCTTCCCCGACACATGGTTTGATGGCGTGCCTAAGTATAGTGATACCGCTGCTTACAAAGCTGTGGGTAATTCCATGGCAGTTCCAGTCATGCGCTGGATTGGTGAACGTATATGTAAGGTGGATGCCAATGAAAGTTAAAGAGCTACTACCTCTTATACATGGTTTCGGTGTACGCATCCGTGCTATGTCATCGGATGATGAGCACTGCTGGCCAGTCATTGAAGAAATTCCATTGAATGAACGTGGTAGGCTGGAGTACTATTTGTCAGATTTCGACACCTACGATGTCATCGAAATCAATGGCATGCACACAGGCTGGCTAAACCTGTATATAACTGAGGGGAAATGATGGAAATTAAATATGAACTAGAGGAAGGCGCAGTAGCACCTTCACGTGCCCATACTGCTGACGCTGGCTGGGACCTAACAGCCAAGGAAACTATTGGCGTAGTAGCGGATTTGGGCAATGTGACTGTCCATACTGGCGTGCACGTTCTTATACCTGAGGGCTACGTTGGTGTAATTTCACCACGTTCTGGCTTAACTCGTGCAGGACTGGTCACTGAGGTCGGTATCGTTGATGCAGGCTACACTGGTGAACTGTGCTTAGCTGTACGCTACATGGTATCAGGTGCTACCCATG
The DNA here is from genome assembly GCA_963599285.1 of Bacteroidaceae bacterium. Lineage (GTDB taxonomy): Bacteria > Pseudomonadota > Gammaproteobacteria > Pseudomonadales > Moraxellaceae > Acinetobacter. The sequence continues at coordinate 7,612 of CAVBYE010000024.1, read as the reverse complement.
TAATATCTAAGGGTGAGCGTATTGCTCAGTTACTCATCCTGCCATTGCCTGAGACGCAGCTAGTCCCAGGCAACGTGACTGGCGTTGTGACTGACCGTGGTTCACATGGCTTTGGTAGCACTGGGGTCTGATATGGATTGTGAACTGATAAAACTTGTACTAAGCCTCTGCCTGCTGGGGATTGGCTGTATTCTGACCTGTGGCTTGTATTGGCTAGCAGATTATGGCCTGCCTATTGGCCTTAGGGTAGTTGCTTCTACTATGGTGTTCACAGCATTCCTTGCTTGGGCAATGCATAACTATGAAGAGTATCAAGACTATGAGGCAGAACAGACCATGTTAGAATTCTCTCAGGGCGTTCCTGAGGGCGAGTATTTAGAAGGAATGAAACATGAAAAGTAAAGCATCGTCAGACTTTTTCCTGCTGAGCAGGGCACTTATCACTGCTAATAATCTGCGTGCCGATATTAACAAGGTAGAGAATGCTCTGCATACCTTAGGCTACAAGGATAAGGAAAGCTTTGAGCTATTGAATGCTATGAATGCCTCAGCTAATTTAGTATTCAACCTCATCAACGAGGAGCATGCACAGTTGGCTGATCATCTTGACGCACTTACTGATGATTGCACAATTGGCGTTCGCTTCGATAGCGACGCCGACAGTTCCCTACTGGGTGATGAAAATAGCAGCGAAGCTTCCAGTCAGGCACGGCTGCACCGTGAGTTTGTTCCGGGTCATTGGTATCGTATTAGACCTAATGGTACTGCCTATCTGCGTGTGATAAGTCGCAATGATTTGTCTACTCCGTCTCGTATCACGGCTGTGGTGCATGAGCTTGGTAAAGACCACGATGTCAGAGCATATGTGCATGTCAATCACAACTGCCGCTGGCTTGGCAAGCCTACTGAATATGTAAAGCTTTCTTTAGGCATGGCCCCTGAGTCAGACGTTATCATATCCAGTACCAACTGGGTACCAAGGAAAGCTGCTTTGGGAGACCAGTAATGTCCTACGGTGTTCCTTACAAGGGTAGTAAGAATGCCATAGCAGAACAGATTGTAGACCTGTTGCCCTCTGCAAGTACGTTGTACGACGTGTTTGCAGGGGGCTGTGCTATTTCGCATTGTGCCCTTTCAAAACAACGTTTCCAGCATCATATCCTAATCGATAGCACGGACATACCTCAGGTGTTTTTAAAGGCATGGCGTGGCGAGCCTATACCGGCTGACTGGGTATCCAGAGCAGAGTACTTTAAGCACTACAAGCATGACCCTTTGCTGAAAGTTATATGGTCATTTGGCAACAAGCCTGGGCACTATATCTATGGTGTGGATATTGAACCCTACAAATATGCAATCCATAGTCTGGCTGCAAAAGGGCAGTTCCTAATGATGCATGTGCTATTCCCTGATGCCTGTGAAGACATATGGAAAGCTGTATATCACATACCGTTGTCAAATATCAGGGCACGCAGACTGGCTATTAGTTGTGCGCTGGGTAAAGCCTGTGTCGAAGGCAAGCTTCCACCTGGTTGTCCTATTAAGGGAAGACGGGATGCCGCCGTTGAGAACCTAGAGCGTCTGAGCCGGTTACAGGCTATTCATAATGACGCAATCTACGGCAAGGCTAGCTTAGAGTTCTGGCCGATTGACTACCGCGAAGCTGAGTTCACAGACCCAGCAGGTGTTATCTATTGCGACCCCCCATATAGGGGCACCGATAAATATGATAGCAATTTTAACCATGAGGCATTCTATGACTGGTGTGAAAGACAGGTACTACCGGTATACATTTCAGAGTATGATATGCCAAATGACAGGTTTGAATGCATAGCCGCATTTGATAAAACCTGTTGTATATGTGCCACTGAAACAACTCACGTAGTAGAGAAACTGTGGCGCCCACGTTGCTTGCCTAAGGAGCTGTATGGAAATATTTAACAACCCGATGGTGCAGGTATGCGGTTCGTTTGTCCATTTTAAGGATGTCGAAACTCTTGTATCCTGCTCTAATAGTTACATAGCCTATGAGCGAAGCATTTATATGAAGGACTATGGTCTATGTTATGAGGACGCACAAGCATGTGCTCAAATGGAGTATGATATTAAGCTGGAGACCATGAGCAATGAGCTCAAGTTCAAGCTATTGCAGACTCACATGGCATCTAAGCGATGCCTGGTTTACGACCATTTGGGTAATGCGTTTCCTACGCTTGGCTATATGTGTAAGCACTGGCATGTCCAGCCATTCACCTACACTAAGCGTAGGTCATTAGGCTGGTCTGTTAAGGACTCATTGTGCGGGCGGAAGTCAATTTCCATAACTAAGGGTAAACAGGAGCACCTGAAATGGAGCAAATGGTTTGGTACTTATACTTCCTAGATGTTAGGAAGTCTGTAGTAGCTTTCATTAGCATGTTTGAAGCCATAGCTGTGGTGGCTACGGCATTAGGCTGCGGCCTGATACTGTTCGTAGTAATAGACCGCTTGGATACCATAGCATCCCATATGTCCTATGGTGGCCATGTTAGCAGACCCAGGGTAGAGGTCGACCCAGCAGACAGGTTCAAGTTGCGCTGGGCTAAACACTTGACTAAGCGCTCATTTATAGCAGCTGTTATTTGTAGCATAATTCTAATGGCTGTCCCTAGTGAGCGCACGCTGCTATCCTTCATGGGGGTTAAAGCCGCCCACGAGATAGCAACACAAGTAAAGGACGACCCGCGTATTCAGAGGGTTCTAACTATCATCGATGCAAAGTTAGATGCCTATATAAAGGAGACAGAGAAGTGAAAGAAGACGATAAGATTAACCATCCTGAGCATTACACTCATGGCAGTATTGAGTGCATTGATGCGATAGAAGCAGTCACACATGACATGACTGGGCGTGACGCATTTCTCACAGGTCAGGTGATTAAGTATATGTGGCGCTGGAAGCACAAGAATGGTTATGAGGACCTACAGAAAGCACACTGGTATCTAGTAAGACTCATGGGTAAAGAGTACGAGAAGCGTAAGAAGTCTGAGTACGCCTACCACGTGGAATAAAGAACAAGGCCAGCTAGAAATAGCTGGCCTTGTCTGTTCCATCAGTCTCTCAAAGTACACCACAGCCGAAGTGGTTAATGAAACAGTGGCATTATACACTACTCAGTAATGGAAATGGAACCCTGTTGCACAGCAATATTTTTGCCGCTATCGTTGCAGGCTGACACGCTGATAGCGAAAGTACCAGTAGCAGTAGGCACGCCTGAGATTTTAAGATATGGTCCAAACTGCTGAGCGGTAGCCCATGAAGGCAAGCCAGTCACACCCATAGCCATAGGCAGAGCACCTGAGAATACTATGCTTCCGTTATACGCATTACCTACCTTGCCAGAGGGAAGTACTACGCCTGCGGCGGCTACGGCTTCAACAGGGCAATCACCTTGGCAACACTCATAGTTGCATACCAGCCACTTAGTAACTGGAATAGAGTTCTCAAAGAACACGCATGAGCCTTTAGGGAAGGTGTAAGCCTCAGAGTCCACGCCACGCTCAAGAGTAATAGTGCCATTGGTGTTGGTAGCCAGCAGGTATTCCTTGTTAAGCTCATCAGTAATGGTAAGGTAAGTCTGCTCGCCATTGGGTACTACAGCAGTTAGCTTAGCTAAGTCAGCAGTAGTAAGGGGCAAGTAGGTATCACCCTTATCCAAGCGGTCAGCAAGCGACAGGTTTATTGGTTTTAAAATCATTTCTATTCTCCACAGGTCTTAGAGTAAACAGTAACTTGGTCAAGGATAAAGCGCTGTGTGCTCACGTCCAAGTCCAGTTCAAGTATCTTTTGCCGGTCAAGCTCAATAATACCTAGGTATCTACCAACACGTGACCACAGCTGGTCGTCTAGGCGGAACACAGTCTCGCCGTCATCATTCACATAAAGCGCAGGATAGATGAGCAAGGGCTGTTCCTCAGGCAAGATGAAGCTGTCGTTCCAGCGTTCCACATCATGCCCCGGCCAAAAGCCTGAGAAGTGCTGCGGCGATAGCGGTAGCTCTTCCCTTGGCTCTGTCGGTGGCGCAATGATTAGGTGCAGGTGCTTATAGTCCACAAGCTGTGCGCCATGTGGACCGGGTGTTGTGATCCTGACAGCCAGGGACGGCTGTCCCTGGCATATTTTAATTATGGGCATTATTCTCCTCCCAGTGTTGCAAGGGCTAGTTTAACCATCTCGGGATCTGGAAGAGCTACTGTGCCACGCTTATACACGCCGTTGTTGTAGTTCATTAGCTTCTGCTGGCTTTCGATGTATATCTGTTCGCTAATCCAGCGCTCGTCGTTCATCTGCTGGATGACATCGCTTGATGTACCGTTAGCCAAGGCCTGCTCCATATCCTTGCGGAATGCCTTAGCACGCTTCTCCATTTCCTTTTCCATAGTGTAGTTACGTGCAAAGTCTTCTGCAAACTCCTCAGGTGCACCCGCCATGACTAGAGCAGCATAGCGTTTATCAGCGGCGGTGTACTTCTTACCAGTTTTAGGGTCAATAGTCTTATTGACAATAATAGCTTCATGCAAGCCTGCCTTACGGATGTACTCATCGCACTCATTCTGGAAGTCGTAGAAGTCACGGCGTGCTAGGTTTTGCTGCCCTGAGTAAATAGAAGTAGCGCCTAATGCTGTAAGTGTTGGACCAAGGGTAGCACGAGTGTTCTCATACATAGGGTCTTTAACCAAGGGATCGCTGTCCATCCATGCATAGATTGCCTGTAAAGGACCCTGTAAGTATGAGGAAGCCAAGGCACGTACAGACTCAGGGGATATGTCGAGGCCGCCGTTGGTGTTCTCGTAGATGCCTTTAGCAATATCCTTCCATAAGCCAGGGGTACGCAAGGCACCAGAGTCAGATGTACGCTGGTCAGCCTGAGGATAGCCCTTGTTGATAGTATTACCCCAGAAGTCTTTGTTGGTAGCCAACTGGACCAGACCCTGTACCGGTGCTGGTGCCAAAGTGTAGGTCATCTTCTTGATAAAATCCTCAGCACTGTGGGTCTCATAAGTAGGGCCACCAATAGGTGATAAGGTATTAGTAAATGAGCAGATAAGTTCACCCATTACGTGAGGCACGCTGTCCACGCCACGACGGATACGGTCAAAGCCTACTGCCATTTGCGTTGCAAGGGGCACTACGCCGAAGCCAAGTGGCAGTTTGTAGTACTCGCCTTTCTCTCCAAGAGGAAGTGGCAATGCAGTGAAGGATGACAAACCCATACGGTCTAAGATCTTCTGCCCTTCCTCATCGTCGCCGTCACCTAGGGCAGTGGCAATAGCAGGTAAGAGCATAGAAGTGGCAAGGGCTACGCCCGCAGTAAGTGCGTAGTTCGTAGCAACACGTTTGCGATACTGCTTAGACTTCTCGCCCTGGCCAAATGCCATAGAGCCTAGACCAAAGAAGTCTGCCAGTTGCGCAGCTGACTGACCGATGGAAGTAGTGAACGGCCATAGTGCGCTCATCCAGCCGTTGCCTAATTTGCCACGCTGACCCATGTTAGCAATCTCAGTTGCGTAATACTGTGCGTCACGCTTGCCCATTCCGTTCTCACGCATGGTCTTGTAAGTTGCAAAGATAGGAACAGCGTACCACATCTCAGAGTAGGTGTGCATCATGCCACGGAACTTCTTATGAGTCTTCATAAGCTGTTTCCAAACGGTCTTAGCATCCTCGCCTTTCTCAACACGGGTGATCATTTCTTGCAAGAATGCATAGGACATGCGATCGCTGGATGATAGCAAAGCACGCAAGCTAGTAGAGCTCATAATGCCAAGCTCTTTGAACTCAGTGAGGTACTGTCCTAGTTCGCCACCGATATCAGTCTTACCAGTCAGTACTGCTTTCATCACAGCAGGACCATGTAGCATGTTCTTACTAAAGCCTGCGGCAATCTTAGCACGTGATACAGCGTTGCCGTTGGCATCACGGTATTCCTTGCCGGCTGTGAACAGTGCACGCTCAAAGTAGTCACGCATAGTGTTGACCGGCGGGAAGAACGGCTTGTAGGTAGTATTAAGCGATGCAATACCAGCAGTTACTTTGCGAACACCAGCTTGGACTACACTCTGTTTCTGTGGTGTGAAAGCAGAGCGAAGAGCATCATGTTCCTGGTTATGGGCGGTTAAAGTAGTATTAACAACATTACCCTGAGCATCATGAGTGTAAGCATTAGTACGTTCGTTCTGATTAAACGCAACTACGTAAGTCCTGGTCACCATAGTAGGGTTACCGTTTGCATCTACACCCTGTTCTTGTACACGTGCATAGAATGCGGCATTTTCAAGGAACTTACCAGCGCGAACGACTAAGTCACCTGAATAGGTATTATCTACGTTATCACGGATAGCCATGAGCTGAGCTGCCGGCATGATGATTAAGCCGTTGTAGTAAGTGCCTTGAGCGTTGGCAATAGAGTATGAGCTTGCAGTAATGCCTTGGGTGCCTTGATTGTAGGACTCTGCCAAGCGCTTATGCAACGCTACCATTTCGTTGCCTAAATCCAAGGTACCAAGACAGTTTGCCATGCGGTATGACATATGGGCTAGAGCAGTATAGCTGTCCACTGACGGCAGGTTAGAGCCTACGCCATGCTTGTCCCTAAGCTCAGGGGAAATATCTACGACATCATTCACAATGCCATGCTCAAGATTAGCCTTGTCTGCAAGCGGGCAATAGAACTGCCACTGACCAAACCTTGACACATCATCCTGCGAATAAGCACCTTGGTCAATGCCGTATTGGATCATGCTGTCGTATGCCTGACCCATTCGCTCGACGGACTCACGTACACGGGGTTCACCATACTTAGCAACAAGGGCGTCATACTCAGCCTTAGCCTTAGCTACGGTCATACCACCAGGAATGGGCACTAGTGGGTCATCTATGCCAGTGTTGTCATTGTGTATAGTCTGTCCATTCTGTGCATCCTCGAAATCTTTAAGCGCCTTCTCGGCATCCTTGATAGCGCTTTGACGCTTCTTAGGGTCAGCTATGGTCGCATCGGCATATGCATCCATAAGGTTCTGCTGGAGTTCCATATGGCGGCGCTCAGCAGCTTCCATGATATGCAACATGGTGCGTGCTTTGCCAAGCTCAGTTGCGACAACTACCTCATCCATGCCCATCTCGGAAGCGACACCTTTGAAGAAGGTCTGCATAGGATTAAGCACACGCTCTTGGATAGCAATACGAGCACCCTGTACACGCTCACGGGCGTTAGCAAAAGCCATATAGGCAGGGTGAGAAGCAGCATCACCCACGACAGGACTTGCATTCAGTTGCATCCATGAGCGGAACATAGCAGTAGCGTCCACGACTTGTTCACGCACTCTGCGTGCGAAGCGATGCCATAGACCAGCTTCCATAGGTGGTAAGGTATCGACAGTCTCGCTAGCGGCGCGTTCTGCACTGTTTGCGTATTCACTGGCACGGTGCTCAAACAAGTCATGCTGTGCTTTGATACGGTCAGCAATCTGCTGTTGCAGGGTAGCAGTAGTCTGAGCCTGTGCTTGCTGACTGGTCTGCGCAGTAGTCTGAGCCTGTGCTTGCTGACTGGTCTGCGCAGTAGTCTGAGCCTGTG
>CAVBYE010000023.1:0-27360 GCA_963599285.1 Bacteroidaceae bacterium | reverse complement strand
GCGAACTGGTTACGTCACGGTATCGTAACGAAAGAGCAAGTTGAAGACGTATTAAAACGTATGGCGGTGATTGTTGATCAGCAAAATGCCAATGATCCACTGTATACAGCAATGGCGCCTAACTTCGATGGTTATGCATACCAAGCTGCTGCTGACTTGATCTTCAAAGGTGGTGAGCAACCTGCTGGTTATACAGAGCCGCTGCTTCATGCTGCACGTTTAAAATTAAAAGGTTATACAGGTGACTAATCCTTTGTAACTCAAAAAAGCCTCTGCGGAGGCTTTTTTGTTGCCTAAAAAACGAAACCTTTGATCAACTGTCATGATCCTGAAACGTGCATCACACAAATAAAGCTGTGTTTTCTGATAAAGTAAAATAAAAGCATGGTTTTACTTGGGATTTTATATGACAGCCTATCAGCATTTAGAACAACAATTTATTGGTGGTGAATGGACAATTGGTCACTCGTCTAAACGAATTCAAAATTTAAATCCTTATACCCAAACTGAGATTTTAAGCATCACTGCGGCCAATACCGATGATGTAGATAGGGCATATCAAGCTGCACAGCAGGCATTTCAAAGCGGACAATTAAAGTCAGTCGAATTACGCCAACAGCTGATTCAAAACTTACAGCGCATTATTCACAAACGCCGTGAAGAAATTATAGATTGGCTGATTCAAGAGTCGGGCAGTACTCGAATCAAAGCCAATATTGAAGTCGATGCGGCACTTGGGATCATTCAGGAAAGTTTAAGTTTTCCTGAAAAAATAAAAACTGAAGAACTTGAAAGCAAAGACCCCAACCGTAAAAGCATCGTGGTGAGAAAGCCTCTAGGCGTGATTGCGGTGATTAGTCCATGGAATTTCCCATTTCATCTATCCATGCGTTCAGTAGTCACGGCCATCGCGTGTGGTAATACAGTGGTACTCAAGCCAGCCAGTGATACACCGATTACAGGTGGAACATTGCTGGGTAAACTGTTTGAAGAAGCAGGTGTGCCACAGGGTGTACTCAATGTTGTGGTCGGTTCAGGTAGTGAAATTGGCGATTATTTTGTCGAGCATGCAACGCCAAAAATGATTTCATTTACAGGTTCGACAAAGGTTGGGCAAGGTGTCGGCAGTAAAGCACTCGCAAGTACACGGATTAAGCGTTTAGCTTTAGAGTTAGGAGGGAATGCACCTTTAGTGATTTTAGATGATGCAGATCTAAACCTTGCAGTTGAGTTGACCATTATGGGGCGCTTTATGCATCAAGGTCAGATTTGCATGAGCACCAACCGTGTGATTGTGGATGAATCGATTCATGATGAATATGTGGAGCGTCTGATGACTAAAGTGCAGCAGATTCAAGTCGGGGATCCTAACGCTTCCGACACTTTGATTGGTCCAATCATCAATGCAGGGCAAGTTGAAAAACATCGAGAGATCATTGCGCAAGCACAAGCGCAGGGTGCAACTTTGCTGTATGCGGGTGGCATTGAAGGCAACCTTGTCGCACCACATATTTTTATTGATGTTGAACCACATTTTGATATTGCCCAACAGGAAAGTTTTGGCCCAATCTTACCAATTCTTAAAGCCTGCGATGAAACACATGCTTTGGCGTTGGCGAACGATACTGCTTTTGGATTATCCAGTGCGGTGTGTACGCAAGACGTTGAAAGGGGCTTACGCTTTGCCACAGGTATTGATGCAGGGATGAGTCATATCAATGGCATTAGTGTTGCTGATCAGGCCAATGCCCCCTTTGGTGGAGAGAAAAACTCGGGCCTAGGGCGTTTTAATGGACGCTGGATATTTGAAGAATTTACTCGTACACATTGGTTAACCTTACCCAATGCTGAAATAGAGTAATGATCTGTATAAATTCATAACAAGCCTGTTGATTAGAACAGGCTATACTGCATTTGTTACACACTGTTTGAATGTTCTATGTGCGCCAACTTTAAACCACTTACGCTGCTGCAAGTACAGCAATTAGGCTTACCCAATATTCCATTTGATTATGTGGAAGAGGTCTATCCGAATTATGAATTGCCTTTGTTGTTTAAATCGAATTTAGGGCTAGAGTGGCGTTCGGTCAATTTTGGTTTAGTTCCCAAGTGGGCACAGGATAAAACCATTGCAACTCGAACTTACAATGCACGTAATGAAACCCTATTACAAAAACCAAGTTTTGCCGAGGCTGCTGCCAAATGTAAGTTTGGTGTGATCCCTGTTTCCGAATTTTATGAATCAAAATATTTTGATGCCAAGCCGCAGCGTTGGGGAGTGCGCCGTCGCGATGGTCAAGCTTTTTATATTGCCGCCTTATATGAAATTGCAAAAATTGGTGATGATATTATCCGTTCAGCCAGCATGATTACCCTAGATGCCATTGATCATCCGATGATGAAAGAGTTTCATGAGCCTGGGCCGATTAAACGGGCTGTGATGGTGATTCCACATGCACGCCTAGATGAGTGGTTAAGTTTAAATACCCCAGATCTGAGATCTTTTGTGGAAGGTTTCCCTGTGGAAGAGTTTGAATGCTCACATGTTCCGAAGCCAAAAATCGAAAAAGTGAGTCCACAGCTCAACTTTTTCGATACCTAATGCGCTGAGTTTAGTGAGAGAGATTTTTGAAAATTTGCTTGAGCCCATCCATCAATTTCTCAATTTGTAAGGGGGTCAGACCATCAAAGGACTGCTCCAATACAACACCGGTTAAATCATTGACTTTTTCGGTCATTTCTTCACCTTTTGGCGTTAAAATAACCCGCGTAATCCGAGCATCTTCTTCACAAGAATAAGTATCCACCAAACCTTCATCTTTTAAACGATAAATGATTTTGGTGGTGGTCGACATTTTTGAGACCACCATTTGAGAAAGGTCAGAGACACTGGCATTTGGCTTGGTTCTTAACGCCACCAAAATACGACGACGAGAATTGTCGAGCCCATATTTCTTTAGCGCATGATCGACATTTTGCACATATTGGGCGTGTACCTGCATGACCCAATAAAAAGGAAACTCTTCTAAATTGAAATTTTCAGAGGAAGGTAAAAATTTGGCATATTTCTTAGTCATGTTAATTGTGTCCCTATTTTGCTAATTTTAATTTTAATTACGTCACAATTATTTTTTATTTTATGTGAAAACTCAAGTTCATATCGTCATTTTTTCATTTTTTTTGGTCAAAATTGTAAAAAATTCAAATTTTGTTACAAGCTTTGCACTCAAATCTCAACAGAGTATGAATGCACGGAGAAAATCAGTAGCTTGGATCTTGATGAGAAAAGCGACACAATTGGGTTTTAATGATGTGAATTACCGCACATTTTAAAATTTTTAGACTTAAAATAGTATGGCTCAATCTAGGGACCAAAAGCGTACAAAAGCGATGAAGTTGGTCATCATAGTGAATATTTTTTCAAAAATTGTAGAAAACTAATTACAACAAGCAAACTTTGTGCATAATGAGATTATCTTAAGTTGCACAGGCTATATGCATGGATCCGTCGTCGGGCGCACAGTTGACGTCTACATTTACAATTTCTAATCCCTCTATCGGAGTTCGTCGCTAATGGAATTTTTATTAGATCCGGGACTCTGGGTGGGTTTAATTACGCTGATTATTCTAGAAATTGTCTTGGGTATTGATAACCTTGTTTTTATTGCCATTTTGGCGGATAAATTACCTCCAGAACAACGAGACAAAGCACGAGTTTTAGGTCTTTCACTCGCATTAATTATGCGTTTAGGCCTGTTATTTGCCATCTCTTGGTTGGTCACCTTGACCCAACCGCTCATTACGATCTTTGATTTAACCTTCTCCGGACGAGATTTAATTCTGCTGTTAGGTGGATTATTCTTAGTCTATAAAGCTGTCATCGAATTGCACGAAAATATTGAGGGTAAACCTGTAGTTAAGTCGAACAATAATGTGGTCTACGCAAGCTTTGCCGCTGTTGTTGCCCAGATTGTGGTACTTGATGCAGTCTTCTCGCTCGATTCAGTGATTACTGCCATTGGTATGGTGGATGATATCCGTATCATGATGGTGGCCATGGTTGTTGCCATGGTGGTGATGTTGGTGGCATCTAAACCACTGACAGCCTTTGTGAATCGTCACCCAACAGTAGTTGTGCTGTGTTTAAGCTTCCTATTACTGATCGGGATTAGCTTAATTGCCGAAGGTTTTGGTTTCCATATTCCAAAAGGCTATATCTATTCGGGTATTGGCGTTGCGATTGCAATTGAAGCGTTCAATCAGTTCTCTAAGCGCAACATGGCCAAGTACGAAGCAAAAATTCCATTACGTCATCGTACCGCAGACACCATTTTAAAGTTGATGGGTGGTCGCGTTGAGGCGCAAGACTCAAGTCATCATGAAGGTGCACAAGAAGCTTTCGCCGATGAAGAACGTTATATGATTGGTGGGGTATTGACCCTAGCTGAACGTTCAGTGGCGTCTATTATGACACCGCGTAGCCATATTTCTTGGGTTGACCTTGATGACAGTGCTGAAGAAATTCGTGAGAAAATTTTATCTGTACCTCACAGTTTATTCCCTGTGTGTCGTGGTAGCTTAGATAAAGTGATTAGTATTGTTCGTGCTAAGGAATTGCTTGACGTATTAGATGATGAAGAAGAGATGAAAAATCTGATTCGTCGTCAACGTCCAATCTACATTTTTGAAAAAATGAAAGTAATTGATGCGATTAATACGTTACGTAGTTCTAAAGGCTCATTGGTCTTGGTGAGTGATGAGTTTGGTCATGTACAAGGTTTAATTTCACCTTTAGATGTATTTGAAGCCATTGCAGGTGAATTCCCTGATGCCGATGAGCAGCTAGATTTGGTGAAACTCGAGGATGGTGCATGGCGTGCGACAGGTATGCTCGATCTTTACCAATTAGAACTACAATTAGGTCTAGACTTGGTCGAGGAAGATGCTGGCTATATTAGTATTGCAGGCTTAATTTTGGATAAAACTCAAGGTGAAGTCAAAGTCGGTACAGCACTTGAATATCAAGGCTTAGCCTTTGAAGTAACTGAGTTAGATGGTAATCGCATTAAAACAGTGATGATCCGTCAGCGCAGAGTATAAGGTAGTTATTCAGTAAGAGAGCCTCACCCCGTGGGGCTTTTTTATGCCTATGATTTTATTTTTATCTTCAACTAGAAAGTGGATGCGAGCATCCACCTTCTAGTCATCTTGTTGTGCACGATATTTATGGTCAATCACTGCCCAAATAAAAAAGACCAGAGAGACAATAAGGGCATAGGCAAAATATTCGATTTTCAAGTTACCTTGAATCGTGCCATAAACAACCAGAGTAAGAATTAAGGCTAATGGGGTGCTCAAATAAACCAGAGTGGTGCTGTTTTGTTTGAGTGCGTTATTGAAGAATGATTTATTGAAGTGTTGTACTGACATCTTCACGCCTCCTGAGAATAAAAAACCTATTGTTTTAGTTGGGTTGGTTTATATTGTTGTACTTGGATTTTTTTTGAATAGCAAGTAATAAAATTCACAAAAATGTAATATTTATCTGATTGTACAACATTAAGCAGCACCAGCATGTAACTTTGGTACAGGGTGCACTTAAGATTGATGATCAGGCATGAAGCAAGCGCGTGCTTAAAAGTGATTGACAATGAATCAATACAGCATACTTGTAGGAAAAACAATAAAGGTCTGTTTGGGTAAAACCTGACATTTATTGCTGATATTTAAAATTGGGTTGGGGTAAAACACGCAATTTTAACTACAAGGAAAAATGTTATTTTTTCATTTTGTCCACGATCACACAAATCACCAACACACATACGGATGGGATTAACCATGCAAGGTTTTGTGCGCTTAGAGGTAAATGCGTTAAGACAGCAGGTAAATGTTCTTCAAAACCAGCGACTTTTAAACCATCGATAATACCGAAGATCAGTGCAACAGCTGTTACAGGAGCCACAACACGTGAAGCGTGATTAAACATACCCCAGCAGAAGCTCAGCATGATCACCACAATTGCAGGTGGATAAATTGCGCTTAATACAGGTACAGAAACAGCAATCAGTTTGGTTAAGCCTAAGTTTGAAATCACAAAAGCAAAGCCCACTAAAATGAGTACCCATTTTTTATAGCTGATTTTGGTAATTTGTGAGAAATACTCTGAACATGCACAGGTCAGGCCAATTGCGGTCACCATGCAGGCAATAAAGATCATGGCACTTAAGAACAGTGAGCCAAAATCACCAAAAGCATGTTGTACATAGGCATGTAAAATCACAGCACCATTACTTGCATCGGCTGCAATTTCATGACTGTTTAAGCCCAACTTAAATAAGCTTAAATATACAAGGGTTAAGCCAACACCTGAAATTAAGCCTGAAATCACCGCATATTTAGTGATGAGCTTTTTATCGGTAACACCACGTGAACGGATCGCATTGATGATGACAATACCAAACACAAGAGCACCTAAAGTGTCCATGGTAAGGTAACCATTTACAAAACCTTCCGAAACCGGACTGCTGATATAGTTATCAATCGCAGGTGGTACAAAGCCTGTTGGCATCATGAAGGCTGCTACACCTAAAATCACCAAAGATAAAATTTTAAGTGGTGAAAGGAAGTAGCCGACTGTGTCCAAAATCTTGGTTGGATACAAAGAAATGAGTGTCACAAAGGCAAAATAAATGGCACTGTACAGCAACAGGCTTGATGCAGAAGTACCAAAATAAGCCGAGAAACCAATTTCATAAGAAACCGTTGCAGTACGCGGTGTTGCAAACAATGGACCAACAGCTAAATAGCACACAATAGTTAAAATCATACTGGCGATTTTACCTAATGGTGAGCTGAGGATTTGAATGGAACCTTCAACGCGTGATAAGGCCATAATCGTAAGAACGGGTAAGCCTACCGCAGTAATTAAGAAACCAAAAGCGGCAAGCCATACATGTTCACCAGCTTGCTGCGCCACGATCGGTGGGAAAATGATATTGCCTGCACCAATAAACAGGGCAAAGGTCATAAAACCTAAGGCAATAATATCCCGTGTACGTAAATTCGTCATAGAGGGAGAAATGAGCTAGCACAAAAACAGAAGATTTTAGAGCAAAGCGTATTTTTTGGGTAACTTAATTTAATTGTATTATGATTGTTTTCTAAACAATTGGTTTTTTTATTGATCAAACTTTAAAAACTTGGTTGATTTATCTAATTGATTCAATATCATAAAATATACATATCTCTAATTTATAGTACCATTATGGTGATATTGGGTGGCAGAGCGTAGAGTTTGTTTAAATGATTCGTCTGGTTAAAAAAGAATCAGCTAGCGCACAGGGCGATGTCAATTACAGCACTTATTGGTGCGATTTGCATCATTTGAGAAAAAAACCCTTATAATTAAGGCACACTTGACAAGGATAATATTTATGCGCGCTCCAAAAATTACATTAAAAACAGAACAAGATTTAGAAAAATTAAGAATTTCTGGGCGTTTGGCTGCGCAAGTATTACACATGATTGGCCCATATGTGAAACCAGGCGTCAGTACGGCATATTTAGATGATTTGTGTTATGACTATATTGTGAATACCTTGCAGGTCACACCTGCCAATATTGGCTATTATGGTTATACCAAAACCACCTGTATTTCACCCAATGAAGTGGTGTGTCATGGCATTCCGGCAGAAAATATTATTTTAAAAGATGGTGATATTATTAACATCGATGTAGCCATCATTAAAGATGGTTACTATGGCGACACCAGTCGGATGTACTATGTGGGTTCGGTGAAACCAGAAGCAAAAAAATTAGTGGATACCACCTATGAAGCGATGCTTGCAGGGATTCGTGCTGTGCGACCGGGAGCAACGCTCGGAGATATTGGCTACGCGATTCAAAGCGTTGCTAAGCGTGAAGGCTATAGTGTCGTGCGTGAGTACTGTGGTCATGGTATTGGGCAGGTTTATCATGAGCAGCCCAATGTCGTCCACTATGGTCAACCTGGCCAAGGCATTCAATTAGAGACGGGCATGGTGTTTACCATTGAGCCAATGATTAACTTAGGTGGTGTTGCGGTTAAAGAACTCAGTGACGGTTGGACAGTGGTGACCAAAGATGGGGCCTGGTCTGCACAGTGGGAGCATATGGTAGCGGTCACAGACACTGGTTTTGAAGTGTTGTCACCTTGGCCAGAAGGCACAGGCGATTATCCTGCTATTGAACTCACCGCCTAAAGTCAAACAAGCTGATCAATGATCAGCTTGTTTATTTAATCCGCCAAGTGTTCGACTAAATAGTCAATAAATACTCTTACCGCAGGCAAGAGACCACGACGTGAAGGGTAGACCATATGGAACACACCATGCGCTGCTTTCCACTCGGGTAAAACCCGCACCAACTCACCTGAATCTAAGTAATCTTGCACTGTGCTATCCGGTAAGAGTGCAATGCCGGCGTGTTGCCGAATCAGTTGCACCAATAAGACTAAATCTGAACCCATGACAGTTGGGCTGACTTTAATCTTTTTCTGTGCACGGTCACGGTTATGTATGACAAGCTGCTGATCAAGGTGCTCATCCACCATACTTAAAATACGATGCTCGCTCAGATCCTCAGGTTGTTTGGGTTCGCCGTGTTGATTCAAATACGCTTGACTGGCGAATAGATGCTGTTCGATATGGGAAAACTGCCGAATCACCAGATTAGGATCCGTGTCGAGCTGAGAACGTACCCGCAACGCTACATCAATACCCTCATGAATCACATCGACACGACGGTTACTGACCAATAGCTGCACTTTAATTTCAGGATAAGCATCTAAAAAGGCAGGTAAAATTTTTGCGAGCTCATTTTGTGCAATAGATACGGGTACACTGACCTTAATCACACCACGTGGCTCAGTACTCAAATGATCTACGAGATCATGTGCCGCTTGTGCTGCATTGAGCATGACTTGGGCATGACGATAGATATTCATGCCAATTTCAGTGACTGCAAAATGGCGTGAACTACGTTGAATTAAACGTACCCCTAAACGTTCCTCAAGTTGATAAACGCGGCGGCTGAGTTTGGATTTGGGAATATCGGTGGCACGTTCTGCGGCACTAAATCCGCCATGTTCGACCACCACCGCGAAACAGTAAAAATCATCTAAATCTGACAACATAAGCTTATGCCATTTTTGCAACAATCATTTCATTACAGAGATATTGTTGCAAATTGTCAATTCAATTTCCGTATGGCTCATAATAGCCTAAGCATTTTTAATCCCGAGATCAAAGAGGGATTTTTTTGCATCTTAGGGCATTAATTTTTACACTGTATAGGTTTTTACTTGAGTCCTTTTGTATGGCCTATCAACTGATTCAACTTGACCACCACGCCACAGATTCCATTGCGTGTCCGCATTGCGGACATTGGGTGATCGATTGGCAACAAGAACAATACATTCAGCCCTGTGAGCACAATCTGTTTATTGCTATGGATATCGGCTTTGAATATATCACGGATGAATTTGAAGCCACTATGCCGTATACGGTAGATGAGCTACATGCCAATGATGATCAAATGAATATGTTTGAGGCAATTTGCCAAGCCACGTATGATAATTTCCTGATCTTAAAAGCTGATTTAGGGATGCAAGGCTATTCACGCTATGTGGGCTTTACGCTTTAATTGGCATAAAAAAAGCACCCGAGGGTGCTTTTTAATTTAGCCTTCGATTTCTTCTTCTACATCGTCGTCAGCTGTATCCATACCCAGTTCTTTCAGCTTACGGGTGAGGGTGTTACGTCCCCAACCAAGTAGCTCAGCAGCATGACGTTTACGTCCTCGCGTTTGTTGTAGGGCAGCATTAATTAAGGTGCGTTCAAACATTGGCGTCGCAATATCCAAAATCTTCATTTCACCATTTTTTAACTTTTGTACCGCCCACTGACCTAATAGCTCATCCCAATGATGTACTGCCAAACGATCAAGCTGTGCTTGACCTTCACCAAGTTTATCAATCGGAAGTTGCTTCAGCTCAGCAGGTAAATCTTCTGGATACACCTCACGTCCGGTGATCATTACCGTTAACCAACGGCAAGTATTTTCAAGCTGACGTACGTTACCTGGCCAAGGCAGTTGTTGCATATATTCTTGCGTTTCAGGACGCAGTAGTTTTGGACTCACGCCAAGTTCTTTGCCTGCACGGCCAAGGAAGTGCTGTGCCAACATAGGAATGTCTTCAGCACGATGCGCAAGCTTGGGAATATGAATACGAATCACGTTAAGGCGGTGGTATAAATCTTCACGGAAACGGCCATCATGCACCAATTTTTCCAAATCCTGATGCGTTGCAGCGACAATACGTACATCGACCTTAACAGGCGTATGTCCACCCACGCGGTAAAACTCACCATCGGCTAAAACACGCAGTAAGCGGGTTTGAGTTTCAAATGGCATGTCGCCAATTTCGTCTAAAAATAGCGTGCCACCGTTGGCTTGCTCAAAACGCCCTTGGCGTTGCACATTGGCACCAGTGAAGGCACCTTTTTCATGTCCGAATAATTCGGTTTCAATTAAATCTTTGGGAATGGCTGCCATATTTAAGGCAATAAACGGTTTGCTGCTGCGGGGTGAATGACGGTGCAGTGCATGCGCAACGAGTTCTTTACCTGTGCCTGATTCACCGTTGATCAGTACGGTGATGTGGGATTGAGATAAACGACCAATGGCACGAAACACTTCCTGCATTGCAGGCGATTCACCTAAAATTTCAGTCGATTGAATTTTAGGGGCCGCTTTTGCGGACTCTTGTTGTTGTAATTTTGTGATATGTAAAATGGCACGATTGACTAGGGCCAAAGCTTCATCAATATCAAACGGTTTTGGTAAATATTCAAAAGCACCAGTTTGATAGCTGGATACTGCAGATTCAAGATCTGAGTGTGCGGTCATAATAATGACAGGTAAGTCAGGTAATTGGGTTTTGACTTTGCCTAAAAAGGCCAAGCCATCAATACCCGGCATACGAATGTCAGTTAAAATGACATCTGGCTCTTCAATGGCCAGTTGATCTAAGGCAGATTGCGCTTCTTCAAAGCTGGTGACATCGAGTCCTTCTTCTTTAAAGGTTTTTTCTAAGACCCAGCGCATGGCGCGATCGTCATCAATGACCCAAATTTTATTTCGCGACATGATTTAACTCCCAAGGTAAATATAAGCTAAAGACGGTTTTTCCTGGCACCGATTGGCATTCAATCATGCCTTGGTGTTGATGCATAATATTTTGTGCAATACTCAGACCGAGGCCCGTACCTTTGGCACGGCCGGTGACTAAAGGATAAAACACAGATTCTAAAATTCCGTCCGGTACACCCGGACCATTGTCTTCAATGTCAATGCGCACCATAGAGCGGTGAATCACGCCATTAATGGTGACTAAACGTTGAATACGGGTTCTTAAAATTAAGGCCGGTTGTTGCTCGTCAAAGAATTCTTTATTTTCATTCATGGCTTGTACAGCATTAACGCTGATATTGAGCATGACTTGAATCAGTTGATCGCGGTCTGCAAATACATCTGGTAATGACAGATCATAATCGCGAATAATTTGAATTTTCTTTTTGGTTTGATTGACCACTAAAGAGCGTACTCGTTCTAGTGGTTCATGGATATTCACTGGCTGGTAACTTGGTAGTTGGCGTGAACCCAACATGGTATCTGCCAAATTACGTAAGCGATCAACTTCACTGATAATAATATCTGTGAATTCGGTATATTGCGGATCGTTCAGGCTACGTGCAAGCAATTGGGTTGCCCCACGAATACCCGCCAATGGATTTTTAATCTCGTGTGCTACACCACGAATCAACTGACGTGCCACTTGGTGTTGCTGAATGAAGTTTTCTTCTTTGGAAATTTTTAATCTGCGGTCAATTGGATTCAGCTCAATCACCAATAACGGATGATAACTGCGGTTTTGATCTAATTGAGAGACCGTATAGTCAACGTGAATTTCTTTAAAGTTGACATTAATAGTGGCTTCACGGCGGGTATAAGGTTGTCCTGTCGTGAGCGTATTCATGAGTGCTTCTTGGGTATTAAACTCATCATTGGGCAGATGTAACAAGTTTAATACTGGTTGACCTGAAGCACGCAGTAAACTGATATCAAACAAAGCCTCGCAGGCTGAGTTGAGGTAAAATACATTAAGATCTTGATTAGCCAATAGGATCGCCGTGGTCATATTGTCCACTAAAAGGCGATAATCGATCGGGTGCAGTTGATCCATCAGCAAAGACGTCCTGTATTAAAATAGCGCAGTGGCAGCTTCATAAAGCAATTCAAGTGTATATAAAAGATCTGAATTGAGGCAATTTAAGCAAAATGCACGCCAACTTGTAGAAAATGCTGCAAATTGGACAATTTAAAGATCCGCTATGCGCCGAAATTGCTCTTGGCTCTCAAATATATAAAGTAATGCCGTGGCGCTGTAAATATTTTTCGAACCAAAATGGTGCATATTGAAAAATGTCGTGAAAATTGTGGTTGTATTTTGGTGCATTATGCAAAGAGTGGCCTAAGCAACTATTTTTATAGACAGAAAAGACATACAATACGCCCATTCTAGTGGAGCGCAGATTCATGAAATCCCCCAAAGTCGGTTTTGTTTCTTTAGGCTGTCCTAAGGCATTGGTCGATTCTGAACGAATTCTAACTCAGTTAAAGACTGAAGGTTATGATGTAGCGTCAGATTATGACGGTGCGGATTTAGTCGTTGTTAATACCTGTGGTTTTATTGAATCTGCAGTACAAGAGTCTTTAGACGCTATTGGCGAAGCCATGAATGCCAATGGTCGCGTGATCGTAACAGGTTGTCTAGGCAAAGACGAAGATAAAATTCGTCAAATGCACCCAAACGTCCTTAAAGTTACTGGCGCGGCTGCTTATGAAGAAGTAATGGATGCGGTACATGAGTATGTACCTGAACCGCCAAAGCACAATCCATTTATTGATTTAGTGCCAGAGCAAGGTATCCGTTTAACACCAAAGCATTATGCATATTTAAAAATCTCAGAAGGCTGTAACCACCGTTGTACCTTCTGTATTATCCCGAGTATGCGTGGCGACTTAGTCTCTCGTCCTGTAGGTTCTGTGCTTAGTGAAGCACAAGCACTCAAAAAAGCCGGTGTAAAAGAAGTACTCGTCATCTCCCAAGACACTTCTGCATACGGCGTAGACACCAAGTACAAATTGGACTTTTGGAACGGTCAACCAGTAAAAACCAAGTTCTATGACATGTGTGAAGCACTCGGTCAGCTTGGGATCTGGGTACGTCTACATTATGTTTACCCATACCCACATGTGGATGCGGTGATTGATCTTATGGCACAAGGTAAAATCTTGCCTTACCTAGACATTCCCTTCCAACATGCAAGCCCTAAAGTATTAAAGCTGATGAAGCGACCTGCTCACAGTGAAAATACCTTGGAACGTTTAAAGGTATGGCGTGAAAAATGTCCTGATTTAGTCCTACGTTCAACATTTGTGGTTGGCTTCCCTGGTGAAACCGAAGAAGACTTCCAAATGTTGCTTGACTGGTTAAAAGAAGCTCAGCTTGATCGCGTGGGTTGTTTTACCTATTCACCGGTTGAAGGTGCAACGGCAAACGACTTACCTGATCATGTACCTGAAGAAATCAAGCAAGAACGTTATGAACGCTTCATGCAAGTTCAACAAGAGATTTCAGCAGCCAAACTGCAAAAACGTATTGGTCAGACCATGACTGTACTTGTAGATGATTTGGAAGATGAATTCCCTGTGGCTGTAGCACGTTCATATGCAGATGCACCAGAAATTGATGGCAACGTCTTTGTTGAAGATATTGATAAGAGCTTAATCAAATCCGGCGACCTTCTTGAAGTCGAAATTACGGATGCAGATGAGTATGACCTGTATGCGAAACTCATTCGCATTAAAGCTTAAGCAATATTGAAAAAAGATTAAATTTGGAGTTGATAAAATGGTAACAGATTCTAAAAACCCACGTTACGGCCGTATTTTGCTGAAACTTTCAGGTGAAGCATTGGCGGGTAATAAAGACATGGGCATCGATGCACAAGTCTTAGATCAAATGTCTTTGGCGATTGCACATCTTGTGGGTTTAGGCGTGCAAGTGGGTATTGTGGTTGGTGGTGGTAACTTATACCGTGGTAGCCAATTACAAAAAGACGGTTTAGTGGGTCGTGTGACCGGCGACCAAATGGGTATGCTGGCAACGGTGATGAACGGTTTAGCAATGCGTGATGCCTTGGTTCGTCGCAATATTAAAACGCGTTTGATGTCAGCTTTATCGATTGGTACTGTGGTTGAGCCGTACTCAAGCCGTGATGCGATTCGTCACCTCACTCAAGGTGAAGTCTGCGTGTTCGTTGCTGGTACAGGTAACCCATTCTTTACCACAGACACTGCAGCATGTTTACGTGGTATTGAGATCGAAGCCAATCTGATCTTAAAAGCCACTAAAGTTGATGGCGTATACAACAAAGATCCAAGCAAATTCGAAGATGCTGTGAAGTATGACACCTTAACCTTTGACCAAGTGTTAGATGAAAAATTGGGTGTGATGGACTTAACCGCGATTTGTCTATGCCGTGACCACCATGTGCCATTACAAGTGTTTGATATGAACAAAACTGGCGCATTGTTGTCTGTGGTGATGGGTGAAAAAGAGGGGACTCACGTCACCAATTAATGACGTGAGGGCGAAAGCCCTCTATACTAAGCTGTTTTTAAAAAACTACCATTTTTGGAATTAAGTAAGGAAGATCATATGATTAACGATCTTAAAAAAGACGCTGAACTACGTATGCAGAAGTCTTTAGAATCTTTAGAACAAGGTTTTAACAAAGTGCGTACTGGCCGTGCACACCCATCCATTTTAAATGGTGTCATGGTTCCTTACTATGGTTCTGACGTACCATTAAACCAAGTGGCAAACGTAGGTGTTGAAGATTCACGTACATTGTTGGTTCAACCGTTTGAACGTACTATGGTTGCGGCGATTGACAAAGCCATTCGCGAATCTGATTTGGGTCTTAACCCAATCACAGCAGATGCGATTCGTGTACCACTTGCAGCATTAACTGAAGAAACGCGTAAAGACATGCAAAAAGTGGCACGTTCAGAAGCTGAAAATGCCAAAGTTGCAATCCGTAACATTCGTCGTGATGTATTGGGTGATATCAAAGCATTGTTAAAAGAAAAAGAAATTTCTGAAGATGATGAGCGCCGTGCAGGTGATGATATCCAAAAAATCACAGACAAATACGTTGCTGAAGTAGACAAGCGTTTAGCTGCGAAAGAAGCTGAATTGATGAAGGTCTAATCAATGACCGCTGAAGACACTACACATCTTCCGAAACATGTTGCCATCATTATGGATGGCAACAATCGTTTTGCAAAAAAAAATCAAATGCAAAAAGGTGAGGGGCATCGTGAAGGTAAAACGGTACTTGATCCGATTGTGGAGCATTGCCGTGAACGCGGGATCCGTGCCTTAACGGTATTTGCGTTTTCGAGTGAAAACTGGAATCGACCGCAGTTCGAAGTCGATTTACTCATGCAATTATTAGAAGAGACCATTCGTGAGCAGTTGCCACGCATGCTTAAATTCAAAATTGCACTACAGTTTATTGGTGATCGCTCACGTCTATCCCTTAAACTGCGTGAATTAATGCAAGATGCTGAACAACAAACGGCACATTTTAAAGAAATGGCTTTGACCATTGCAGTCAGTTATGGTGGTATGTGGGATATGACACAGGCCGCGAAACAATTGGCTGTGGATGTACTTGAACAAAAAGTCAGCCTTGATCAGATTGATACACAACGTTTTGCTGGCTATATCAGTATGGCCGATTTACCTGCTGTGGATCTATTGATTCGTACAGGTGGCGACTTTAGATTGTCAAACTTCTTGCTGTGGCAAGCAGCTTATGCTGAATTGTACTTTACGCCAACCTTATGGCCTGAGTTTACTGTGGAAGAGCTTGAAGATGCCTTTGGCGTGTTTGCGGGACGCGAACGTCGCTTTGGTATGACTTCTGAGCAAATCCAACAACAGAAAAATGAGAACTAATAAATGTTAGAGCGGATTATTACCGCATTGGTATTGGTCGCAGTCGTACTCAGTTGTATGTTCGCGACAACTTCAGTTTACCCAATGTTTGTGCTCATGACGACAGCTGCGGGGGTCGCAGGTTATGAGTGGTATAAGCTTATGCCAAAGAAATCACCTACTGCGGTGGTTTCCAAACCAATTGCATGGCTTTATGGTATTGCGGCAGCCGCTTTATCTGCGTTGGCTTTGTATTTTAATGATATTGCACTGTTACTGTGGGCAGCCTCGATTATTTCTTGGGTGCTGAGTATGTATTGGGTGAAATCTTATCCTGAATACGATGCTTGGTATAACCAAAGTCTAAAATTGATTGGGATTGTGCTGATTGCAGCCGCAATTACCGCCATTTTCTCGTTATGGAGCAGCTCGCCATGGTGGTTAATGTACCTGTTCTTGTTGGTCTGGGGCGCAGACAGTGGTGCCTATTTTGTTGGGCGTAAGTTGGGCAATAAAAAACTTGCTCCGCATGTGAGTCCAAATAAGTCACTTGAAGGTCTATATGGTGGTGTGTTGACAGCCATGTTGATTGTTGTGGCGGTTGAAGTGATCTATCTGGACTTAAGTTTCAGTCAGCATTTTTTATTCCTAGTCTTGTCGATCGTGACCGTTTTTAGTTCTGTATTGGGTGATTTATTTGAGTCCATGATTAAGCGTCGTGCAGGGATCAAAGATTCTGGACGTATTCTGCCAGGTCACGGCGGTGTACTTGATCGTATTGACTCGTTGTTAGCCGCTGCACCTATTTTTGCAGCAGGCATGTATGTTTTGAAATTAATTGGCGTAGATTTATAAATGTCACAAGCTGTTTGTATTTTAGGTGTTACAGGTTCCATTGGTCAAAGTACCTTAAAAATTTTACAACAACACCCGGAACGTTACTCAGTATTTGCAGTGACCGCACACAGCCGTATCGCAGAGCTGGTAGACATTTGCAAACAGTACCGACCAAAAGTTGCGGTGGTACCTTCTGCAAAAGCAGCCGAGTTACACTTGCAACTGCGCCAAGAAAATTTACATGACATTGAGATCCTGACTGACGAAGCCGGTCTTATCGCTGTCGCTGCGCACGCTGAAGTGGATGTGGTGATGGCGGCGATTGTGGGTGCGGCAGGATTAATGCCAACACTTGCTGCGGTTAAAGCAGGAAAGCGCGTACTCTTGGCCAATAAAGAAGCCTTGGTGATGTCGGGTGACTTGATGATGCAGGCTGCACGTGAACATGGTGCTTTATTATTGCCTGTAGACTCTGAGCACAATGCTATTTTTCAATGCTTACCACAAAACTATCTAGATATTGAGCGCAATGGTCAGCCTAAACTTGGCGTATCACGTATTTTACTCACCGCGTCGGGTGGCCCCTTCTTAAACCATACTGTGGAGCAATTGGCTCAGGTCACGCCTGCGCAGGCCTGTAAGCACCCGAATTGGTCCATGGGACAAAAAATTTCGGTAGACTCCGCCACTTTAATGAATAAAGGACTCGAGTTAATTGAAGCCTGTCATTTATTTGCGGTCACTGAAGATTACATTACCGTCGTGGTACATCCACAAAGTATTATTCACTCAATGGTGCAATACGTTGATGGCTCAACTTTAGCACAAATGGGTAATCCGGATATGTGTACGCCCATTGCCCATGCCCTAGCATGGCCGGAGCGTTTACAAACCCATGTACCGCCTTTGGATTTATTTGTGCATCAACAGCTAAATTTCCAAGCACCTGATGTGCAACGTTTCCCTGCATTAGAACTTGCCCGTCAAGCCATGCGTAGTGGTGGCACGGCACCGACCTTGCTGAATGCGGCCAATGAAATTGCTGTGGCAGCCTTTTTGCATGGTCATATTGCATTTATGCAGATTCCACAAGTGGTCGAACATACTTTAAATCAGCTTGCAGTGACTGCCGCTGATGACATTGAAACCATTTTGGCGGCAGATGTGCGTGCCCGCCACGTGGCCACCCAATATATCCAGACAGGAAGCTAAACGATGAGTGCCTTATTTATGATTGTAGCGGCAATTTTGTTGCTCGGTCCCTTAATTGCGATTCATGAATTTGGTCATTATTTTGTGGCACGTAAATTAGGCGTTAAAGTTTTAGTTTATTCCATTGGATTTGGGCCAACATTGCTCAAGTGGACATCGAAAAAATCGGGTATTCAGTACCAATTGTCAGCCTTACCACTTGGGGGCTATGTCAAAATGCTGGATGAGCGCGAAGGTAATGTAAGCGCAGAGGATGCACCGCGTGCTTTTAACCGACAGCATCCGTGGAAGCGAATTGCAATTGTTGCAGCGGGGCCTTTAATTAATTTGGTCTTTGCGGTCTTACTGTTTTGGGTACTATTTTTACCTGAACAGCAGCAGCTGAATACACGTGTGGGTCAGGTGGTTGCACAAAGCCCTGCAGCCCTCATGAATATGCAAGTTGGCGATAAAATTACGGCAATTGATGGGCGTTCGACTGCCAATTGGGAGCAGCTCAGTTTTGCCTTGGTCGATCGTGCTGGGGAAACTGGACATATTCAGGTTACAGCAGAGCGTGCAGGCACCTTACAACACTTTAACCTGCCTATTCAGAACTTTTTAAAAGATCAATCACAATCGCCACTGAGTGAATTGGGCTTTCTCCCTTATCGTCCCCATATTCCTGCGGTGGTCTCTAAGCTCACCGAAGATGGTGCGGCGATTCGTCAGGGGATGCAAGTCGGTGACACCATTGTGGCGATTGATGGTGTGGCAATGAAAGACTGGTATGCAGTGGTTGAAAAAGTACAAGCTTCACCTGAAAAATTATTAAAAATCGACGTATTGCGTGGCCAAAACATTCAAACTTTAGATGTGATGCCACAAGGCAAACGTGACAGCATGGGCAACACTACCGGTATGCTTGGTGTGCAAAGCGACCCTGGAAAAATAACCATTCCGGATGCTTATAAACAAACCATTCAATACAGCCCAACAGAAGCATTGATGATGGCATTTGACAAAACCGGACAGATCTCGAGCATGATCTTAAACTCGATGGTCAAAATGGTAAAAGGCTTAATTGGTCTCGATAATTTATCTGGTCCGATTACCATTGCTAAAGTTGCAGGTCAAAGTGCAGAAATGGGGTGGCAAACTTTTATTGGCTTTATGGCCTTGATGAGTGTAAGTTTAGGCATTTTAAACCTGTTACCTATTCCTATGCTTGATGGTGGGCATTTGGTGTACTACTTTATTGAATTATTACGCGGCAAACCTGTTTCGGAACAAATACAATTAGTTGGATTAAAAATTGGTATGGTACTGCTCGGAAGTATGATGCTTCTGGCTCTATTTAATGACTTTATGCGTTTATAACGTAATGGAATAAACTAACAGCGGAAAAGACTGGCATGCAGCACACACATTTATTTATGTCTATGGCACTGGTGAGTGCTATGGCAGCAGCACAACAAGTATACGCAGCAGATGAATTTATCGTACGTGATATTAAAATTGATGGCTTGGTACGTTTAACCCCTGCACAAGTATATAGCATCCTACCGATTCAAGTGGGACAGCGTGTTGATGATGCAAGCATTGCTGAAGCAATTCGTGCTTTATATGCCACTGAAAATTTTGATGATATTAAAACTGCCCATCAAGAAGGCGTGTTGGGTTTACAGGTGGTTGAACGCCCAATCATCTCCAATGTTGAACTCAAGGGCAATAAACTCATTCCGAAAGAAGCCTTAAATGAAGGCTTGAAAAAAATGGGCTTGTCTGCAGGACAAGTGCTAAAAAAATCCTTACTACAAACGGTTGAGTCCGAGCTTGAGCAGCAGTACATGCAGCAAGGTCGTTATGATGCTGATGTCAAGGTCATCACCACACCACAGGCCAACAATCGTGTGGCTGTAACGCTTGAGTTTGCTGAAGGTACAGCAGCTAAAGTTGTGGATATTAATATTGTGGGGAACACGGTATTTAAAGATGAAGACATCAAGCGTGTATTTGCAGTCAAAGAAAGCGGTTGGAACTCGATTGTATCGCGTAACGACCGTTATGCGCGTGAAAAAATGGCAGCAAGCCTAGAAGCTTTACGTGCTTTGTACCTAAACCAAGGCTATATCAACTTTGAAGTGATTAACTCCAGTTTAAACTTGAGTAAAGACAACAAAAAAGTTTTCGTTGAAGTCAGTATTAATGAAGGTGAACAGTTTAAATTTGGTGAAACCAAATTCTTAGGTGATGCCTTATACAGCACAACAGAATTAAAAGCCCTACAAATTTACCGTGACGGTCAAACCTACTCACAAGAGCGGGTCAATAGTGTTAAGCAGCTGCTACAACGTAAATATAGTAATGCAGGTTACTATTTTGCTGAAGTAAATGTAGTTCCACAAATTGATAAAGATAGCCGTACTGTTGGCTTAAACTACTACATTAATCCAGGCCAGCAAGTCACTGTACGTCGCGTCAACTTTAGCGGTAACGTCAAAACTTCGGATGAAGTATTACGTCGCGAAATGCGCCAAATGGAAGGGGCATTGGCAAGTTCGGAGAAAATTGACTTATCCAAAGTACGTTTAGAACGTACCGGCTTCTTTAAAACCGTAGACATGAAGCTGGCTCGTGTACCGAATGTACCTGACCAAGTCGATATTAATGTCACTGTAGAAGAGCAACATTCAGGTACCAGTACCCTTGCGGTAGGTTACTCACAAAGTGGTGGTATTACCTTCCAAGCCGGTTTAAGCCAAACCAACTTCTTGGGCACAGGCAACAGTGTGTCGATTGATTTGTCCCGTTCTGAGACCCAAGATTACTATAACTTAAGTGTCACCGACCCTTACTTCACCATTGATGGGGTACGCCGTGGCTATAACATGTACTACCGTAAAACCAAGTTAGATGACGACTATAACGTCAATAACTATGTGACAGACAGTTTAGGTGGTGGTTTAACTTTAGGTTACCCAATTGATGAAAACCAAAGTATTAGCTTCGGTTTGAATGTGGATCAGACGGATGTGACCACAGGTCCATATGCCTCGACTTACATTTATGATTATTTAGAAGATCAGGGTACAGACAGTTTCTTAACCTATAACATTAACTTAGGTTGGTCATATAACACACTTAACCGTCCAATTTTCCCAACCAAAGGGACGATGCATCGTGTCAATGCCGAAGTGGCATTACCGGGTGGTGATGTGGATTACCAAAAAATTACCTATGAAACGCAAAGCTATTTACCTTTAGGTAAAAACTTCGTGTTACGTGGTTATGGTAAGTTAGGTTATGGTAATGATCTGCCATTTTATAAGAACTTCTATGCCGGTGGTTATGGCTCAGTCCGTGGTTATGAAAATAGTACTTTAGGTCCAAAATATATTACCCAATATGATGCGATCAATGAGTCACAATATCCACATTATGAAGAAGTGGGTGGTAATGCCTTGCTGCAATTTGGTACTGAGCTTGCCGTGCCGTTGCCATTTAAAGGCGATTGGACCAGCCAAGTTCGTCCTGTGATCTTCGCCGAAGGTGCACAAGTGTTTGATACCACATGTGATGTGCCTAACTCAGCTAGTGATCTCAAGCGTTGTAATGACAACTATGACTTTGATCTAAATAATTTACGTTATAGCGTCGGTGTCGGCTTTACCTGGATCACCATGATTGGTCCATTGTCATTAAGCTACGCGTTCCCACTAAATGAAAAAGATGGCGACGAAACCAAAAATATTCAATTCGAAATCGGTCGTACCTTCTAAGGACGACCTAACAACCACAACATAGGACAGCACATGAAAAAGTTAATTTTAAGCGCAGTGGCAGCTTTCACCTTCAGCGCAGCGCATGCAACAGATATTGCAGTGGTTGATTTAGATAAAGTGGTACAAAGCAGCACTTACTTACAACAGCAAAACACGCAGTTGAAAAATTCGGTACAAGGACAAACCTCGCAAATTGAAAAATTGCAAAAAGAGTTAGTAGAGTTACAAAAGAAAGGTCAGGCCAGCAAAAATCAAGCTGAACGTGATAAATTGGCCAAAGAGTTTGAAACAAAAGCCAATCAATTGAACGGTTTACAACAGCAAGTACAAACCAAAGTACAAAGTACGCTGCAAAATGTGAATAAGACCTTTGAAGGTCGTGTCACCAGCGTTGCTGAGCAGCTGCGTAAAGAAGCCAAAGTAGATTTGATTATCAATAAAAATGCGGTATTAGCAGCAGATGCAAAAGCCGATTTAACTGATAAAATGATTCAAAAAGTAAACGCTATTAAATAATTTATGAACGCACCTCAATATCGTCTTCAAGATCTTGCTCGCCTTGTACAAGGCGAGTGCAAAGGGCAAGCCGCGCTTGAACTTTTTGGCTTAGCCAGTTTAGAGCAAGCACAAGCGGGTCAAATTGGCTTTGTCAATGCAGACAAGTATTTGGCCCAAGCGCGTACTTCACAGGCCAGTGCCTTAATTGTAACCCCTGAATTGCTGGCACAATTGCCTGCTGAGGGAAATTACCTTGTGGTGGCGAATCCTTATCTTGCATTTGCGATTTTAACCCATGTGTTTGAACGCAAGCACAACAAGACTGGTATTGAACGTACAGCCCAGATTCACCCTTCAGCCATCATTGCCGATACTGCGTATATTGGCCATTATGTCGTGATTGGCGAACGCTGTGTGGTAGGTGAGCATACGGTGATTCAGTCACATACCAAAGTAGATGACGGTGTTGAAATCGGTCAACATGGATTTATTGATTCGCATGTGACCTTAACTGGTGGCTGCCAATTAGGTGATCGTGTGCGTATTCATGCCAATACTGTGATTGGGAGTGAAGGTTTTGGCTTTGCCCCTTATCAAGGGAAATGGCATCGTATTGCGCAATTGGGTTCGGTAAAAATTGGTGATGATGTTCGAATTGGTTCGAACTGTAGTATCGATCGAGGTGCGTTAGATGACACTATCTTAGAAGATGGTGTCATTATTGATAATCTTGTGCAAATTGCCCATAACGTGAAAATTGGGGCAAATACTGCCATTGCTGCAAAATGTGGCATTGCAGGAAGTACCACGATTGGCAAAAACTGTATCTTCGCTGGGGCATGTGGTGTGGTTGGACACATTAATATTGCCGATGGGGTAAAAATTACAGGAATGTCAATGGTCACGAAAAGTATTTCTACGCCGGGAAGCTATTCATCAGGCACCATGATGCTCGAAAGTAGTCAGTGGAAAAAGGCCGCTGTACGCTTTAAACAATTAGCAGATGTGCCATTGACCCAAATGATGAAAAAAATTGATGATATACAGACTCAAATTGAGTCCCTTGAATCAACTTTAAAATTGCGTAAATAATTATGAATATGATGACAGAGTCAACTCCGCCAGCATTCACGAAACCAGAATTGCCGATGACAATTCAAACCATTCGTGAATATTTACCGCATCGCTATCCATTCTTATTGGTGGATCGTGTGGTTGAAATTAATGATAATAGTATTGTGGGTTATAAAAACATCACGATTAATGAAGAATTTTTCCAAGGCCATTTCCCTGAATACCCAATTATGCCGGGTGTGCTGATTGTTGAAGCACTCGCACAAGTTTCAGGCATTTTAGGCTTTGTGATGAGTGGCCAAAAGCCAACAGCGGGTTCTTTATTCTTATTTGCGGGCGTGGATAAAGTTAGATTTAAGAAACAAGTGGTTGCAGGTGACCAACTTGTATTAAAATCTGAATTATTAATGCACAAACGTGGTATTTACAAGTATGCTTGTACAGCCACTGTTGATGGCGTTATTGCAACCACTGCGGAAATTACCGTTTCGCATCAGAAAGTCGAGCAGGCATGAGTAACACTGACTTAATCCATCCAACGGCCATTATTGATGCATCTGCTGTTATTGCAGCAGATGTGACGATTGGCCCATATTGTATTATTGGCCCCAATGTCACCATTGGTGCAGGTACGAAACTACATTCACATGTGGTTGTGGGCGGTTATACCCGTATTGGCGAACACAATGAAATTTTTCAGTTTGCGAGTGTAGGTGAAGTTTGCCAAGATTTAAAATATCGTGGTGAAGAAACGTGGTTGGAAATCGGTGATCATAACAGTATTCGTGAGCACTGTAGTTTGCATCGCGGTACTGTACAAGACCAAAGCTTGACCAAAGTAGGTAGTCATAATTTATTGATGGTCAATACCCATGTTGCACACGACTGTGTCATTGGGGATCACAATATTATGGCCAACAACGTTGGGCTTGCAGGTCATGTGCATGTGGGTGATTACGTGATTTTGGGTGGTAACTCAGGTGTGCACCAATTCTGTAAGATCAGCTCTTATAGTATGGTGGGGGCAGCATCATTAATTGTTAAAGATGTTCCTGCATATGTCATGGCATCGGGTAATCCGGCACATGCATTCTCTATGAATTTTGAGGGTATGCGCCGTAAAGGCTGGTCCAAAGAGGTGATTCAAGGTTTACGTGAAGCCTTTAAATTGGTCTATAAAGCAGGTTTAACCACCGAGCAAGCACTCGAAAAAATTCGCCAAGACATTTTACCGCACATTCCTGAAGTTGAGTTATTTTTAAACTCTATTCAACAATCTGAACGTGGTATTGTGCGTTAAGGTCAGTTGAATCAAAAAAGACACCTCGCGGTGTCTTTTTTTTATTTGATGAATTTGACTTCATCTGAGTTGGGGTAATTTTGGCGCAATTGTTTTTGGTATTGTTGCGCTAACTTGGTATCACGATCGACATTTTGGGCAATGCTATACAGTCGAAATAATGCAGTCGCTGCTTTAGAAGATTGCGGATAAGCATTGACCACTTCAGCATAGTTGGCTTTGGCACGCTTATAATTAACAGGTTCAATGGCTAAGTAAAACTCGCCCATCCAAAAATAAGCATTGCTGACATACACGCTGTTGGGATTGTTTTTAATGAAATTACGCATTGGGTCAATGGCTTTTTTAGCACCCCCATTTTTGTAGGCCTCTAGCGCAATGGTATAGGCTGCACGGTCAAGCTCATTATCTTGAATATTTGCTGTGACTGGAGGGGGCGGAGGCGGACTAACAGGTGCTTCATCGACCACTGCAACTGGGGTTGGTTCTTCAGGCTGAATTGGTACTTCAGCGACTGTTTCTTCTTCTACTTTGCTCTCTGCCTGATGTTCTAGTTTGGTGTGCAGTAACTCTAAGCGTTGATCAAGATCAGTGTAGCGGTTATTGAGCTCGTGGTTTAATTGTTGATTGGAGTTTTCTAACTCTTCAATTTGACCACGTAAATGACGTAATTCATCTTCTAATTTTTGATTCTTTTGCAGTAATTGCCAATTCATGTTGGTGACAGGTGCCACACCAAGATCCACAGCAGCAGGGGTGATCTGCACAGCCTGTTTTTGACTCAAATCGCGTGTTTCGATCACCGGATTGGCGTAAAGGGATGTGCTACCCAAGAATGTGAGGGTAAAAAGAATATGCTGATAACGCATCGTGTAGGAGTCCATGTAATCGGTTATTGACCTTCAAAACCTCAGTTTATTAAAAACATCTCGTTATTTAAAAGCAAGGGTTTGTCTGCGCATAAACGCTATTTTTATGTGAATAAATATAGCAAAAATGGAGACAATGTGAACTTGAAAGTGAAGAATGTTTTTAATTTAATCAATTAGATAAAGTTTTTACTTTTGGGGCTTGCAAGTTAAAAAAAAATCTCTATACTTGGTTCTCGTAATGGTAGCCCTGCTGGTTACTTCGCAATTGTACTCTATGAACCCCGCCAGGACCGGAAGGTAGCAACGGTAATAGAACTATGATGTGCCGGAGGCTTGCTGGTAGGGCTGCCACCAATTATATCTATAATAAAATCATTTTTTATCTTTCTCTCTTGCTTTAATCATCACCTTCACATCGACTAATCGCCTTAAAGATTGTATCTAAATCAAAGCCTCTGTATTGTAAAAAGCGAATTTGTTTGGCTTTTAATTTTGGATCTTTGGTCACTTCAACGCCATATTTTTTCACTTTCAATTGATATGCTTCGGTGAGCCAATCAATCTCTTGTATTTCATCTGCAATTAAACTGCTATCAATTTTTTTATTTTTCAGCGCAAGTTTAATGCGTGCAGGGCCTTTACCTTTACGCTTTTGGCTCGACAATACGGTTTCAGCCACGCGTTGATCACTTTGATACAGCTGTGTAGCTAGTTCTTCAACCAGTTCAATCACTTCATCACGATCTTCGGCATATAACGCTAATTTTTCAATCAGTTCGGCTTTGGAGTATTCTTTGCGGGTGAGTACTGCAAAGGCATACGAACGTAAGCGTGAACCTTTGAGTAAGCTGCGTTCGGCTTTTTTTTCAGGTGCAGAAAAATTTAACGGTTCATAAGCTTGAGCAGCATCATGGTCGCCATATTCGCGTTTTAAGGCGTCATAATCGATGAGATTGGTAAATTTAGCATCGCTCATAGGGAAGGTCCTGAAAAAGACAAAAACGCCCCGTAGGGCGTCTTCGTGACAGTGGCTTTATTCTGCTGGCTCAAACTCAGCATCATCGTCCTGATCATCTGCAGGCACTTGATTGGTGGTGAGTAATTGCTCGCGAATTAAGCGTTCAATTTCTTGTGCCATTTGGGTATTTTCTTCTAACAAACGAATCACGTTGTTTTTACCCTGACCAATTTTGTTGCCTTGATACGAGTACCAAGCACCAGCTTTTTGTACGATATCCTGTTGTACAGCAAGATCCACCAATTCACCTAAATGATTGACACCCTTGCCATACAAAATTTGGAACAACGCTTCACGGAACGGTGGCGCCATTTTATTTTTGACGACTTTAACTTTGGTTTCTGAACCAATAATTTCGTCGCCTTCTTTGACCTGACCAATACGACGGATATCCAAACGTACTGAAGCATAGAATTTCAGTGCATTACCACCAGTTGTAGTTTCAGGGCTACCAAACATCACACCAATCTTCATA
Organism: Bacteroidaceae bacterium; assembly: GCA_963599285.1. Classification (GTDB taxonomy): domain Bacteria; phylum Pseudomonadota; class Gammaproteobacteria; order Pseudomonadales; family Moraxellaceae; genus Acinetobacter. The sequence continues at coordinate 199 of CAVBYE010000023.1, read as the reverse complement.
CGAATTTGGTTAATGAAGATCACCATACAGTTTGAGCGCTTGGCATTACCGGTAATTTTACGTAAGGCTTGGCTCATCAAACGTGCTTGTAGACCCATGTGTGAGTCACCCATTTCGCCTTCAATTTCGGCGCGAGGGGTTAGGGCTGCTACAGAATCGACTACGATCATGTCAATGGCACCTGAACGCACCAGCATAT
>CAVBYE010000022.1:0-28857 GCA_963599285.1 Bacteroidaceae bacterium | reverse complement strand
CAAATCAAAGATAAAAAAAGCAAGGGGTTTCCCTTGCTTATACCCCTTATAGGGCTTGTTTTAGTTGTTTTTCTTTGGCTTTGACTTGGCGTGCATACTTTTTACCTTGGCGTTTCATGGACCATTTATTGTTATAGTTACTTGGTCCGACATTGTAATATGCCAATGCTTTTTTCAGACTACCTGCAGATTGTTGATACGAGGCTAAAATGTAGCTGCCACAGGCAATATTGATCGTCTCATCATATAAATCTCCTGGACATTTAGTTTGCCAGTAGCGCGGCATCACTTGGGTGAGGCCCACAGCCCCTGCAGAAGATTTCACTTGGCTTCGATAACTTGATTCTTGTTGAATTAAGGCGGCCATGGTCAAAGGTGAAAGATCATGTTGCTCAGCGCTTTGGATAATTAAGGGTGCGACACGATTGGCTGTGTTTGGATTAACTGCATATGCTTTTTGAATGCCTTGAGATAATTGCTGAGAGCGGTGTTGAAATGAGCCATTTAAGCTGCTGCATGCAGTGAGTAGCGTCATCAAACTAAGTGTAGCTAACGTATTGAAATTCATATTTATAAGTAAAAAGACTGGAGCAAACAGAGTAGGAAAATCTAGAATAAAATTCAATTGTTGGGTTGTAGTATTTTGCATAGGCCGATTTAGTCGGCCTAAAGCCTATTTGTATTACAGTTGACGACGGGCATGTTTGAATGCTGTTCTTAATCCTTCTTCAAGGGTAGGGTGATAAAACGGTTTGTCTAGGGCCTGCTCAAGCGTGACCTCTTCACTGATCAGCCAACTCAGGGCATGCGCAAGATGTTCTGCAGCTTCACAAAATAGTTCTGCACCAAGGAGTTGATGTGTCTTTGCATCGACATAAATCTCAATGGCCCCGTGATTTTTGCCTAAAACCAAAGCACGGCCTTGGCGTTCATAACTTGCAAAACCAACAACAAAATCAATATTTTGCTCAGTTAATTGTTTAAAGCTTTGCCCCACAGTAGCCATTTCAGGCTGACTAAAAACAATGGCTAAAGGTGTGAGTGTTTTTAAGTTTTTGACCTTAGGGAAATTGAGGCAATTATTCACCGCAGCTCTACCTTCGTGAGCAGCTTCATGTTGAATCGGGGTAGAAGTATGTGCATCTCCTACAATAAAGATCGGATAATCTGCAAGTTGTTTGCTGTGTGGATCAATGGGGAGTTTTTTTAAATCCGCGAATTGTGGATCAATCTGTTGTAGTTGTAGACCATCAAGGTGGCTTTTACGGCCTGTTGCCACAAGTAGATAGTCGACGTTTAAGTGCTGCGTTTCGTCTGCTTCAATATAGCTCAGCTCCACCTGATGAGCGGATTTTTGAATCGTTTCAGGCAAGGTCTTAAACTTAATATTGAGTTCTTGGGTTAAGACCTCTTGCGCTAAGCTTTGTAGCTTTGGGCTGGTCAGTGAGCCGACTTTTTGACTTCTTGCAAACACGGTGACGGCGACCCCTAGACGTTGCATAGCTTGAGCGAGTTCAAGTGCAATCACGCCACTTCCAATCACAGCAAGTGATTCAGGTAATTGTTTTAATTCGAAAATTTGGTCTGAGGTCAGCAGTAAATCACCGAGCTCTTTTTTCCATTCGGGATCATAGCTTGGAGTGGAACCAACAGCAAGAATAAAGCTTTTGGCTTGATAATGTTGTCCATTGACTTCGACTGTATTGGCATTTACAAATTTGGCTTGACCTGAGATTTTGTGCTCAGCCGGCCAACTTTGCACATCTTTTAAGGTGGCTGCTGTAAATCGATCTCGTAATTGACGTACATGTGGCATAACCGCTGATGTATCAATACGAGCTTCAACATTTAATCCGAGCGTTTGTGCATGTTGAATCTCATGCATGCGATTGGCACTTGAAATCAGCACTTTGCTGGGCATACAGCCTACTCGGGCACATGTTGTATCCCATTCACCGGCATTTATGATCAGTAGATTTTGGGTGTGACGAATGGCTTGTTTATAGGCTGCGATACCTGCGGTACCCGCACCAATAATAATTATGTCATACATGTTAAGCCTCTTTATTTTTCATTGCTATTGGTGGTTTTGATCGCATGCAGAGCATTTACATCAGGGGGTAAATATGCTTACATATCGAGCAATAATCAAGATTAAAAAACGTGTATTTCATTTACTTGGGGAAGTTGAAAAATGTCAAAAGTGTATAAAATATCTGCACTTAGTTTAGCTATTTTACTTGCAGCCTGTGGCGGTGGCGGCAGTGATGGTTATTATAATGAAGGCTCAGGTACAGGCTCAAATCCCGGCACAGGCGAACAAGTTAAAGCCGTAAATATTGGTGCGGTACAATTATTTGATCTAAATGGCACGCTTACTCAAGTTATCACATCTGAAGGCGTGACTGCAAAAGTTAAAGTCACAGATCAAGCGGGACGAGGCATTAGCGGCGCATTGGTAACCTTTAATGCCACAGGCGGCGTAGTACTCGGCAGTGCCAATGGTGCGGTACTCACCAATGTCGAGGGTGAGGCCACCATTTCAATTGCCCCAGAAAGCACAGAGCTAAACGGTGCATATAAGTTATCGGCGGTGGCAGAATATGATGGCACCAGTGCGACTTCAAAAGACACCCTGTTCTCTCTACAAGCCTTACAAGTGGTCTTATCGAGTTTAAACATTGCTGAGCCTGTATTGGCTTCGGGTGCCTCGACCAATGTCAGCCTCAAAACCACCAATCAGTCTGGGCTTATTCAAAATAATGTCAGTGTCAAGTTTAGTGCCAGTTGTGGTACGTTTGAGCCAGAAACTGTGGTGTCATCTAATCAAGGTGATGTGATAAGCGCTTATAAAGCGATTTCTGCGGCAGATGAGCTGTGTGAAGGGCCGGTGCGAATCAGTGCAAGTTTACCAAACAGTAATGTCACAACTTCTGCAACCATTGATGTGACCCCGATTCAGGCCGATGCTTTGGTGTATACCACAGAAGGGGCGGTGGATTTAGGCATTAAAGGTAGTGGTTCAGCCACTTCTGGACAGATTGAATTCACTTTATATGCCAATGGTGTCCCTGCGAAGGACAAAGAGGTGCGTGTTTCCATTCAAAAAGCACCGGCTGATTTGAGTTTTGTGAGCTTAAATAACCGAGCACCGCAAGTGATTAAAAGTGATCCAAATGGTAAAGTACGGGTCAATTTATATCCGGGTGACTTACCGGGGCCAGTGGAAATTCAAGCCACTTTGGTGTCAGAGCCGTCTGTATATGCCTTGTCTAAAAATGTAAAAGTCTCCACCGGTCGTGCCACGCAAAATGGCCTGAGTGTATCGGTAGAAAAAAATGTCTTACGTAATGATGCAGATGGAGATACGTCCAGAATTACGGTACGTCTTGTGGATCGTACAGGTAATCCCGTACCGAATGGCACTGTAGTCAGCTTTGTGAGTGAAGGCGGTCGAGTCGATTCGCATTGTTCAACAAACAATGGTCAATGTAATGTCACGTTAAGCACACAGAATCCTCGTCCGCTGGATGGTCGGGTGAGTGTATTGGCCTATGTGGAGGGTGATAAATCTTATCAAGATAGAGATGGCGATAACCTTTATACGGCTGGTGTAGATGTATTGACCCAAAATATTGGCGATGTATTCCGTGATGACAATGAAAATAATAAACATGATGTAGGTGAATTTATCTACCAAAAAGCTGCAGGGGTCTTAACATGTGCGGTCTCTACGCTGACCCAACCTACTATAGAAAATACATGTAACAATGAGCTCAGTGCAGTATTGCGTCATCAATTAATCTTTGGCTTTGCTGAGGATACGCCAACAGTGGTATGGGGGAGTGGGGTCATCGGTCAAAATCAAGTTTCAGGCAATGGAAGCTTTGATTTCCAATTGTTTGGTAATACTCAACGTCGTGTCCCGATGCCATCAGGTACACTGGTTTCTGTAGAAACCAAAGACAATACGCCTGAGAATATGAAAAGCTGCGAAGCTGAAATTCGTATGGGCTATGAAACCGTGCCAGGCAATATTAACTTGTCAGGTGATTTAAGTGGAGAAACCCATTATCGTGTCCATGTGCGTAATTGTGCAATCAGCGATGATATTAAGGTCAAGACCCAAGTGCCAGGTGCCCAACTTACTACACTGTGGCTCGGGGTTTATACATTGAACTAAGTTAAAAAATGAAGGTCCAATTTAATCGCTTTTAAATTGGACCTTGACGGCTTAGAGCGCAGTACCTACGCTTACGCCGACTGTTGGTTTTAACTGCATAGCACTACAACTGATCAGTCCTAGACTACACACTAAGATCAACAACAGTTTATTCATGTAACAAGCCCTGTTTTTTCGCCTGATTATACAGTGCCGTAGAGCGCGAACCGCTGCGGCACACCATCAGAATCGGTTTCGGAAGCTCATTATAATACTTAGCAAATTCAAGTACGTCTGTTTGTGTAATATGTCCACTGGTTACGGGTTGGTAAATTACACTGACATTTGACTGCTCTGCAAGACCGCGTAGTTCTGCGACGCGTACCACATTACCAACTTCATCGTCTGGGCGATTCACAATCACAGATTTAAAGCCCTCTTGTAACAGTTGGCTAAACTTCTCTGTGGTCATTTGTCCGGTCACGCTGACGTGTTCAGTAAGGGCCTGACTGGCTGCAATTGCGGCTGTTGGCGATTGTGCAACACAGGGCAGACTCAGGCTCAAGCAACTCGCCATAAGCGCGATATGCAAGCGCTTAATCATCTAAAAGATCCATTTGTTTTGCCAATTGATAGAGGTTGTTTGAGCGGTTGCCTGTACGGCAGAACATCAGCACCGGTTTGGGTAGGGCATTAAATTGATCTGCAAAGGCACGTACATCCGCTTCAGTCAATTGACCTGGAATCACCGGTTGATATACGTATTCAAGCCCTGCAGCGCGTGCTGCTGCTTCAATGTCGGCACTTGTCGGTTGTGCTGGGCCACCTTCCAAATCTGGACGGTTGTTGATGATAGATTTAAACCCTTTTTCAACCACTTGGCTGACATGTTCTGCACCGATTTGACCGGCAAAGCCTACATTTTCGCTCATTGTTTTACTCCAGCACGAAATTTATCGATTTTGAATTATGATAGCATTATGCTGACAGTTGAACCTTAATCTGTTGCAATTTTTATCTGTAATTCCAGCAGCCATTTTACGCCATTGGCATGGGGTGCTTATGTATCGTTACACTGTTGAACCGTTATATGTCAAAAGTGACAAAGATGTGTTGGCTGCGGATTTCTATCACCCGCTGGCTATCGAAAAACCACCAGTGATTATTATGGCGCATGGCCTAGCAGGCCTGCGTCAATTTAAGTTGGTGCAGTATGCACAGCGCTTTGCACAGGCTGGTTATGCTGTGGTGTTGTTTGATTACCGCTTTTGGGGCGGCAGCACCGGTCGACCGCGTGAATTGGTGTCGATCAAGCATCAGCTCCATGACTGGCGTACCATGATTGAACATATCTCAGCACGTAAATCGGTAGATCGAGATCGGATGGTGTTATGGGGCACTGCGTTAAGCGGTGGCTATGTCCTTGAATTGGCCGCAGCACTGAAAAATAAAATTCGTGCAGTGATGGTACAAGTGCCATTTGTGGATGGTGCAGAAGCCGCTAAGCTGTATCCATTACAGTTACTTCCTAAGGCCTTAAAGCTGTCAAGCCAAGATTATATGGGGGCTAAGGTTGCTTTAGAGCCCAAGCGCTTGCCTGTGGTCAGTCCCGATCAATTCAGCTTATTACAAGGCGAAGATAACTACCGCGGTTATCTGTCGATTGTGCATCCTGACTATTATTGGAGTGGTGAAATTCCAGCACGTGCACTGTTTCAATTGGTACGTTATCGCCCCATTACACAGGTGGCTCATATTACTGTACCTGTATTGTTTTTAGCGGCACAGCAAGACAGCCTATGCCCGATTGAAGTGAGCCGCGCATGTGCCACACAGATTGCACCCTTAGTGCAGTATCATGAGTGGGAGATGCAGCATTTTGATATTTATCATGATGATTATTTTGAAAAAGCGGTCACCACACAAATTGCCTTTTTACATCAACATATTGGAGTATCAAAATGATTCTGGTCTGCCCAAGTTGCCAAGCGAAGAACCGTGTTCCTGAAGATAAACTCAGTGCACAACCTGCCTGTGGTCAATGTCAAAGTGCCTTGGTTCCATTGGCCCCCATTGATCTGACAGAGCAAAACTTTAGCCAATTCATTAGCCATAGCGACTTGCCGATTTTAATTGATTTATGGGCTGATTGGTGTGGTCCATGTAAAATGATGGCACCTCATTTTGCGCATGTTGCTAAGAGCAATCCACAGGTATTGTTTGGTAAAATTGACACCGAAGCCAACCCACGTTTAAGTGCGGCATTTAATGTACGTAGTATTCCAACATTAGTGTTGATGAAAAAAACTACAGAAATTGCTAGAATAAGTGGTGCTTTGCGATCAAGTGAACTACAACAATGGCTTGATCAGCACCTTAATGCCAATACTGGGAGCTAATGTGACAGATCTACTTAAGCCTGAAGGAACTTTATCTCTTCAAACCATTGCGATGCCTGCCGACACCAATTGGAGTGGTGACGTGTTTGGGGGTTGGATTGTGTCTCAAATGGACTTGGCAGGTGCAATTCATGCAGAACGTTTTTCGAAGGGACGCTGTGCCACCATCTCGATTAATCAGATGACTTTCTTGGTGCCTGTCAAAGTGGGTGATGTGATTAGTGTGTACACTAAACTGTTAAAAGTTGGCAACACCTCATTACAGATTCAAATTGAGGTCTGGGACAGTCATGACAGTTCACGTCCGGCTCGACAAATTACCGAAGGGGTGTTTACCTTTGTGGCGGTGGATGTCAAAGGCAACAAGCGTCAAATTCCTGAAGATGTAAAAGCACAGTGGCTTGCGCAGCAGGCTTAATGTCTATATAAAAAAATCCCGCATTGTGCGGGATTTTTTTACTTAGTCTTTAAAGTTATTGAACTGTAAAGGCAAGCCAAATTGTTGTTCTTTTAAAAACGCCATTACTTGCTGTAGCGTATCGCGCTTTTTATCCGTTACACGGATTTTATCGCCTTGAATAGACGACTGCACTTTAATCCCGCTTTCTTTGATCGATTTGTTGATCTTTTTCGCCGTGTCTGAGTCTAAACCATCTTTGAGTTTAATGACTTGCACCACGTTTTTACCTGACGCTGTCGCTTTTTGCGGATCTAGCGCCTGAACGTCGACCTTACGCTTATAGAAATGGTTCTCAAGCATGGTATACACTTGTTCGCATTGGAAATCACTTTCGGTTGAGATCTTAATTTCTTTGGATTTTTCATTAAGTTCCACAGAAACATCTTGACCACGGAAGTCAAAGCGGGTTGCGATTTCCTTTTGCGTGTTTTGAACCGCATGATTTACTTCAAATAACTCTAATTCAGATACAATGTCAAAAGAAGGCATAGTTTAGACCTTTACAAATGGAAAGAATATCTGAGATGCTAGGGATGTTTTCTTCATTTGCCAAGTGTTGTTTACATCAAAGGAGTGCACAATGATCCGTAAACAAGAAATTACAACATTTGAGTTCCCAGAAAATGCAATCATCTGGGATGTTCGTGAACCAAACGCATATGCAGAGGGGCACATTCAAGGCGCTGTAAATCAGCCAATTGCCAATTTATCGGCAGACAGCCTCACTCAGGTGGCAGCGGATCAACCTATTTATATCCTATGTGGCGGTGGTAGTAAGGCACCACGTGCAGCAGAACTACTAGAGGGTTTAGACGGTTCTCGTGAATACGTTGTGCTCATGGGCGGAACGCGTGCAGCGCGTGATGCAGGTTTACCTTTGCAACAAGGTCGTTAAGAAAAAAGCGCCGTGAGGCGCTTTTTTTTATTTCCGTGCACGCTTAAAGCTGAGGCTTAAAATAAGGCTTTTTCGGCTTAAGTTTTTTCATAAAACGTTGTGCACTGAGTTTATGCAGCAAAGACACTGGCACAGGGCAGGCCTGTTTTAAAATCTGCGCAACCAAAATTTCACTACACAGCGGCGCAAATAAAAATCCTTTTGAACCGAGTCCTGCAAAGCTATAGATCTCATGTGTGGTATCGAGCTGACCTAAGATCGGGAAATAATCTAAACTTTGCGCACGTACCGAAGCACGACCCTGCCATGTATCAAGCGCAGGAAGCGCTGCTGCATAGTCAGGGAAAACACCTTTCATCAGATCATGGTTATGTTGATGGTCTTCGGCTAAGACCTCAGCATCGGCACGCTGTGGATAGAAGGAGGCACCTAAAATCAGTTGGGTGGCATCAAGCTGCATACAGTAGCCCGCATAGCTATAGGCTTGATCGAGCGGCAAAGGATGAGATGCATTGTTACACCAACTGACTTGTCCACGAATCGGTTTGAGTACAGGGTAATGTGCAAAGAACGGGGCTGTATCACGTGCGCTACAGACCACCACATGATCGTGATGATGAACCTCGCCTGTTGTTGCAGTGAGGCTAACGGTTTGTGTAGCATTGATTGCGCTAATTTTCAGGATTTTTAGTTCAATCAGTGGATGCTGTAAAATTTCATCTCGAAGCTGCTGTGGCACCACAGCACCGGCTTGTAATAACTCTAGACTGCTATACTCCGAGGCAAGCGCATGTTCTGTTGCAGCGCGACGCTGCAAGACGTTAGCCGGATATTCTGCTGCCAATTGCAGTAAATTTTCGGGCTGCTTGAGCGCCAATTGACTGACCTGAATAGGGCGAAAGGCTTTAAACTTGGCATAATGGCGCATGGCATGTTGCCAAGCCAAAGTCATGAGATGTTCAGCCGCTTGTTCAATGGGACAGAGCTTAGGATTCAGTAACGCCAGCGGATTGCCTGAAGCACCACTTAAAGCTGCCGTTTGCTCATAAATACAGACGTGATGTCCACGTTGTGCAAATGCCCAAGCAGTGCTTAAGCCGGCAATCCCTGCGCCAATGACGGCAATACTGCGCACGCTCTTAAGGTTTTTTTTTTTCAGTGCTGCCAGTTGCATCAGGTTCAGTAGCAGCTGGCCAGATGCCTTTGAGCATTTCACGTTTATGGCCAAAACCACGAGGTCGTGAAATTGCAATGCCATGCTGTTTTAAGCCGCGTTTGAGGACGCCTGCTACACTAAAGGAGGCAAAGGTTGTCCCAACATCAGACAGCCGAATGATATTGTTGAGGACATGTTCTTCCCACATATCAGGATTACATGAGGGGGCAAAACCATCTAAGAACCAGGCATGCACCTGATGGGTTTTGGGCATCATGGGGAACATGTCATGGGCATCACCAAGCCATAAATCTAGGCTAAAGCGTTCATCTGCAAAAGAAAGACGATGGCAGCCTGCAATTGCTAATGGGTACTGATCAATCAGTTGTTGGGCCAAAGGTTCTAGCTCAGGCCACACCTTTAAGGCACGAATCAGGTCGTCTTTAGACAGCGGAAATTTTTCAACAGAAACCGCATGTAAATGGCTGTGGTTATTGGGGCGCACCTGCTGCCAAAGTTGCCACAGCGCTAAAATATTTAAACCCGTGCCAAAGCCGGTTTCACCCACACAAAAATATTCGGTGTCTTCAAGTTGAGCGAGACGCTCAGTTAAATCATTACCATTTAAAAACACATGCCGTGTTTCGAGTAGGCCATTGTGTTTGGAAAAGTACACATCACCAAATTGTTTCGATACCGGAATTTCAATTCCATCGACAAGTTGCCAATCTAAGTCGGCTGTTTGAATCGCGTTAGACAAAACCTAAGCAACCTTTTGCAGAAATTACCACTGACGACGGCGTTTGTTATACACATAACCCGCCAAGATGAAGCCAAATAATACACTGACTAACACACTCAGTGCAGCATAGATAAACATTTGTGTACTGCGTTCGGCATGTAAAACTTGCAGTTGTACATTCAAGCTGTCATTTTGCAGTTTGAGGCTTTGATTTTCTTTGAGTAGATCAGCTTGATTGGCTTCAATTTTTTCTAAGCGTTGACGCTGTTCTTCTACCACAACTTTTAAGCTGTTGGCTTCACGCGTCATTTTGTAGGCCAATTGTGCATAGGTTAAGGGTTTTTGTGGTGGGGTCGGCGCTGCGGTTGTGGTTGCAGGACTAGGATTGGCCCACGCTTGGGACAGGATGCAACAGAACAACACAACAACAGCAGCGCGCATAGCAATTATCCTTTAGGGAAAGCTTTATTAAATGGTTTTACATCAACGTGTGCATAAACGCCTTCACGCACAAAAGGTTCTTCGGCAAGCCAAGCATCTAGCGCTGCACGGCTCTCAAAGTCCACAATAATGGTACTGCCATAAAATCCCGCTTGTGGATTGCTTGGGTCTTTAGGCATGGCACCGGCAACAATTAAACGACCCTCATCATCTAATTGTTGTAAACGTGCAAGATGCTCAGGGCGTGTCGCAAGACGCTTTTCTACAGTACCGTCTTGATCAGTACAACTAACGACAAATAATGGCATGATTTTTCTCAAGTTCAGATTATTGTTCAGAAGATTTAAAGTATTTACGCAATACAATAAACTGAATAATAATAAAGGAAAACATCACAATCATGTCACCAAATGCAGTGAACTCACCCCAATATTTGCCATTCATAAAGACATAGGCAAAGAAAACATGCAGCAAGGACATCAGTGCAAACATGGCTGCCCAAGCATAGTTTAGGTTCATCCAGCCTTTTGGCGTTAAATGAAACACGGGGCCAAACAGACGTTGAATCAGCGGGCGACGGTCTTTACTGAACCAAGGTGAAAGTAAGAATGCTGCAGAGAACACTAAATTCAATAAGACCGCTTTCAGACGAATATAGAAATCGTCACTGAGCATTAAGGTGACGCCACCAAAAATGACCGTCATAAACAACACAATCCATTGTTGTTTGTCTAAACGGAATTTTTGGATGACAAACAAAATGCCATACACCACCAGCATAGAAAGCATAAGACCTGTGGTTGCCACCAAGATGTTATTGTTATCAACGCCACCGCCTGAACCAATTAATTGTAATAAAGGATGTTGAGTATCACTCGGTTCAACGGTTTTATATAAGTAAAAGAAAATAATGAGTGGCACAAAGTCTAAAAGTGCTTTCATGTTAGAGTATCTAAATCTGATCAAAATAATGGCACAGTATAAGTGATGGATGGCGTAGATTTACATACACATAGCAATATTTCTGATGGAACTTTGTCACCTGAGGAATTGGTGCATGCCGCTGCAGAAAAAGGCATACATACCCTCGCCTTAACTGATCATGACACCATGGACGGCTTGGAGTTTGCCCAAGCGACAGCCGCGGGCTTAGCAGTTCCCATGCGCATTATTTCAGGGGTTGAGATTTCCAGCCAATGGTCACGCCCAGCCACCAAAAAAAGTTATGGCGTGCACGTGGTGGCTTTAAATATGCAACAGCCTGAACCGCTATATGCATTACTTGAGCAGCAAAAACAGATTCGTGCTCAGCGCGCCAAACAGATCTGTGAATTGTTGCAGCCCCTGATTGGACAAGATATTTATACCGATGTCTTGGCCAAGGTCGACCATATTCCAGATCGGGTGACCCGAACCCATATTGCCAAAACTTTAGTTGAGAAAGGTATAGTCAGCCGCCCACAACAAGCCTTCGATAAATATATTAAAGAGGGCAAGAAAGCCTATGTGAAATTTGATGGTTTAGAACTTGAGAAGACCATTCAGGTGATTCATGACGCAGGCGGTTTTGCTGTGTTGGCACATCCTACCCGTTATGATTTGTCCGCAACCAATATTCGTTATTTAATTGAAATTTTTGCCAAATTTGGGGGGGATGCAGTGGAATTACCCCCTGCGATTGAGCCGGCTTCAACCCGTCAAATGGTCGATCGTATGATTGCAGAGTATGGTTTAAAAGTTTCGGTGGGCAGTGATTTTCACGGGGCCAATATGCCGTGGATTCGCTTGGGCAATATTCCACGGGTTAAAGACGGGCAAGTGGGCATTTGGGAATCATTTCGTTAAATCAACCCTCTTTCTAGAGAAGAGGGCTTAGGCATCTTTACAGTAAGTTATGATCTTGGGCTTGAATAGGCGGTGGAGTAGGTTTACCAAGCGTACCTAAGAGCTCAATTTCAATCGTTCGCACCAACGCATCGAGCGGTAAGTCATTGCTTTGCGTACCAAATGGTTCTTCAATTTCGGTGCTTAAGGCATCAAGACCTAAGAAGGTATACGCTAAAATACCCACCAATAACGGGGTGACCAAGCCTAAGGTTGAACCCAAGCTAAACGGCAATAAGAAACAGAAAAAGTATACGGTACGATTGAGTAAAACCGAGTAGGCAAAGGGCAATGGTGTGGTGGCAATGCGATCACAGCCTGTTTGTACAATGCTGAGCTCCATGACATGCTCATTCATTTGCGTGTAAATAATATCTGAGATCTCACCGTCTTTTAACGCTTGCATCAGCTCCCACTGAATCAGGCTTAACGTGTATTGTGGGGCATTGACCTGTTGGTACAATTGGGTAATGGCTTGCGGGGTCATACCACTGGTTTCCACCAACATGGTTGGATTGGCAGTTTGATGACGTAATCGGTCACGCAGCACATTGGCAAATAAAATTACATGACGAATCACGCGTTCGCGCCGTGCTTGGCTGAGCAAGCGGCAATCACGGTCAAAATGTCGTGCGTTGGCAATCAAAATTCCCCAGAGCTTCCGCGCTTCCCACCAACGGTCATAACAGGCACTGTTTTTAAATCCTAAGAAGATCGATAACGCGACGCCAATTAAGGTAAAACCGACGAGGGGCAGTTCTGGAGGATGGAACAGGTCAATATAGGATAGACCACCGACAATGGCAGAGATCAGCATGACAACGCCTAGTGGTGGTAAGATTTTGGGTAAAATCGTACCGCGCCATGAAAAGAGCAGTTTAAAAACACTAGGTTGATTACGTACAATCATGTGAAATGCGGATGATAACAATAGCTTTGATCTTCAGTATTTTAGTCATTATTGTCAACCGTTTTTATACACGGCTTCAGTCTAAAGCAGCTGCTGTTCCGCAAAAGAAAAACTGCTGTCGCGTGCGATAATACAATGATCAATTAATTGAATTTCAACGAGGGTACAAGCAGCTTGAATCTGTTCGGTCAGCACTAAATCGGCTTTCGAGGGAAGCGCTTGTGCAAAAGGATGATTATGGGCGATCACTAAATGTGTAGCATGTTTAGCAATGGCAAACCTTAAGATTTGATTAATGGAAATTGCACATGAATTGAGCCCACCAAAGAACAGTTTTTTAAACGTAATCGGGCGTAATTCAGCGTCTAAACATAACAGCGCAAATACCTCGCGAGTTTCGTTTAAGAATTCAAAACGTAAGTAATCGATTAACAGTTGAGAGTGGTTGAGGCTAAGCGGCTGTTGTTGGAGTTGCTGTGTAATATAGCGCTTGCCCAATTCTGTGAGCGCCATCAGCTGTACGGCTTTACCGTTACCAATGCCATGACAAGCGGCAAGCTCGTCTAAATCGGCATCCAAAATACGATTTAAGTCGCCAAAATGTTGTAATAATGAACGAGCCAATTCTACCGCAGATAAGCCTTTACTGCCCGAACGCAGAAAAATTGCCAGCAATTCAGCATCGGACAAACTCGCTGCACCGTAGCGAATTAAGCGCTCACGTGGTCGTTCCTGTTCCGGCCAATCTTTAATAGAATTTTTCATTTAATGATACTTTTTTTATTTAGATTATCGGCTATGACGCTGAGGTCACTTGGGTGTTAGATTATTTAATGCTATTGTCAGCGCCACTGCAACAGAAAGGTAGCCTGTGCGTGAGCTTTGATTTAAGTGTAATTCCTCATAAAAATATTCTTTTGGCTGTAACAGGCGGTATTGCTGCATATAAAAGTGCTATTTTGGTCCGTCGCCTCAAAGACGTGGGTTTTGATGTACGTGTCGTGATGACACAGGGTGCACAAGCCTTTATTACCCCTTTAACTTTCCAAGCCTTATCGGGCAATCCGGTGCATACTGAATTGCTTAATCCCGAAGCAGAAGCAGGCATGGGGCATATTGAATTGGCACGTTGGGCCGATTTACTTTTAGTTGCGCCGGCCAGCTGTGATGTGTTGGCAAAGTTTGCCTGCGGTTTAGCAGATGATTTGTTGTCGACGCTGTATTTGGCCACCAAAGCCCCAGTATGGGTTGCGCCTGCCATGAATCAACAGATGTGGGCAGCCAAAGCCACACAACGCAACTTAAACACGTTGGTGGAAGATGGGGTACATGTGATTATGCCGGATGCCGGTGTGCAAGCTTGCGGCGATGTCGGGCTTGGGCGTATGCCAGAACCTGAAGCCATTGCCCAGCAAGTGACTGAGTATTTCCATCAGCAGCAACGTGCGATGACCGAAAAATTTGGTTTATTGGGTGGACGTCATGTGGTCATTACCGCAGGCCCAACCCGCGAAGCCATTGACCCAGTGCGTTATATTTCCAATCATAGTACGGGTAAAATGGGCTTTGCCTTAGCTGCGGCCTGTTATGCCGCAGGGGCCAAAGTCACATTAATTGCAGGGCCAGTGAGTCTAGATACACCTAACGGGGTGAAGCGTATTAATGTGGCATCGGCGCAGAAAATGTTAGAGGTCAGCCTAGAGCTTTTGGATCAGGGCTGTGACATCTTTATTGCCACCGCTGCAGTCGCGGATTACCGTGTGGCACAGGTTGCCGAGCACAAAATTAAAAAATCTGGCGATGAGCTCAACATTGCACTGCTTAAAAACCCAGATATTGTGGCCACCATTGCTCAGCAAGCCAAGCGTCCATTTATGGTTGGGTTTGCAGCGGAAACGCGCAATGTTGAAGAATATGCCGCAGGCAAGTTAGTCGCGAAAAAGCTAGATATGATTGCTTGTAACGATGTATCGCGTAGCGATATTGGCTTTGCTTCAGATGAAAATGCCATGACAGTATTCTTCGCCGACAGCTATGCATTGCCAAAGCGTGACTTAGACAAAGCCTCTAAACAAGAGATTGCACAGCGTTTAGTTGAAGCAATCCATGATGCAATTCACCATGACGATGTGAAAAAGCCCCCCTTTGCAGATTAAGCTATACATAAAAAAAGCCCGCTATTGCGGGCTTTTTTATCGCTTCATTTAAGCTTGGCCTTCAGCCGCTGCTTGAGCACGCTGTAGGTTCGCTTCAAATTCAGCATCAAAGTTAATTGGCGTTAACAATAATTGCGGGAAGCTGCCTTTGGTTACCATATCATTTACGGCTTCACGTAAGAATGGGAACAAGATGTTTGGGCAGTAAGCGCCAAGTAGGTAAGGCAAACGCTCTTCTTCTACGCCATCAATTAAGAAAATTCCTGACTGAGTGACATCAACAATAAATGCCGTTTCACCTTGGTTATTGGCTTGCACCACAACTTTTAAAGACACTTCAAAGTGGTTAGGGTCAATCTGTTCTGCTGATGAAGACAGATTAACATTTAACTCAGGTTCCCAAGTTTTGGTAAAGACTGCAGCACTTGGGACCTCAAAAGAGATGTCTTTGGTGTATAAACGTTCTAATGCTAATTGAGCTTGTTGTTCACTCATTGTTGAATCCTTAAATTTAGTGAAATTATGCTAATAATTCGTCAAGTTTACCTTCACGCTCTAAAGCATAAAGTTGATCAAAACCACCAATAAATTGGTCTTTAATAAAAATTTGCGGCACAGTACGGTGATTGGTGCGTTGCATCAATTCAACGCGCACTTCAGGTGCTTCTTTTGATAAGTTAATTTCTTTGTATTCGATGCCTTTGCGCTCAAGGAGCTGTTTTGCACGAATGCAGTATGGGCAAACAGTCGTTGAGTAAATAGTTACATTCGCCATGATATTCTCCGAGTACTGATTACTTCGCCTTAACCAATGGTAGGCCTTGGACTTTCCAATTGTTGATCCCACCGTCAAGACGGTAAGCATTGCTGTGACCCACTTGTTGCAGTGCTGTGCCTGCAACTTGACCTAAGTTACAAATGAACACCAATGGACGGTCAGCAGCTTTGAGTTCTTCAATATGACTTGTCAGTTTGCTATATGGAATGTTACGGCTACCACTAATATGACCTTCGCGGAAATCCTTTGCATCACGTAAGTCGATCAGCATGGCATTTTGTGCTTTGACCAAAATACCTAAGGACTGTGGTGAAATTTTACGACCATTGCGCTGACCCTCAATCACGAAGAACAACACAACAAGCGCAGCAAGTGCACCAAACAGGAAGGGGTGATTCCCCATAAATTCGAACCAACGTTCCACAAGTCACCTAAATTACAATTACAAAATTGCCTAGAGTATAGCCTATTCAATATGGTGTTCAAAATCAGCGCTTCAAGGTTGAAGCGCCAAGATTCGTTAATTTTTTTGGTTGGCTTCTGCAATCTCGTCAATGAGGCGTAAATAGCTGTCTAAACGGCGCGTTAAGATCTCCCCATTTTGAGCAGCAAGACGCAAAGCACATTGTTTTTCATGCTTATGGGTACAGTTACGGAACTGACAATAGCCGAGGCGATTTTCAATTTCAGGGAAGCCGCGTTGCACTTTGTCGGCATCTAAATGCCAAAGGCCAAACTCACGAATTCCCGGTGAATCAATCAGCGCCGCACCTTCACCAAAGCTGATTAAACGGGTTGAGGTGGTGGTGTGCTGACCGAGCGCTGAGTTTTCAGAAATCACATTGGTCTTTTGCGCAGCATCCGGAACAATCGCGTTAATTAAGGTACTTTTGCCGACCCCTGACTGACCAACAAACGCCACGGTCTCGCCTTCTAGGCGTTGTGCAAGTGCGCTGATATCACCATCGGAACGACATTGCAGCACTTCATAACCTAAATCTTGATACTCTTTCAGTAAATCTAAGATCGGGTCGTTGTCTTTGAGCAAGTCATCTTTGTTCATCACCAACAAAGCCGGAATGTTGGCATCTGCACAGGCCACCAAATAACGGTCAATTAAACCCGGTGCTGGTTCAGGCAATGGCGCAAACACAATCACAATCAGACTAATGTTGGCGGCCACAGGTTTAACTTTGTGATAACGGTCAGGACGGGTCAACAGCGACTGACGCGGTTGAATGGCATTAATAATGCCTAAGCCCGTATTCGGGTCTGCCTGCCATTTAACGCGGTCACCCGTCACCAATAATTCTAAATTGGTACGGGTATGACAGCGCCACACGCTACCCAATTCAATGGGTTTCCAAAAGGGCTCAGGTTCACCGGCAGCCACGCTTGGTTTTTCAGGGTGAATGTCTGGGACAGACAAGGCTTGCACTTCCAACTGACGGCCATAGTGCTGTACGACCAAGCCTTCTAAATCATGGGAAGTGTCGATCTCTTCTTGACGTGTTTGCTGTTGTTTCTGAATACGGCGCTGTTGCTGTTCAGTTAAACGACGTTTACGAATTAAAGCCATTCATACCCTAAAAAACCTAAAACTGAGGTAGGCAAAATAGCACGAAGCAGGGGGCAAGTTACAGCATCGATGCAAGAAATTTGCTACTATAATTGTTTTTTAACCGAATAAGATTGCACATTTATGAGCAGCACAGCTGACACGCGCCTGATTTGGATCGACCTTGAAATGACAGGTCTAGATACCGATAACGACCAAATTATTGAAATTGCAACTATTGTAACGGATGATAATTTAAACATTTTGGCAGAAGGTCCAGTGCTTGCCATTCATCAATCGCCAATTACCTTAAATGCTATGGACGAGTGGAATACCCGTCAACATGGTCAATCAGGTTTAATTGAACGTGTACGTCGCAGTAAGCTGACCGCACGTGATGCTGAATTACAAACGCTTGAATTTTTGAAAAAGTGGGTGAGCCCAAAATCATCCCCAATGTGTGGCAACTCGATTTGTCAGGATCGTCGTTTCATGCATCGTTTAATGCCAGAATTGGAACAATTCTTCCATTACCGTAACCTAGATGTTTCCTCTGTAAAAGAATTGGCAAAACGCTGGCGCCCTGAAATTATGCAAGGCTTAAAGAAAAATGCCTCGCATTTGGCGATGGATGATATCCGCGACTCGATTGCAGAATTGAAGTACTACCGTGAATACTTCTTTATTATGAATAAATAAGCATTAAAAAAGAGGCCTTGTGCCTCTTTTTTTGAGGCCATACACATTGTGTTGGCAGGAATTGCCATTTTATCCTCCACTTATGGCGTGTTTTTGTGGCAAGCGCATGGTTTAAATTGCCCTGATTGCAGCGATACACCGCGTAAAACCGCCACCCGCTTTCACGATCAAGGCATGGGTATCGGGTTTTAAAAAAAATCTGGCTGTTTTGATGGCTGTTAAAAAAGGCGCATTATGCAATTTCCCTAACTGCTTAGAGTTGGCATTATGCTGTGAAACTATTTTAAGAGAGAGTCACATGGCAGGACTATTGGCAGGCAAGCGCTTTTTAATCGCAGGTATCGCAAGTAAATTATCGATTGCATTTGGTATTGCTGAAGCACTACATCGTGAAGGTGCAGAGCTTGCTTTTACGTATCCAAATGACAAACTTAAAAAACGTGTAGATGATTTTGCTGCACATTTTGGTTCATCTTTGGTGTTCCCATGTGACGTGGCCAATGATGACGACATCGACAATGCTTTTGCTGAATTGGCAAAACATTGGGATGGTTTAGATGGTGTAGTACACTCGATTGGTTTTGCACCTGCACATACCTTAGATGGCGATTTTACCGATGTCACTGACCGTGAAGGCTTTAAAATTGCCCATGACATTAGTGCGTATAGCTTTATTGCGATGGCACGTGCGGCAAAACCGTTGTTATTGGCGCGTCAAGGCTGTTTATTGACTTTAACTTACCAAGGTTCAGAACGTGTCTTGCCAAACTACAACGTGATGGGCTTAGCCAAAGCATCACTTGAAGCAGGTGTGCGTTATTTAGCTTCAAGCTTAGGTGCAGAAGGAATTCGTGTAAATGCGATTTCGGCAGGTCCAATTCGTACATTGGCTGCGTCAGGCATTAAATCGTTCCGTAAAATGTTAGATGCTAACGAAAAAACTGCACCGTTACGTCGTAATGTGACCATTGAAGATGTGGGTAATGCGGCATTGTTCCTCTGCTCACCATGGGCAAACGGGATTACCGGTGAAATTCTGTATGTCGATGCAGGCTTTAACACCGTAGGCATGAGCCCTGAGTTAATGCTGGGTGAATAATCGACCCTAAGAAAAAAGCACCTGAATAGGTGCTTTTTTTATGGATTGCTGCTTAGAATAAGAATTTAAAAACGACAACTTGGGGAAGCTATGTGGTTTTTATTGGGGCTTGTGGTACTGCTTGCTGTACTTGGTCTGTGGATCTCGCGCCGTGCAGATCCGGTCGAGCGAGATACCGAACAGGTTAGTGATGGATTATGGCTCGATCAAATTGAGGCGCAATTGGCCTTAGCGAAGCGTTTATTTCAAGCACCTGAGCAGCCCGACTATGCGCGTGCCTACCAAATTTTAGAACAATTGGCACACCAACATGAGCTGCCTGAAGCTTATGTCTATTTGGCCTTTATGCATCAGCAAGGATTAGGCAGAGCGGCGGATGTCGAAAAAGCCATTCACTTGCTAGAAGCGGCACATCAGCGCAATAGTGATGAAGCAAGTTACTATCTTGGGGAAATTTACCGTGCCCAGAACAACCCTGAGCAGGCTGTATATTGGTATCAATATGGCGTTGCACGTGGTCATCGCGATGCGCAGTGCCGTTTGGCTGAGCATTGTGCTTTAGGCTTAGGAGTTGCACGCGATCCCGCTAAGGCAAAAAGCATTTGGATGGACGCAGCTAAAAAAGGTCACGCAGAAGCACAATATCGTTTGGGCTTACACTTTAGCCAAGGTGATCTATGGGAACATGATCCAATTTTGGCCAAGCAATATTTGCATCAAGCCGCAGAGCAACAGCACGCCGAGGCCTTGGCCTTACTGACGACACAACAGCAGTCTCAGGGAACATCTGATTTGGCGTTACAATTGCAGCATATCAAGCAACAGGCCTTTCGTGGAGATGCCCAAGCCCGTTCTGACTACTGTTGGGCGGTGTTAAAAGGGCAGATTGATGCGGAGCAACAGGAGAAAATTTTAGCTTTGCTGCAACAGCAAGCGGATCAGCACGATGCAACGAGTTTACGTTTATTGGGTTTGGCCTTTGCACAAGGCTTGGGTGTGGACGTGAATCAACGTCAAGCTTTTCAGTATTGGACCCGTGCGGCTGCCTTGCATGATGTTGTGGCGCTGTGTGGTTTAGCACAGTTACATCTTGACGGTGGGCTGATGCAAGCTGAGTCTGACCCTGATCAAGCATTTAAGCTTTATCAACAGGCGTATGCACTTGACGTCAATGCACTGACTCAATTTATGTTGGGCAAATGTTATCTGTATGGGTATGGCACAGCGCAGCAACCTCAACAGGCTTTGGTTTATATTCAAGCTGCAGCAGCCCAGCAATTTGGGCTAGCGTTACACAGCAAAGCCGATATTTCCTATGCCTTAGGTCGCTTTTATGCAGATCCGTTTAATCCTTTTCAGCATGCTGATACAGCACAGCAGTATTTACATATGGCAGCAGAGCAAGGGTCAGTGGCGGCTGCACGTGAATTGGGAGAGTGTTATTTGCTGGGGCATTTGGGGCTCAAGCAAGATGATGTACAGGCCCGCACCTACTTTGCGCAAGCGGCAGCTGAGCAAGATGTAGTGGCGCAGCGACAACTGGCCATTTTGCAACTTTTCGGCCGTGGAGGTGAAAAAAATGCGACCGAAGCACTGACGCATCTGTTGCCAGCAGTTGAAGCACAAGATGGCTGCGCAATTGCCTACTTAGCTCAATGTTATGAACACGGTTGGGGGGTAGATGAGGATATCGCACGTGCATTAGACTTGTATCAGCAGGCGATTGACTTGGGTGAGCCGGAAGGTTATTACCATATGGGGCGTTTATATGCGCAAGGTCATGGCGTGGCACGTCATTTAACTGTTGCGCTTGACTGGCTCAAGCAAGCCCAACATTTGGGGCATCCGCAGGCGGCACAATTGCTACACTCACTTCAGCAAGAATACCCACTTGAAGATGAAAAAACCGAAGCCTAAGCTTCGGTTTTTTAGTGTTTAATTTTGAATTGGGCTACCGCCTAAGGCTTGAAACAGGGTCACATAAGCATTGTATTGACTCTGTTTGGTTTGTACCAAAGACAAACGAGCATTACGTGTGGTCTCTTGCGCATCAATTAAGTTCTTTAACGCAATCGCACCATTGTTATAGCGCACTTGGGTCAGTTGCTCTGTTTTTGCAGCCAAGCTGACGTTCTTCTCTTGTAACAGCACTTGCTTATTCAGTTCAGCACGGTTAGATAAGGCATTCTCTACATCGGCAAAACCTTGGTATAGGGTTTGGCGATATTGCACGATGGCCTTTTCATAATCTAATTCGCTAATCTTCACGTCTTTTTGCATGTCATTGTATTGCAAGAACGGGAGATTTAAGCTTGCCCCTAGCGCCAAGGCTGGATTACGCAGCAACTCGGTTAAAGAGGTGCTTGATGTGCCTAAGCTACCGGTCAAGCTAATCGACGGATAATAGCTGGCCTTGGTGGCATCTTTATTGGCCAACACTTTACGTAAGCGCAATTCAGCAGCAGCAAGGTCAGGGCGACGTGACAGCAATTGGGCAGGAAGACCGGCTTGAATGCTTGGCAGTTGAATGCGTGGTAGACGTTGCGGCTCGTTGATCTGCAGCTGTTGCACCGGTTGATTCATCAGTACTGCAAGTGCGGTACGCGTTTCCAAGCGTTGTTGCTGAATTTGACTTAAGCTGGCACGCTGGCTTTGTACAGCTTGTTCGGCTTGGCTCAGCTCTAAACCTGAGACTGCACCGGCACGGTATTGGCTTTGTACCAAGCTATAAGTGCGTTGGGTGCTGGCCAAGTTCTGCTCTGAGACGGTTAAACGTTCATTTAAATAGCCCAACTGCCAATACAGATTGGTGGTGGTGGCAATTAAACTTTGTGCTGTCGCTTGTAAGTCTTGCTCAGAGGCTAAAGCTTCCCAACGTGCAGCTTCTGTTTGGCGGGCTAATTTACCAAACAAGTCAACTTCATAGCTGACGCCACCGCTTAAGGATAAGCCGCGAGAGCGGTCTTCACCTGAGTTAAGTTCTAGATTGTGTCCTGTCGACACACTGGAATTTACCCGTACGCCTTGACGGTTTTCTGCCAAGCCTGCTTGTAGACGTGCCTGTCTTAAGTTAATCCCTGCCACAGCCAAATCACTATTTCGACTGAGTACTTGTTCGACTAAACGATTCAGCTCTGGGTCTTTAAATAAGGTCCACCATTGGTCAGCATGTAGATCGGCAATAACCTGTTGCCCTGAGATTTTAGCTTGCTCGGCAAACTGCTGTGGAATCTCTACCGCAGGCGCTTGATAAGGGGTTTTGACCACCGCAGCACAACCCACTAAGCTACTGCTGAGGAGAAAGGCGGTGGCAAGTTGAGTCATCTTCATATGCTAAATCCTTATTCGCGAGAAAGTGCATCTACAGGGTTAAGACGTGCAGCGTTGCGGGCAGGAATAAAGCCAAACACAATACCAATCAAGCTTGAGCAGATAAATGCGGTCACTATTGAAGTGGTGGAGTAGACCATTTGGAAACCTGGCCCTGCAAATTGACTGACCATTTGCCCAATACCTAAGGCCAACAGCACACCCAAAATACCGCCTAAAATACAGACCAATACTGCTTCAATCAGGAATTGTTGCAAGATGTCGCTTTGACGTGCTCCCACCGCCATGCGTACGCCAATTTCTTGGGTACGTTCGGTCACAGACACCAGCATAATATTCATCACCCCAATGCCCCCGACAATTAATGAAATCACCGCAATGGCTGAAATCAAAAGGGTCATGGTTTGGGTGGTTTGCTGAATGGTCTCGCGAATACTGTCCGAGTTTTGGGTAAACACATCTTGGGCGCCATGACGCTGGGTCAATAGGCTTAAAATGGCATTTTCAGCGGCAGCACTTGGATATTCATCTTTGACCCGCACCACAATACTACGCACATTCGATTGCCCTAACATACGGCTCATGACAGTTGAGTAGGGTAAATACACATTTAAGCTGTCTGAACTGCCCATCATGCTGGTTTGGGCTTCAATCACCCCAATGATTCGGCTTGGTACACTGCCCAATAAAATCACTTGACCGACAGGGTCGCTGCCGTCATTAAAGAATTTATTTTTGGTATTACTGTCAATCACAACGTCTTGGGAACGCTGGGTGACAGCACTACGTTGGAACGGCTGCCCCGATTGGAAGTTTAAGCCCCGAACATAAAAGAAGTCTTCACTGACGCCATTGACCGTGGCTGACGCTTCGACCTGTTTAAAGCGCGCTGTGACACTGCTGGTGACCGAAGGGCTAACCCCATCTACATAGGGCTGTGCAGCTAAGGCATCGGCATCGGCGGGAATTAGGGTTTTGGCTTGGGATGATCTGGAATTATCACCAAAGCCTCGTCCTTGAAATACGGTAATGGTGTTGGTGCCTAGACTGCTAATGTTCTGCAGAATTTGCTGTTGTGAGCCGTTCCCGAGCGCCACCACCGACACCACCGAGGCAATCCCGATAATAATCCCGAGCATGGTCAAGAAGGTACGCATACGATGCGCATTCATGGCCAACAGCGCCATGCGGAAGGCTTCAGTTAAGCGGTCGAGTGCTGAACGCCATGACGAGGTCTTCTTTTGCTCAGTGCGTAGCAACGCTTGGCGTTCAAAGCCATCGTCGGCTTCAGGCACATTCGGTTCATCAGAAATGATGTTACCGTCAGAAATTTCAATAATGCGGGTGGCATTTTTAGCCACATTATGGTCATGAGTGACCAAAATGATGGTGTGACCTTTGGCATTGAGCTCACGTAAAATACGCATCACCTCAATACCACTGTTTTTATCCAATGCACCTGTGGGTTCATCGGCCAGAATCACATCACCACCATTCATCAGCGCACGGGCAATCGAAACCCGTTGCTGCTGACCACCAGAGAGCTGGCTCGGTCGGTTTTGGGTTTTTTCAGCCAAACCTAGGTTGCTGAGTAATCGAGTGGCACGTAACTGACGTGCTTCGCCATCTGCGCCAGCATAAATGGCTGGCACTTCGACGTTACCAAGCGCGGTTAAATCCCCTAACAGATGATAGCGCTGGAAAATAAAGCCAAAGTATTCACGGCGCAGTTGTGCCAATTCATCAGGTTCGAGCTCACGGGTTTCACGGCCCTTCACTTGATAACTGCCTGAAGTGGGTTTATCTAAGCACCCTAAAATGTTCATTAAGGTGGATTTACCCGAACCAGACTGACCAACAATAGCCACCAATTCACCTGGATAAATCTCGAGGTTGACCCCTTTTAAAATTTGTACTGTGCTTTCACCTGCAGCAAATTCACGGGTCAGATTCTTCACCGCCAATAGCGGTTGTTGACTCTGCTGCATGTTACATTCTCATTGGTGGGCCACCAGCGGCACGGTTACTACGTTTGGCTGCATCATTAGACGTGTCGCTTGCATCAGCAATCACCACTTGGTCACCAGATTGAAGACCACGCAGCACTTGGGCGTTGGCGCGGTTATTTAAACCCACCAAAATTGGGGTCGGTTTCGCGGTTCCATCTGCTTGTAACACACGCACCATGCCCATACTCGCTTGACCTTGTTCAATCAGCGCTTTTTCAGCAGCGGTCAGTTCTAAGCGAGGTGGACGTTGCGCTTCGCCATTGGCAGGGCGTGTCCGTTCGCCTTCAGGACGTGGGCCTTGTGATGGACGGTTTGGACGGTTCGAACTTTGAATCGCAGAGGCAGGAATGGTCAGTACATTACGTGCTTCATTGAGCACAATATAAACCTGAGCAGTCATATCAATACGCAATTTGCCATCTTCATTGGGCACGTCAAAGAGGGCGTTGTAATACACGGCACTGCTTGATGACGAAGAGGTATTGGATTCGGTGTTAATCGAGTTTGGTGCAGGTTCAACTTGACGCAAGGTGGCATAGTGTTTTTTCTCACTATCGCCCAAGGTCGTGAAATAGACCGTTTGACCTTCTTCTACTTTCATGACATCGGCTTCAGAGATTTCAGCCTTAATGGTCATGGTGTCGAGCTGTGCCAATTTGACAATGGTGGGTGCACTTTGGTTGGCGTTTACCGTTTGACCTTCTTCGGTGACAATCGCCACGACCGTACCGTCCATAGGTGCCACAATACGGGTATAGCCTAAGTCTTCTTTGGCTGTGGCTAAGGTCAAGCGTGACTGTTCGATTTGTGCATTAATCGCGGCAATATCCGCTTGTGCAGTTTTATAGCTCGCTAAGGCTGATTCTAACTCAGCACGTGAAGTGGCATCTTCAGCATACATAGCATTTTGACGTTGGTATTCTGCTTCTACTTTGGCAAGATTGGCTTGTTTGACTGCAAGCTGTGCCATTTGATTTTTAATACTGGCTTCAGCAGTTTTCACATCGTTGCTTTGACGTACCGAATCAATATCAGCAATTAAATCACCTTGTTTGACTTGATCGCCAAGCTGCACATACATTTTTTTGACTTGACCAGAAACTTGCGCCCCGACACTCACCATTTTGGTGGCTTCTAAAATCCCGGTTGCTAACACGGAATCTTCAATATCCCCTTGTACAACGGGCGTGGTGATGTATTGCGGTAGCGGTTCGGGTTGATTGAAGTAAAACCATCCGCCGACCGCGAGGGCAGCCGCGATGACCGCTGCAAGAAGTGTTTTTAATGGTTTTTTAGCCATGGGCAACAAAATCTGGTGACAAAATTAGGCTAAGTATAAAAGCCAAATGCGGATAAAGCGTGAATATTTTTCAGAAAGTGTAAATGATTCTTAATTCATGGCTTAAAACAGACGTCGACCACAGACAAGGGCAATGGCTTGTTGCAGCAAATGTTCTGGATTTTCATCACTCATGCCTTTAATGGCGGCATCAATGCGCAGCAGCATGGCTGGCCACAATAAAAATTCTTGTGGATTTAAACGACGTAAAGCCTGTTGATAGGCACTGACTTTGGTTTTCCAAATGCCCAGTTGGAGCGCGTTTTGCGGTTGCTCAAACAATTGCATCAGCAAACGCATTTCTTTACTAACACTCCATAGGATTAAGGTCATGGCCTCGCCTGAAGCAATCAGGTAATTGAAGATTTTGATCGCTTGTGCAAGGTTGCCTGCAAGGAGGGCATCGCTTAAGTCAAAGGTGCTATAACGCGATTGGTCTTGTAAACAAGCTTGTAGTTCGGCAATGCCAATCACTTCAACATCAGCAAAGGTATCACCCACACGCATCAGGCTGTTTTTGGCAGCCAATAAATTATGTTCGTGATGTTGCTCTAGCCAAGCCCAAGCCTCTTGTGCCAATTTTAGCCCAAGTTTCTCTGCTTCTACGGCTAAGATTTGCTGACGATCTTTGGGGTAATTGGCCGTTAGTGCCACCACAGTGCCATTGGCATCAAGCGTTTGAAAGAATTTGCTCTTTAAACTGGCGCTATCTTGCTTAGGCATCACGATCACTAACATATTGTCGTTACTGTCGCCTTGCAATAAATAGCTGTCGAGTTGTTTTAAGGTTGCGGCATCGGGTTTAATGTTGCCATGCACTTCAACTGCGAGTTGGCTTGAAAACAGCGATAAGCTGTTGAGGGCATGAAATACAGTTTTCCAATCATTGACACTGCTGAGGTCATGACGTTGCCGCTCAATACCTTGCGCTTGCCAATGGCTGCGAAAGGCATCCAGCAGATTTTGTTCGAGTAGAGGTTCTTGACCATGAAGTACCCAAGCGCCGCGCGCTGAGTCAATACGTTTTAGAGCTTGGAGATAGTCAAGTTTCATAACAAATTAAGGTGCTGCTTGAGCCAATGGAAGGCGGTTAGAGGAAATCTGGCGCACAATTTGTTGTGCAATATCGTCAATAATGACCTGTTCAAGGTATTTTTGTTCTTGATCGTCTGTGTTCACCGTCGCTAAATCATATTGATAGGTACGGGTAGCCACCACGGTACGCGGTGCAGTCACGGCATTGCCTTGCGCATCTTCAATACGGAACGTCACATTTAAACGCAGTAATACTTCAACCAGTTTGCCGTTTAATTCTAAACGACGTGGCGTGTAGTCCAATACGCGCAGCACATAAGCATCTTCTGCTTCACTGAGTTGTACGCCTGCTGTACCTAAATAAATCGACAGTTTTTCTTGTAAGAGATCGGTGTCTGCACGATTAGGCAACACGATATTCATTTTCTGATACACCACAGGTGCAACATGAGGATTGGTGCCTTTTAAATGGAAACCACAGCCGACCATGCCTGCACTGAGACCACAAGTTAAAACAATTGCTGCTAAACGTTTGCCCAAATGCATGCGCTATCCTCTGTTTTTCCAAAAGGGAAAATATTGAAATTATATAGGCGATTGTAAAGTCAAAGCCCGTTGACTGGCAACGGGCTTTGTTTGGGAATTATTTTTAATCCTTCCTGAGTAGCATCGCTACGCAAGTCCCTTTAAAAAGAGAGGAGACCCTATTTTATAGAAGTCCCCCTTTTGTAAAGGGGGATTAAATTAAACCACCAAGTTCACTAACTTACCTGGTACCACAATTTCTTTCTTGGTCGGGCCCGTTAAGAATTGTTGAATTTCAGGCAATGCTTTTGCTTGTGCAAGAATCTCTTCTTTCGCAGTATCAATAGATACTTCTAATTTGCCACGAAGCTTACCATTGACTTGAACCACGATGGTTTGCGTATTACGAGTCAACGCTGATTCATCCACGATTGGGAATGCAGCAGTTGTTAACTCGATACCAAACTGTGCCAATAATGTTTGGCTTAAGTGTGGTGCAAATGGCGCAAGTAAAGTTAATAGCGTGATGATTGATTCACGTGCCACAGCAACGTCATTGTCATCTTTTGCTTCAAACTTATTGTTTGCGTTAAGCAATTCCATCATCGCTGCAATTGCAGTGTTAAATGCATGACGACGTTCGATGTCATCACCCACTTTTTGGATGGTTTCATGCGTTTTACGACGTAAGTCTTGTGCAGCAGTTGAAAGCGCAGCTTTGTCGATGTTTGCAGCAGTGTTGCCTTGCTCAAGGAAACCTGTTGCCAAACGCCATACACGTTTCAAGAAGCGGTTTGCACCTTCAACACCGGCATCAGACCATTCAAGTGATTGATCTGGTGGTGCAGCAAACATCATGAACACACGTGCAGTATCTGCGCCGTATTGGTCAATAATCGCTTGCGGGTCGATACCGTTGTTTTTCGATTTCGACATTTTCTCTTGACCACCAACGATAACGTCTTGACCATCTTCTTTATATTTAGCAGAAGTGATACGACCTTTTTCGTCTTTTTCTAACTCGATGTCCGCAGGGTTAAACCATGTTTTCTTACCTGACTCTGCTTCACGGTAGTAAGTATCTGCAAGCACCATACCTTGAGTTAAAAGGTTAGTGAATGGTTCGTTGCCTTGTACCACACCTTCATCACGCATCAATTTGTGGAAGAAACGTGCATAGAGCAAGTGCAGAATCGCGTGTTCAACACCACCGATGTATTGGTTGACAGGCAGCCAAGTTTGACCCGCTTCAGGTTTCACCATGCCATCTGTAAAGTCTG
>CAVBYE010000021.1:0-29184 GCA_963599285.1 Bacteroidaceae bacterium | reverse complement strand
TTACCCATACCTTTCCAGAAGCATGTTACAGCTGCTGAGGTAATAGTAATACCACGTTCTTGCTCTTGTTCCATCCAGTCGGTAGTTGCCGAACCTTCGTGAGTTTCACCTAATTTGTGGCTCTCACCTGTGTAGAACAAAATACGTTCAGAAGTGGTTGTTTTACCTGCGTCAATGTGCGCAGAGATACCAATGTTACGGTAACGCGAAATTGGGGTTTGACGTGCCATGATTTCTAGCATTCCTAAATTTTGTTGTTTAAAACAGGACGCTTTAAGCTGCTGAGCAGCTTAAAGCGCTTCGATGACGATTTTGTGAAAAAATCATCATCTTTATAACTAAGGCCTGTTTTAGCCGCTTAGAAGCGGTAGTGAGAGAACGCTTTGTTGGCTTCAGCCATACGGTGAACGTCATCACGTTTTTTCACAGCCGCGCCTTTACCTTCAGCTGCATCAAGCAACTCGCCAGCAAGACGTAAAGCCATAGTTTTTTCAGAACGCTTAGCAGCAGCGTCTACTAACCAACGCATCGCTAAAGCAGTACGACGGGATGGGCGTACTTCCATAGGAACTTGGTATGTAGCACCACCAACACGGCGTGCTTTTACTTCAACCATAGGACGAACTTTTTCAAGAGTAGTCTCGAAGAATTCAACTGGGTCTACTTTAGATTTTTCTTGAACGCGGTCTAAAGCACCGTAAACGATACTTTCAGCAATAGATTTTTTACCATCTTGCATTACGTGGTTCATGAATTTAGCGATTGTTTGGCTACTGAATTTCGGATCCGGAAGGATTTCACGAGCAGCGACTACGCGACGTCTTGGCATTTTAATACTACCTATAAAGATGACACTTCAGGTTTATCCAGCAGTTACACAAAGTGTCATGTGCTTTCGCTGGCCTTACTATACGTCGCTTGGAATTTTCACAAAATTAAATGCAGAAATCAGACAAGCGAGACGATAAAGGATTGCGGTTCTAGACCTTAAGAATTAATTCTTAACGAATTATTTCTTAGGACGTTTAGTACCGTATTTAGAACGAGACTGGTTACGATCTTTAACACCAGCGCAGTCTAAAGAACCACGAACGGTATGGTAACGTACACCTGGTAAGTCTTTAACACGACCACCACGGATAAGCACAACACTGTGCTCTTGTAGGTTATGGCCTTCACCACCGATGTAGCTTGATACTTCAAAGCCAGAAGTTAAGCGAACACGGCAAACTTTACGCATTGCTGAGTTAGGTTTTTTAGGTGTAGTTGTGTAAACACGTGTACAAACACCACGACGTTGTGGACAAGCCTTCAACGCAGGAACTTTAGATTTTTCAACTAAAGTTGTACGACCCTTACGGATCAACTGATTTGTTGTTGCCATTTGGCAATTCTCCCGTTAATTAAAAGCCCCAAAAAGAAATTTATCCACTTTTTGAGGGCATACAATTGTAAGATAAGATGCTCAAATGGTCAATATTCCAAATTCACCGCAATGTCATTTCTGTGTAATCAAGCTGAGAGATTTATTTTACATCGTTTAAATCTTCATCCGTTGCACGACGTTTAGATGATTTCAGTGCTTTTTTCGGCTTAGTCTGGCTAGGCTCAGCCTCATCCGCTGTGATCTTTGTCTCTACATCTTTCGCTTTATCTTGCTGATCTTCTAACAATTCATGGCTTACCGCTTCAAATTCAGCTTCAGTGCGCGTTAAGGCAGGTTGCTGCTGCTGACCATCATTTGGGGCCACCAAATCTGCGGCCAACTGTTCGATGCCCTGCTGCACTTGATCTGCAACAGGCAGCTCGGGCTCAGGTAATGGATCTGATTTTTTCTGAATCACCACCTGTGAAATGGTGTTGTGCTCAGGCAGCTTAACCACTTCATTTAACTTTAATTGTTCAAGTAGCTTCGGGGTCGCTTCGATCAAAAGCTCACGTGATTTTTGATAGGCTGCAATCGGAGAGAGCTGCACCTCACCGTGTTGCTGTAAGTAACTGCGTGCTTCTGAGAAAATTTGCTGTGCTTTGTGGTTCACATCTTCTAGCAGTTTCCAACTATACGCTGCACTCAGCGAGGCACTTGCGAGCGGGGTCAGTTTCGCTAAAACATGAAACTGCGGGATTTTTTTCAGCCACTCTAACTTGCCCTCACCTTGTGCCTCTTGTAACCATTGCGTCAGCACTTGCGTGTCTTGATTGGTGCCAAGCAGCTGTTGAATTTGTTTAAGGTCACGCTGTTGTAAAGAACTTGAAATCGCTTTGAGTGCCATTAATAGCGTCTGCTTTTCTGCAATCAACCCTAAATCAATTTGGCGGAAAATAAACTGCACCACATCTTGTTCATGATCTTTGTTTAATTCAAAACCATAGGCGCGGCCAATTTGATAAATACTGCGCAGCGATAAAATCAGTGATGCGGGCACATCAATGGCTGAACCAATGACACCTGTTGCACCACTGACCGCCCCTTGTGCTGACGCAATCCATTTATTTTGCTCAGCCAAGATGTGGGAAATCCGTTGCGAGCGATCTATATCTTGCGTCAGCTCTTCTAAATCCCGTGCACCCGCTTCGTCCAATACAGCATCAACCGAACTTAAATTTGAACTTAGGGTATTGAGTTGATTAAACAGATAATCAGACATTTTATCGGTGAGTTCAGGGGCAACAAAATGGCTGACCTTGTTGACTAAGCCATAATGCCGTCCCAACAGTTGTTTCGAAAATTGTGGCAACTGTTCACGCAATAGACTTTCTGGGTCAGTTGCAGAATGTTCAGATTTTTCTATGCTTGGATTTTTTCCATTTTGACGTACACGTTGCAATGCTTCAACACCTGAGCTACTGAGCTTTTTAGCCACTCCAAGAGCGCTCGATAACATTGCATTTGTATGATTATTATTGTTTTCAGCCATGATTTACCCCTCATTTACCCAACAATCTTTCAGGCTAAATACTAGATGTTGTCTAGGTTTATCTCAACTTGAATATGTATCTTTTAGTGAGTCATTTGGTGTTTTATAGGCAAAACAAAACCGTCATCAAGAGGCATAGGATTTGCCATAAGAATTCAAAAATCTTTCTGCTATTATGAATGCATTGAAAAACATAAGCATGGCGCATTTTTTTGCTCCACTTACTGATAAGATCACGATATAAAGGAACTGTAGATGAAGCGTGTTGTAATCACTGGCATGGGCATCAACTCATGCATCGGGAACACTTTGGAAGATGTTTTACACTCGTTACAAAATGGGGTTTCGGGGACGCGTTTCAACCAAACTTACGCAGATTTAAACTTTAAAAGTCATGTAAGCGCCGCAGCAGCACAAGAGTTTGACGGTATTGACCGTAAACTTAAACGCTTCATGGGCGTATGTGCAATGTATGCCTATAATTCAGCTGTAGCTGCTGTAGAACATGCAGGCTTGAAAGCTGAAGATTTAGCGGGTAACCCACGCTATGGTATTGCCGGTGGTTCAGGCGGTGGCTCTACAGCATCTGTAGTAGAAATGACAGAGTTATTGGCAGAAAAAGGCGCGCGTAAAGTCGGTCCTTTCTTCGTACCACGTAACATGACCAACACCATTACCGCAAACGTCGGTGTAGCGTTTAAATTACAAGGTATTTCACATACGATTACCAGCGCATGTGCAACCTCTGCCGATGCAATTGGTTATGCGTACAATATGATTCAGTTAGGCAAACAAGATTTAATGCTTGCCGGTGGTGGTGAAGAAGATCATTGGTCGCAAAGCTTATTGTTTGATGCAATGGGTGCATTGTGTTCTAAATACAACGACTCACCAGAAACAGCGTCTCGTCCATATTCTGCAGATCGTGATGGTTTCGTGATTGCAGGCGGTGGCGGTTTCGTGGTGCTTGAATCACTAGAACATGCACAAGCACGTGGTGCCAACATTCTAGCGGAAGTGGTTGGCTATGCGGCGAATGCTGACGGTGCGGATATGGTTGCACCAAGCGGCGAAGGCGCAACACGTTGTGTACAAATGGTACTCGAAGAAGCAAAACAACATGGCGTAGACAAAATTGACTATGTCAATACCCACGGTACATCAACGCCTGCAGGTGATGTGACAGAACTTAAAGCCATGGAACGTGCCTTTGGTGAAGGCAATGTCCCAGCCCTTAGCTCAACCAAGTCAATGACTGGTCACAGCTTAGGTGCAGCAGGTGTTCACGAAGCGATTTACTCCGTCCTGATGCTTCAAAATGACTTCATTGCACCCAATATTAACGTCACTGAGCTCGACGAAGGTGCGAAAGGCTTTGATATCGTACTTGAAAAACGCGATACAAAACTGAATACTGTCATGAGTAACAGTTTTGGTTTTGGCGGTGTAAACGCTTGTCTTGTTTTCAAAAAATGGGAAGGCTAATCCGCCCAATTAGGGTGATGTGATGGATGCTCCTTCTGATGCTTTCCTTTGGGTAAAAGCGTTACATATTATTGCAGTAGTGTGCTGGTTTGCGGCTTTGTTTTATCTGCCAAGGCTCTTTGTTTATCATGCGATGAGTGAAGATCAAATCAGCCATGAACGCTTCCAAATTATGGAACGCAAGTTGTATCGTGGCATTATGTGGCCCGCGATGATTGCGACCTTGCTTACAGCACACTTTTTAGTGGATTGGGGCGATGCAACGCGTCATTACCATGAGGCATTATGGTTTTATCTGAAAGTCAGCTTAGTGGGTTTATTGGTGATTTACCATTTGTTCTGTGGTTATTACCGTACCAAGCTCATGCAGAATGCACATTATAAGTCACATAAGTTTTGGCGTTTCTTTAATGAATTGCCCACCTTCATCCTCTTTGCCGTGGTGATCTTGGTGGTGGTCAAACCAACCTTCTAAGATCAGCATAAAAAAAGCCTCGCAGTTGCGAGGCTTTTTTTATTTAGGCCGCATAGCGTTGAATCGACAAGCCTTCGGTACTGATCTCAGGTTGGTGATTCATGACTAAGTCGCTAATCAACTTCCCTGAACCACAGGCCATGGTCCAACCTAATGTACCGTGACCGGTATTTAAGAACAGGTTTTTAAAGCGTGTGGCGCCAATAATTGGGGTACTGTCTGGCGTCATTGGACGTAAGCCCGTCCAAAAACTTGCTTCCGCCAAATTCCCACCCGGAAATAGCTGTTGTGTCACCATCTCTAAGGTCGAGCGACGATCTGTTTTTAACTCATGGTTAAAACCACTTAACTCTGCCATGCCGCCCACACGAATACGCTGATCAAAACGAGTAATCGCAATTTTATAGGTTTCATCTAACACCGTGGATTGTGGTGCAAAGTTCGCATCTACAATCGGTACTGTTAAGGAATAGCCCTTAACTGGATACACCGGTAAATCTAACTGTAATGGCTTGAGGAAATCACGTGAGTAGCTACCAAATGCCAATACATAACGGTCAGCGGTCAGCACTTCGCCATTAACCACGACACCTTGAATCTCATCGCCCACTGTAATCAGGCGTTCTACATTTTGATTAAATTTAAACTCTACCCCAAGCTCCGCTGCAACTGCTGCTAAAGCATTGGTAAACAAGTAACAGTCGCCTGTTTCATCATTGGGTAAATGTAAGCCACCCACCAGCTTGTCTTGTGCATGTGCAAGTGCAGGTTCAACCTTTGCCAATTCCGCTCCATGCAACAGTTCATGTGCAACACCGCATTCTTGTAACACAGCAATATCACGTTGCACCGCTTCCATCTGTGCTTCATTACGAAAGACTTGTAATGTTCCTTTGGCACGATGTTCATAGTGAATGCCGGTATCTTGACGCAATTCACGCAAGCAATCACGGCTATATTCAGCCACACGGGTCATACGTTCTTTATTAATGGCATAACTGGCAGGATTACAGTTTTTCAGCATCTGTGCCATCCAGTTCAACTGCCACATACTGCCGTCTAAGTTAATCGCCAACGGCGCATGATGTTGGAACATCCATTTTACCGCTTTAAAAGGAATACCTGGCGCTGCCCAAGGGGTTGAATAGCCTGGAGAAATTTGTCCTGCATTTCCAAAGCTGGTTTCTTCGGCTGGTCCAGACTGGCGATCCAACACCGTCACTTGGGCGCCTTGTTGTGCAAGGTAATATGCACTTGCAACACCAATCACACCACTACCTAACACTAAAACACGCATTCACTTACCTTTTAAGCTTTTCTAGTTCATTTGACTAGTATATGTACATCTTAAAAGTGAAATTCACTATTTTATGTGCTAAAAACAAGTGAAAGGCCGAACTAATTCGGTTAAAAAAACCAAAAACAGGAAAAAACAAATGCGCGTGCTCGATCGAATTGACCATCAAATCCTCGATATTTTGCAGCAAGAAGGTCGTATTGCAATTAGCGAACTGGCAGCGCGAGTCAATTTATCAACAACACCGTGTTCAGAACGGGTGAAACGTTTAGAACGTGAGGGCGTGATTCTCGGCTACCATGCACGTTTAAATCCCAAAATGGTGGATCGAAATTTATTGGTGTTTTTAGAAATTAAACTCTCTGCGAAGTCTGGGGATGTATTTGAACAAGTGGCAGAAAATTTAAGTGCACTGCCTGAAGTGCTGGAGTGTCATTTAATTTCTGGTGAGTTTGATTATTTGGTCAAAGCCCGTCTCAAGGAAATGAGTGCTTATCGTCGTTTGTTGGGTGATCTGTTAAAGCAATTGCCGGCCTCTGCCTCCTCTCACAGCTATGTGGTGATGGAAGAAGTCAAAGAAACACTGTATTTGGATTTGCATTAAGGAAAACACATGTTTAAACAGGTATTGTCCAGTTTTGGTCTACATGGGGTGCAAGTCGATACGGTGCTGCATAGCCCGCATTTAGAAGTGGGTCAAAGCCTACAAGGCACCATTCATTTTAAAGGTGCAAGCAGCAGCAAGCGTATCAATGGCATTAGTTTAGAACTGATGACCATGGTAGAGGTCGAACGTGGCGATCATGAAACCCGTCAAGCACACTGCATCGCACGCTGGCCCATCAGTGCTGCTTTTGAGCTTTTAGCTGAACAGGTACATCAGATCCCTTTTCATCTGCAACTGCCATTTGAAACCCCTGTGACGCAACTTAACTGTGCCCATAATCAGACCCAAGTATGGCTACATACCCATCTTGATATTGATTGGGCCATTGATGCTCATGATGATGATGGCATTGCGATTTATCCCAATGCAGCCATGCAAGCCCTGATTGCAGCACTCGAACACTGTGGTTTCAGCCTGTATTCTACCGATGTTGAACATGGCCAATTACGGGGTGGCTACTTCCAATCCAGCATTGGCTGTTACCAAGAATTAGAGTTTCGCCCCAATCGTTGGTTGAGCAGTATCAATGAATTGGAAGTGTCCTTTGTGGCCACCCCAACGCAGACCCATGTCTTGTTTGAAATTGACCGTAAACTGCGTGGGGATCATTACCAAAGCTTAAGCCTACCGCATAGCGGTATTCAGGTTGCCAGTTTGGCACAGCATATTCAGCAATTACTCGGCCTATAATAGATCGAGCAATTGTTGAAAGGCTTGAATACGGGCTTTGGGCTGAGCTGCACTGAGTTCTGCATCTGAGCCGTACCCATATTCTACTGCAATGGCTTCAATGCCGTTGCGGCGTGCGCCCAAAATGTCATACTCGCGATCGCCCACCATCAGACAGCTCTGGGGTGCAAATTTCTGTTGCTCTAGAATATAGGCAATCAGATCCCCCTTATTGGTACGCTCACCACTGAGCTCACTGCCATAAATTACGCTAAAATACTGTGCCAACTGAAAATGCTGCAAAATTTTTTCCGCATAGATGGTCGGCTTTGCAGTGGCTAAAAACAGTTCAAAACCACGTGCTTTTAATTCTGCTAAGGTCTGTTCAACCTCAGGATAGACTTCATTTTCAAACAGTCCCGTGACCGAAAAACGTTCGCGGTAACCCAATAATGCCTGTTCAGCGAGTGGGTCGGTCAATTCCACATTTAAAATTTTCGCCAATGAGGCTTTTAAAGGCGGCCCAATAATCCAGTCAATATTGACCTCTTCTGCAAGCGGATGACCAATTTTATTTAAACCATAACGTGCTGAAGTGGTGATTCCCACCTTAGGGTCAGTTAATGTGCCATCTAAATCAATTAAGATATGTTTAATCACGGCCTACCTCTATTTCGCTAGGGTTCTGTGGCAAATTTGCCTATACTAACTCAATTTTCAAGTCAAAAGGATGGCAAGGTGCGCGCAACAGTACTGTGTTTCTCAGGTTTAGATCCTTCAGGTGGGGCAGGCTTACAAGCCGATATTGAAGCGATTGGACAAAGTGGTGCGCATGCTGCGATCGCGTGTACTGCACTGACCATTCAAAACTCTCAACAAGTATTTGGTTTTGAAGCCACCTCTCAAGAGCTGCTCCTTGCACAGGCCAATGCCGTCGTGAACGACTTACCGATTAAATGTGTGAAATCAGGTATGCTCGGGACTACAGCGAATATTGCCGCATTAGCGCAATTTTTACGTGCTCATCCTGACTATCACTACGTACTTGACCCTGTATTGGTGGCCAATAGTGGTGGCTCTTTGGGAGATCAAGCTACGCTTGTCGCTGCCTTCCAAGCCTTAATTCCTTTAGCAACTGTCATTACCCCCAATACCGTAGAGCTACGTGCCTTAACCGGTATGGATGACTTAGCTGAAGCGACTGCCCAATTATTTGCCTTAGGTGCCAAAGCTGTATTGGTCAAAGGTGGACATGAAGACACGCCTGAATATATTCAAAACACCTTATACATGAACGGTGTACAAATCGCACAAAGCCGTTGCCCTCGTTTAGACGGCGAATATCATGGTTCAGGCTGCTCCTTAGCCAGTTTCATTGCTGGACGTTTAGCACAGGGCGATCAACTTCAACATGCCGTCGAGCAAGCCGAGCAGTGGTTGTTTGGAGTATTGCAACAGGCAGAAAGCCCTGTCATGAATGGACAAAAAATGCCAAAGCGTTTTTAATACCATCAAGCCCGTGTATTACGGGCTTTTTTCATGCTGTATGTTCATGACATATTGACGATGCTGACGATTTGTTGCCCACGACTTTGGCAAAGCATGTTTTTCAAGGCACAATTGAATCCGCTTTAGCTGCAAATCACGCAGCACTGGTTGCTTAAAGTCTTTAACGTAATCTGTCCATGCTGCGCCTTTAAATACTTGTTTGGGCATAGGGGTTTTAAACTCTGCTGCAGGCATAAACACCACGATAGAATGCAACACATTGGCGGGGGCAAGATCACTCAGCAACCCTTCAAGCACTTTCAGATGCTTATAATTTTGGTGTAAGGGATTTTGGAATTGATAGCGTTTTTTATAGCGTTGTTGGGTCCAGTGTTTTTGATAAGCACCTGCAAAAATCCATCCCTGATAATTTTTGGTTTCAATCACAAAAATGCCAAATGGACTTAACAGCACATGGTCAATTTGCGTCGTTCCCCCCTGACCATCAGGCAAAGTCAAATCATGCATCAGCATATAGGCTGGATCATGCAAATACCGCTTCGCCTGTGCTGCAACTGCCCACTCGCCCACAGTGCCTTTGATTTTGGCTTTAAATATCGCGAAGAGCAGCGTTCCAATACAGATCAACACCATCATGATTATAAGTATGGTCATCTCAATGTACCCTTGTTATTTTGGTTATTTTTTAGGCTACAAAACAATTCGCCACAACTGTCATATTCGGCGACATAAGGTCTAATTATATGTAAATAATCATGTATAGGATAAATTTCAGGGCTGCTCTAACGCCAACAGCATCTTTTTTTTCTCTAAGCCGCCTGCAAATCCAACCAAATCCCCTCGTGCCCCAATCACCCGATGACAGGGCACCAAAATGGCCAATGGATTTTTGCCACTGGCCGCCCCGACTGCGCGTACGGCTTTCGGGCTGCCAACCTGCAACGCAATCTGCTGATAGCTGCGTGTTTCACCATAAGGAATACTCAGCAGCGCTTGCCACACCCGTTGTTGAAACTCGGTGCCAATGAAATGCAATGGCAGGTCAAAGACGTGTCGTTGTTGTTGAAAGTATTCACTCAACTGCTGCTCAAGCAGCAGTAAAATAGGATGTTGCCGATCTTCACAACACTCTGCCAAAGGCACACGTTGAGTAGATTGATTTTCCCAAAGCACAGCAACCACTGCTGTATCCTGTGCGACAAGGCTTAACTCACCGATGGGTGAGGGCATTTTTTTAGTGTACAACACCATATTGGCTGACCTTAACTTGAAGACACCTTCATTAAGATTAACCCAGATACAATTAAAATTGCAGCCAACATACGTAAGGCTGTGGCTGGCTCACCTAACACCAAGATCCCAATCAAGAAGGATCCCACGGCGCCAATGCCTGTCCAAATGGTATACGCAGTACCTAAAGGTAAGGTCCGCATGGCATGTGCTAATAACACAAAGCTAAGGATCATAAACACAATCGTGATAATACTTGGGGTCAGTTTGGTAAAGCCTTCCGACATTTTCATGGCATAGGCCCAAATTACTTCAAAAATACCTGCCAAAATCAAAATTAACCAGGCCATATGTTCTCCTCTTCACATGAAGGTCAGGCCGTCCTGAGCATTGTTATTGTTTGCTTTGAATCTCAAACAATGGAGGTCGTTCCTCCTGAGCATAAAGTGTGGATGGTGCTTATTATGTACTTTTTTAGTGCGTCATGAATGCACATCAGCACAAAGCGCAACATTTTCGCACAAAATTGATTTTTAAACTGAGCTTAGCCACCATAACATCGCTAAAGACTCACCATAACTGTGCATCCTGTACGCTCAAGCAGCATGGGTCTATGTCCAGCGTATACTTGATGTTCTTGATATTTAAAAAAAGGACTCCGTAGAGTCCTTTTAATTAAAACATACTGAGACTTAAGCAGATTGAACCTGTGCAAGCTCTGCACGCATTTGCTCAATCACCGCTTTATAATCTGGTTTACCAAAGATCGCTGAACCCGCCACAAACATGTCTGCACCCGCTGCTGCAATTTCACGAATGTTGGCTGGTGTTACGCCACCATCAACTTCTAAGCGAATATCACGGCCTGAAGCATCAATAATTTTGCGTGCTTCACGTAATTTGTCTAAGGTCATCGGAATGAATTTTTGACCGCCAAATCCTGGGTTCACACTCATTAGCAAAATTTGATCGACTTTATCCAACACGTAGTCTAAATAATGTAATGGTGTTGCAGGGTTAAATACGAGACCCGCTTGAGCACCGCCTGATTTAATCAACTGTAAAGAACGATCAATATGGTCAGAGGCTTCAGGATGGAAGGTAATGATATCAGCACCCGCCTCAAGGAAGTCACCGATCATACGATCGACAGGTTTAACCATCAAATGCACGTCAATTGGGGCTTGAATGCCGTAATTTTTAAGCGCCTTACATACCCCCGCACCAAAGGTTAAATTGGGTACGTAATGGTTGTCCATCACATCAAAATGGACCACGTCAGCACCAGCTGCCAGTACATTTTCAACTTCTTCGCCTAAACGTGCAAAGTCAGCAGATAAAATTGAGGGTGCGATTAAATATGGCTTGGACATATGTAGACCTGGCTCAGGATATTTACAAAGTGGCCTATTGTAGCAAATTCTCAGCCCAGGCAGTGTAGCCATTTTGGATAACCCCACCCTCAGCACAACGCTGCGTTGCAGATTTAACACTTTTGTACCCGGGCAAGATTTGCTAGAGTGAAGCAAATTTTGGAGTAAATGAGAATGAAAACCATTAGTATAATTTCCACATCAGATGCTGCGCGAATCACCAAGCGTTTAACAAATCATTGGAAACACAAATTTGAGGTCAGCGAAACTGCCGAACTCAGCCAAATCTTCATGCCCCAAGCCACCATTACTTTGGCTGCAGGTGCTGAAACTTTAGCGGTCAAGATTGAATCTGATCTTGAAGATCTGACCCAACTCAAAGAGGTGGTGGTCAATCACCTCAATCGTATGGCCAACACCGTACTCGATGCCCAGTGGCAAGACGCTTAAGCGGACTATAGCTGTACCGCATGGTACTGCAAATGATCATGAATGAAACTTTGAATAAAATAGTAGCCATGATCATAACCGGCATGCTCACGTAAACTGAGCTTTTGCCCCACTGCTCTACAAGCGGCCTCAAACAAGGCAGGATGAAGTTGACTGTAAAACTGATCATTTAAGCCTTGGTCAATTAAAATGTCGCTGAACAGTGCACCTTTGGCTTGGATCAGCGCCGTGGCATCATGAGCTAACCATGCCTCACGGTCGGCGCCTAAATAGTGACTAAAAGCTTTTTCACCCCATGGACATTGGCTCGGGGCACAGATTGGGGCAAATGCTGAGACTGATTTAAACTTCTCTGGATATTTCAGTGCTAAGGTTAATGCCCCATGACCACCCATCGAGTGTCCAAAAATCCCCACACGCTGCTGCTGAATGGGGAATTGTTGCAGCACTAGACTGTACAGCTCATCCACCACCCAATTTTCCATCTGGTAGTGTGCTGACCACGGC
The DNA here is from genome assembly GCA_963599285.1 of Bacteroidaceae bacterium. Classification (GTDB taxonomy): domain Bacteria; phylum Pseudomonadota; class Gammaproteobacteria; order Pseudomonadales; family Moraxellaceae; genus Acinetobacter. The sequence goes on along the minus strand of CAVBYE010000021.1, from coordinate 16,604 downwards.
GCTTGGGTGGCATTAATATAAAAGCCTGCGCCTTGCCCTAAATCCCAAGCATCACCTTGTGCCACGTTTTCGCCACGTGGTGAGGTGTCTGGACTAATTAAAATTAAACCAAGCTGTGCAGCAAAGTGCTGCGCATGCGCCTTAATCGCAAAGGTTTCCTCTGTACAGGTTAAACCAGCCAAATAAAATAAGGCTGGGCAAGGTTGACCCTTTATTGCTTGCTCAGGCAAGAAAATTGAGAATTGGGTCGTGCTGTTTAAAGCGCTTGAATCGACACGATAAGTACGTTGTTCACCAGCAAAACATTGATTTTTTTGTATGAGTTCCATAAGAGTTCCAAGTTATGGTGTCACTGTTGAGGTGACATTATGCTGCACAGGGGGAAGCTGTGGTTGTGGGAATAAACGTTGTTCGAGTTGTGGCAACATAAATTGCATATTTTTACCGATTGACCATTGCGGCTCAGAGGCTTCATATCCTTGTGCTGCTTCCCATTTGGCAACGGTGTCTTTGGCTTGTAAAAAGGCAGCTTCTAATGAGTGTTGTTCTCGCATCGCTTCATCAAAGAACGCCCGACCAAAATAGGTATAGTCCGCTTCATTACTACACCCAAAGGATTCACGATCAGCCGCCGCTGCTGTAATCACCAAAGTATTTTCATCTTGTAATGCTGAGACGAAACTACCTGAGAAACAGGAGGAAATCACAATCACACGCCAACGAATTCCGGTTTTGTCTAAGGTGTCGCGCAACCATTTAGGATCAATATGATTTAAATCAATCGGTGCACTTTCAAGTTCAAATTGATTCGGCAAACCATGCGAGGTCATATATAAAAATAATACATCACTCTCGCGATTCATCTGTTGCCCAATGCGGCGTAAAGACTGTTCAATGCTCGATTGCGAGGCAATGGGATAAATCTCGTAGGTCATCGGATTATTAATCAGCGCCATTGAGCGCCCAAAGGTACCAAAGCGGGTATCAAACTGCTCACGAATACGCTCAATTTCCGACATAAACACATCTTGATAACTTGCACCAGCCACACCCAGAAAATACCAGTGGGTTTGGGCAAACTCACCAAATTGAATACTGCTTAATGCTTGCTCCAAGACTTTTGGCTGCGCATAAAAGGCCGTTTCCGACATGCTGGGTGGTAACTCTTCGACTTTCCAAATCGGTTGACTCTTGACCGACATTTGCCATACCACTAAGGTAAACAAGGTGGCTAAGATAATTAATGCCCGCTCCCACCATGGCCAATGTAGCTCACGGGCAAAGACCCAAACCACGGCCAAACTTTGCCACACAAACAGCACCATAAATAAAATCGGCAGATAGTCATACAACACATAAGGCAGAAGATCGAGCAAACCTAGGTACTGAATCAAACTTTGCAACAGTGCAACATGGGTATCTAGCACCAACCACAGCAAGGCAGGTACCAACATTAAGCGTGGATTGTTACTGCGCTGCGACAGAAAAATCCCCACAATTAAGGCAAGAAATGGCCACAGCGCATAACTGACTAGGCCTTGGGAGTTAAACTCCCCCATTTCCCCTGCACTGAGCCATGCAAAAATGGTATTGGCGCATCCCCCTAAGATTCCCCAAATGATTAACTGGGGAATAGAGGGACGAACCACTTGCAATGCTCGACGTGAACCTAAAAATAGCCACATCCCTGCGATTTGGTTACTTTTAAAATCATGCCAGACGTTAATGGACGGTTTGAAGTCGATCATAGGTGTATTATGCTGCCTGCCAATTCACGGATGTAGAGTCTGAGCTCACTTGATATTGCTGTGTACTATATAACAAATTAATGCTTAAAAATGCAGCGGTTACATTTTCACTATTGAGACGTATTGGGCTGACTGTGTTGGAAATAGGCATCAAAACGACAGGCATCACCTTGCCATTGATGAGCGGTAGGCTGATCGGCCAAAAATACGGCCAAACGCGGACGCTTCACCACAACACGCTTCGCGATCTGTTGGGCCAAGGGCAAGAGATGATCACCCAAATCCATTTCACCATCTTCAGGTAACAACATGTGCAACAGCTGCATTTGTTTTTTGACTTGTGCCTGTTTTTTCACCGCTTGCTGGTGCTGATCACGCTGTGGGAACATGGGATCAAGATACACCACATCCACACTGTGCCCCAATTCTGCTTGCGCTTTGAGATAATCTGCAGAGTCTGAAAACACCAACTGAATGCGTGCTGCTGCAAGTTTTAAAAACGGGTCTTGTAAGGCACGTTGTTGCGTATCTTCAAGTAAGGTAAACAAAATAGGATGACGTTCAACCAGCGTCACTTGCGCACCTAAATGCGCCATCAATAGGCTGTCATGACCTAGACCCGCAGTAGCATCAATTAAAGTTGGTTTTTCCGCCAAATTACAGGCGCGTGCAATCATTTCTGATTTGAGCGAAGCACGTTTGAGTCGACCTGACTCCCCTTTCCAATCAGGTTGCATTTTCATGCCATTGGCACACAGCCACAAACCGTCATCATCAACGCATAACGCCAATGCTGGATTTAAACGTAAAAAACGTGCCCCAAGCTTTTCAATCACTTCAAGCTCTGTGCTCACCCCTCTAGCAGAAAGCACAGCCGAATAGTGCTGTGCTTTCTCTACAAAGGCCTGTTCGGTATATAAGCGTAATGCGCTTACCATAAGGTCCAACCTGTATAGGCAAATAATAAAATCACTAAACCTGACACAATGCGATACCACGCAAAGATCATAAAATCACGTTTGGCCACATAAGCCACTAAAGCACGGATTAATAACAACGCAGAGACAAATGACACCAATAACCCAACTGCAATCACCGTCCAGTCTGCTGCCCCGTCAAAAACCTCATAACTTTGATACAGATCCAGTAAGCCGGCACCCACAATCACCGGAATCCCCAAGAAGAAAGAAAATTCCGTAGCTGCTTTACGTGATACGCCTAAGCACATCGCACCAATGATGGTTGCACCCGAACGAGAGGTTCCCGGAATTAACGATAACACTTGGATTAAGCCAATCCAGATCGCATCTTTGAGGGTTAAATCTTCTACTTCTTGCGCGCGAACACGCGGTGGATTTTTTTCAATCCACATAATAATCAAGCCACCAATAATAAGACCAATGGCAATGGCAATGTTATTAAACAGAAGTTCTTTTACCGTTTGTCCAAAGGTCAGACCAATCACCACAATAGGAATAGAGGCCAAAATCAGCCCCAGACCTAAACGGCGACCTTGTTCTTCTCCAGTAATCATGCCTGTTGCTGCACCCCAAAGACGTGCCCAATACTCGTAGATCACGGCAGCAATGGCACCCATTTGAATCGCAATGACAAAGACATCGCTTTTCTCTTTGGTCCAGAAGTTCATCAGCTCAGCGGCTAAAATTAAATGTCCGGTACTTGAAATCGGCAGGAACTCGGTAATCCCTTCGACAATACCCATGATGGCTGCTTTTAAAAGCAGTAAAAGATCCATAGCCTTTACCTAAATTATGCTTTGCCTTGTTCTGGAATTTTTTTCCAAGCGTTATCGCGTAAATATACAGGCAGTGCCAACTCAGCACTGACCCACTGTTGTTGTAAAGCGGCTTGGCGTGCAATGCAGGCAATATCCTGTGCAGATGCATTCACCCCTTGGTAACGACTGTCCTCTGACACCAATGCTGCGCCCGAACCCACCACAGTAAACTGAATCGCCGCTTGGGCAAGCGCATAGCTCAGTAACTGTTCTTGATCCACAGCCTGCATAATCTGATTGGCATCCAGTTCAAAGCTGGCGATATACACTTCGCTCATTCGTGCATCAAGTACCGCGGTCACTTGGGTTAAACCATGTAAACGATAGGCAGCTTGTGCCAATGCTTGCAAGGTGGAAACAGGCACGACAGGAAGATCATTTGACCAGGCAAGCGCTTGGGTCACGGCCGCATTAATGCGCACACCGCTAAATGATCCCGGACCACGGCTAAAGGCAATTGCGGTTAATTCAGCGGCAGTCACTGCTGTGTGTGCTAGGCCCTGCTCAATCATCGGTAAGATGGTTTGGGTTTGTGCACGTGGACGTGAGTCGAGGTCAAAAAATAATTCTTGGGTATCATCTACAATACAGACGGAACACTGCTCATGGGCAGTTTCCAATGCCAGCAATTTCATGCCAAACCTTAATTTAAAAAATATTCAAAAACGGTCGCTATCATACTCCACTCCTAAAAACTTGGCGACAGGTGATACAAAAAAGCCAAACTCACGGTTTGGCTGCATCACAATATTGCAAGGTTTATAAGGTTATGGCTTCAAGCTGCTGAAAATGCTCGAAATGAGCAGCATAATGCAAGGCACTTTGTTTCAGTTTCTGTGCCGCTTCAGGATCTAAGGTTTTTACCACTTTGCCGGGCGACCCCATGACCACCGAGTTGTCCGGAATGACTTTGCCTTCTGGAATTAAAGCATTGGCCCCAATAATACAATTCTCGCCAATCACAGCATGATTTAACACCACGGCGTTAATGCCAATCAGTGAGTGATTGCCAATACAACAGCCATGTAACATGGCTTGATGTCCGATCGTGACATAATCACCAATCTGCATCTCAATTCCGGCATCGGTATGTAATACGGCATTTTCTTGCACATTGCTATAGTCGCCAAGTGTAATTTTGGCATTGTCCGCACGCACCACTGCCCCAAACCAAATACTGACTTTATCGCCCAACTCGACTTGCCCAATTACAGTGGCATTGTCTGCGGCCCAACCTGTCCACGGCGTAGATTTTGCACTTGGGGCCATGCCCTTAAATTTATACAGCATACGATGATCCTTATGGTTTTTTATGACGTTTAAATGCAGGAGAATTCAGCAGTAAGGGCCATTCTTTTTGATAGTTCAATCCATACTGAAATAAGCTCACCATCATACGTGCTGTGAGTCCCCAAATAATCTCATTTTCTAAGCGGAAACTTGGGAAGTATAACGACTGATGCTGATAACGCACTTCATAGGGAATCGGCTGTGCTTCGAGCATTTTTTGTAATGACACATAAAAGATACGATCAATTTCTGTGGGCTGCGCCACCAACGGCAAATTGGGGGGAATAAACCCCACCACAGGTTTGACCAGCATACCATTACGGGCCTTTTGCATCGGTAAATCACCAATTAAATCCACATCAAAAGGATTTAAGCCGGTTTCTTCTTGTGCTTCACGCAAGGCCACCACAATGTTACTGGTATCTTGCGGATCACGTTTGCCGCCCGGAAAAGACACTTCACCGGGATGATTATTTAAGTAGGCAGAGCGACGCGTCAACAGCACTTTAGGATCAGGCTCTTGGGTAATTGCGATCAGTACGGCCGCTTGTGCTTCGCGAATACGTTTAGAAAAACGTAACCGTTGTTGTAATAGTTGGTTTAAGGAACGATCATCCATGTCGTTGGCTCTAAGTCAGTTTAATCTCTCAAGCCTTCATCATAGCTGAAATTTTATTCTAAAGGATAGAGTGCCAAGAGGATGCAGTTTGGCTTTTTTTACGCTATCCTGAGATGACTTTGACCAGTGATAATGAATATGAACTTTTGCAGCCAATGTGGACACAAAACAACAGAGCAGATTCCTTTAGGTGATCATCAACTACGTCAAGTCTGTGAGCATTGTCGTGCAATTCATTATGTTAATCCTAAGGTCATTTGTGGCGCACTAGCGCTGTGGGAAGATAAAGTCTTACTGTGTCGCCGTGCCATTGAACCCCGCTATGGCCTATGGACCTTGCCTGCTGGCTATATGGAATTGTATGAAACCATGGAGCAAGGTGCTGCACGTGAAACCCGTGAGGAAGCTGAGGCTGAGGTGGAAGTGGAGCAGCTGTATTGTATGTACAATATTCCACGTATTGGCCAAATTTACGTGTTATTCAAAGCCAAACTGATCGATGGACAATTTGGTGCTGGTGAAGAAACCATTGAATCGCGTTTATTTAGTGAAGATGAGATTCCTTGGGACGATTTAGCCTTCCCAAGTGTAGAACGTACCTTACGCCATTATTTCGCTGACCGACAACAGACCCAATTCCCCATGCATTTAGAAACCTTAGGTTCTCGTTTAGATCATACCGGTTAAGTGCTATTAAACAGCAAACGGCAGCCAATTGAGCTGCTGTTTTTGTTTAGGACTATCTCTTTTTTCCAATCCGTTGTATGTTCTGTCGCTTGCTTGAGTCGCTAAATTTCTTTTCCTCTCTCTGCCGCGGTTGATGTACTTATGAGCCAATCTACGACATTTTCTCAACGACTTTGTCCACCCCAAAGCCCTGCCGAATTATTGTCCCGATTCGCCCACTTAGATCACGTGGTGTATCTGTACGATCAACATCAACCGGTGATTGGCTGCTTTGCTGAAGCTTATGCTGTCATTCAAGCCAATACGAGCCAGTATTTTCACGCTCAAGGCATCAATGACTATCACCCTTGCGCGCCGATCGACTTTGGTCAGTATATTACAGCAGCAGAGGTCAGCCAAAAAGCCGCCCATTTCCAAGGTGGGGTTATGGGCTTTGTCAGCTATGACCATGCTGCCCAACAACACATTGAGATCCAGAGCAAAGCACAACCTGCATTGTTTTTGGGGGTATTTACCAGCTATTTGGTTTTAACAGCAGAAGGTTGGGTCTTCCACAGCACATCAGCACAGGCAGCAGCCCAATTTAAGCTGTTGCAACAGTGTTTACAGCAAGTTCCAGCGTTACAGCTTGTGCTTGAGCAACCTTGTCAGGCACGTTGGACGCAACAACAATATCAACATGCCTTCCAACACGTGCAAGATTACATTGTGGCTGGTGATTGTTATCAGATTAATTTAACCCAAGAATTTACAGCCAAGGCTCAAGGTACGCTGTTGGCCAGTGCCGAAGCATTTTGGCAACTGACCAATGCTCCCTATGCAGGTTACCTTCGTATTGGTGAATTTGAGCTGCTCAGTTGCTCACCTGAACTGTTTATTGAATTTAATCCACAGCGTCAAATCATCACCAAACCGATTAAAGGCACCATGCCACGGTATAGCGATCCTGAGCGTGATGCTCAATCGAAACAAAGCTTAAAAGATTCCGAGAAAGATCGGGCTGAAAATGTCATGATCGTGGATCTGCTGCGCAATGACTTAAGTGTCTATGCCGAAGTTGGTAGCGTAAAAACCCCTAAACTGTTTGCAATTGAGAGCTTTAACCAAGTGCACCATATGGTCAGTGATGTGACCGCCACCTTAAAAGCTGAAGTGAGTCCATTTGAGGTGCTTATGTCTGCGCTACCGGGGGGGTCAATTACAGGTGCACCTAAAATTCGTGCCATGCAGATTATTGACGAACTTGAAGGTGCCCCACGGGGTGCCTATTGTGGCTCACTCGGCTACTTCAATTTTGATGGTACAGGGGCATGGAATATTTTGATTCGTTCCATTCAAAAACATCACGATCAGGTCTCCCTCTGGGCAGGTGGCGGCATTACCATTGCCTCAGACTGTGATGCCGAATATCAAGAATGCTTTGATAAAGTTCAGGCCATGCTCAAACTCCTGAACCAATATGTAGCATAAAAAAAGCCCCGTATATACGGGGCTTTTTTTGCTTGAGCGTTTAAGCCAAAATTTGCTTCAACGTATCCACTAAACGTTGATTTTCAGCATCAGTACCAATGGTAATACGTAAGTACTGATTAATACGTGGCTTATTAAAGTAACGTACAATAATGCCTTGCTCACGTAATTGTGCAGCTAACTCACCTGCATCGTGTGTTGGCAACGTGGCAAAAATAAAGTTAGCCGCTGATGGCAATACGTTAAAGCCAAGGGCTGTCAACTGTGCGACAAGCTGTTCACGGCTGGCCATCACTTTGGCACATTGTGCTTCAAAGTAAGCTTGGTCTTCAAATGACGCCACTGCCGCTGCAATAGCAAAACGGTCCATTGGATAAGAGTTAAAGCTGTTTTTAACTGCTTCAAGCGCTGCAATTAAATGTGGCTGTGCAATAGCAAATCCAACACGTAAACCTGCCAGAGAACGTGACTTTGAAGTGGTTTGGCATACCACTAAATTGTCATATTTCTGCACCAATGCCACGGCAGATGCCGCACCAAAGTCCACGTAGGCTTCATCAATTACCACCACTGAATCCGGATTGGCTTGCAACACTTCTTCAATTGCAGATAAACCAAGTGCGATACTGGTTGGCGCATTTGGATTGGTGATAATAATGCCGCCGTTAGGCTGCTTATAATCATCAACCACAATCTCAAAAGCATCATTCAAAGGCAATACTTTGGTTTCAACACCAAAGAATTGGCTATATACCGGATAGAAGCTATACGTGATATCTGGATAAAGTAACGGCAGTTCTTGTACAAAAAATGCTTTGAAGATGTGTGCGAGCACTTCATCTGAACCGTTGCCTACAAAGACTTGTTCAACTGGCACCTGTTGCTGTTTGGCAATGGCTTGTTTTAATTCAGATGCATCTGGGTCTGGATACAGACGCAGTGCATCGGCTGAATTGGTCAAAACAGCCTGTACCGCTTCAACCACTTTGGGTGAAGGTGGATACGGGTTTTCGTTGGTATTTAATTTTAATAAGTTTTGAATCTTAGGTTGTTCACCCGGTACGTAAGGTTCAAGCTCACGTACTTCAGGGCTCCAAAAACGCATTTGTTGTGCTGTAATAGTCATGCTGCAATCTCAAATTCTGTGTTGAAAAAGGGCTGATCAATCAGCCCTCTGTATAAAACTTACTGATAACGATAGCGTGCAGAACGCGCATGTGCATCTAAGTTCTCTTGCTGTGCTAATACATCAGCCGTTTTAGCTAAGGTTTTTACACCTGCTTCTGAACACATGATTAAGCTTGAGCGTTTTTGGAAGTCATAAACACCAAGTGGTGAAGAGAAACGTGCAGTACCTGAGGTTGGTAATACATGGTTTGGGCCCGCACAGTAGTCACCAATCGCTTCAGGGGTATAACGACCCATGAAAATCGCACCTGCGTGGCGAATGTCTTCAGACATTGCTTCTGCTTCGTCTAAGCACAACATTAAGTGTTCAGGTGCGACCTGGTTAATTAAAGCTGCACCTTCAGCACGGTCTTTCACCAACACCAATGCGCCACGATTTTCAATAGAAGTACGTGCAATATCGGCTTTTGGCAGTGCTTCTAAGTGTTTTTCAATCCACTGTGCAACGTCATTGAGTAACTGCTCATCTGGGGTGATGAATACCGCTTGGGCAACCGTGTCATGCTCAGCTTGTGACAATAAGTCCATTGCCAACCATTCTGCGTTATTTTCGCCTTCAGCATAAACTAAAATTTCAGATGGGCCAGCAATCATGTCAATACCAACTTGGCCAAACACCGCACGTTTTGCTGCAGCAACAAAACGGTTCCCTGGGCCTGTGATCTTGTCCACTTGAGGAATCGTTTCAGTGCCATAGGCAAGTGCTGCAACCGCTTGTGCACCGCCAATGGTAAACACACGTGACACACCCGCAAGATAAGCCGCTGCTAAGACCAAAGGATTTAACTCACCGTTTGGCGCCGGCACCACCATAATGATTTCAGGCACACCGGCAACATGTGCAGGAACTGCATTCATGAGCACAGATGATGGATAAGAGGCTAAACCACCCGGTACATAAATTCCCACACGATCAAGCGGTGTAACTTTTTGTCCTAAGGTGTTGCCTAGTGCATCTACATACGTCCAACCATCCTGCTTTTGCGCTTGGTGGAATTCACGTACCCGATTGGCTGCCATTTCAAGCGCTTCACGCACGTCGCTATTTAGACCTTCAAACGCGGCTTTTAGCTGTGCTTGCGTTAACTCTAAGTCAGAGAATTGATGCGCTGGATGTCGATCGAACTGTTGAGTCAATTTAAGAACATGCGCATCACCATGCTGACGCACATCAGCAATGATTTGGTCTACGGTTTTTAAAAGTTCTGGATCATTCACAGTTTCAAAAGCCAACAAGTCTGCAAAAGCTTGCTTGAAGTTTTGATCTTGAGTCGATAAACGTCGCATCAATTTACCCACAAGGTAATCTATTGGAAAAGATTAGTTTACCTGTTTTCAAGGCTTTTGTGGGCATCAATCTTGCTTCTCGGGTGGGAGTTTTATGGGAAATAGCACTTATTTAAATTGGAGAAAACGCCACAATATAAAACCCATAAAAAAACCGCTCATTCGAGCGGTTAATCACAAATAAACACAGGGCTTATTTATTGGCATTTTCACGTGCTTCAACAGCGCGTTCAAGCTGCTCAAGAATCGGGTTGAGTAAATCCTGCTTACGTTTAAAGCTGGCTTTATTCACGATTAAACGTGAAGATACTTTGCAAATTTCTTCAAGTGGTTCAAGGCCATTGGCACGTAAGGTATTACCCGTGTCCACCACGTCCACGATGTAATCGCCTAAACCCACAAGTGGTGCAAGTTCCATTGAGCCATATAGCTTAATGACATCAACTTGCTCACCTAAACTTGCATAATATTGACGCGTTAAATTGACGTACTTGGTGGCAATTTTTAAACGGCCTTTCGGACGTTGCATGCCCACTTTACCTGCAGTCATTAACTTACAATTGGCAATTTTTAGGTCCAATGGTTCATAGACGTTTTGCGCACCATGTTCCATTAAAACGTCTTTACCCGCTACACCTAAATCTGCTGCACCGTTTTCTACATAAGTTGGTACATCAGAGGCACGTAAAATTAAAATACGCACCTGCTTATGTGTGGTAGGGAAAATTAACTTACGCGATTTGTCAGGATCTTCTAAAAGATTAATCCCTGCTGTTTCAAGCAAAGGTAACGTCTCTTTTAAGATACGACCTTTACTTAATGCCAAAGTTAAACCATGATCAAAATTGCCCATCACGTCAAAGTTTGGATCATCGTTTCTCATATCGCTCATTAATTTACTCGCTTAATTTGGGCACCTAAACCTTGTAACTTTGCTTCTACGTCTTCATAACCACGATCGATATGGTAAATACGATCAATTAAAGTTTCACCTTCAGCTGCGAGTGCAGCTAAAACTAACGAGAATGAAGCACGTAAATCTGTTGCCATCACCGGCGCTGCAGAAAGTTGTTCTACACCTGTGACAACCGCATCATTACCTTCAACCTGAATGTTCGCACCCATACGTGACAATTCAGGGACATGCATAAATCGGTTTTCAAAAATTGTTTCTGAAATCGTTGCAAAACCACGACCAATTGCATTCACGGCCATGATTTGTGCTTGCATATCAGTTGGGAATTCTGGATGAGGCAGCGTACGGAAGCTGACAGCCTTCGGACGTTTACCCATCATGTCAAGTTCGATCCAATCTTCACCACGGGTCACTTCTGCACCCATCTCTTCAAACTTGTCTAACACAGCTTCAAGTAGATTTGGATCGGTATTGGTGGTCTTTACACGACCGCCAGTAATCGCCGCAGCAGCTAAATATGAGCCCGTTTCAATACGGTCAGCCACAACTGCATATTCACAGCCATGTAAGCTTTCAACACCTGTAACCACAAGGGTATCGGTATCTAAACCTTCAATTTTGGCACCCATCTTAATCAGCATTTGTGCAAGATCGGTAATTTCCGGCTCACGTGCTGCGTTACGAATGGTGGTCACACCATCTGCCAAGACAGCAGCAGTCAAAATATTTTCGGTACCACCCACAGTGACCATATCAAAGACCACTTCACCGCCTTTTAAACGACCATCTACTTCAGCAAGTACATAGCCATTTTCGACTTCAATTTTGGCACCTAAAGCTTCTAAGGCTTTTAAGTGTTGATCCACAGGACGTGAACCAATTGCACAGCCACCCGGTAAAGAGACTTTTGCGCTACCGTAACGTGCTAATAATGGACCTAAGACCAAAATTGAAGCACGCATTGTTTTCACTAACTCATACGGAGCAAACTGATTATCTAAAGTTGAGATATCAGCTTTAACTGTATCGCCTGAATAGCTAATTTGCACACCAAGGCCTGCGATTAATTTAACTAATGTATTTACATCTTTTAAATTAGGCACATTAGTCAAAGTAATAGGTGTGTCAGCAAGAATTGTTGCAGCCAATAAAGGTAAAGCGGCGTTTTTAGCGCCAGAAATACGTACTTCACCTTCGAGCTTGACACCGCCCTGAATTAAAAATTTGTCCATTAACTTATTAAGCTCCAAATAAGCTTGCTTTACGCCATTCTTCTTTGGTCATTGCACGGATTGTGACGGCATGTACCTCACCACTTGCAATATAAGAATTCAATGGTGCATAAACAGCTTGTTGACGCGCAACAGGACGTTTGCCTTCAAATTGGTCATCGACAATACGAAGATCAAACTTGCCGCCTTGTCCACTCACAGCAACTTCAGCCTCAGGAAACGCAGCTTTTAAAATATCGGTGAGCTGTTCACTATTCATCGCAAAGACCTCTTATACTAGATCAAGGGTGTAAAAACCTGCCATTCTACTATAAATGACAAAAATAATTCATTAGAGATATGCATTATATCTATAAAAAAAGAGGTTTAAAAAAACCTCTTTTTTGGCATTTTTTCAAGATTACACAATTGCCCCATAATCGACTTGAGTTTGACGATATTTTTCGAGCTGACGTTTTAACTTTTCCGTCATTTGTTTAATAGAACTATACATATCATCGGCCGTGGCTTGGGCAAAAATTTCAGTGCCCGGTACACGAATAATGGCTTCAGCAATATGGTTGGCACTGCCCTTCTTCGAACGTTTATCCACTTGATGATCTTTGCTGAGTTTGACCTGCATACTGCTGATATGGTCAAGATGCTTGGTCATTTGTGCAAAACTTAAGCGGATTTTCTCTTCTATTGCTGGGGTAATGGTTAAATGATGGCCACGAATAGTAATTTGCATTGTTCTATCCCTCACGTTGATTTTAGGACGAAAAATGAAATGGACTGTATGGATCTTCGCTACACAGTCATCTCAAGACAGCATGATCAGCGTGTCATACTGCCTCTATTACAATTAGCGCAGTTTAAAAATTAGATCAATACTTTTCGTTCAGACGACGACGGAATGTGTAACGATTCACGATATTTTGCAACCGTTCTACGCGCCACATCAATACCCTCTTCTTTGAGTAAAACCGCAATTGCATTGTCAGACAACGGCTTACGCACGTTCTCTTCACTAATCATTTTTTTGATCTTGGCACGAATCGCGGTAGAAGATGCTTCACCACCTGAGGTGGTGCCAACATGACTTGAAAAGAAATATTTCAGCTCAAATAAGCCACGTGGTGTCAGCATATATTTATTCGTCGTGACACGAGAAACAGTCGACTCGTGTAATTCAACTTCTTCAGCAATATCACGGAGCACCAATGGTCGCATGCCTTCAGCACCAATTTCTAAAAAGTTTTTTTGATGCTCGACAATACACGTTGCGACTTTTAATAAAGTTTTATGTCGCTCATCAATACTCTTAATGAAATTTTTTGCCTCCAGCATTTGATTACGCAAGTATTGATTATCATCACTTTGATCGGCACGACGAATCATATTGGCATAAAAAGAATTCACGCGTAATTTGGGCACAATGTCCGGATTTAACTGTACTTGCCACATCTCATTTTTTTTCATCACCACAACATCCGGAATTTGATAGTCTGAATCTTTATTTTCAAACTCTAAGCCTGGATGTGGCTTTAAGGTTTTGAGCAAATTAACAGCAGCTTTAAGTTGGTCTGTATTCAGCCCCGTTTGCTTCATCAATTTAGGCAATTCATTACTAATTAATAACTCATAATGCTGCAATAACAACATGGCCTCACGACGTTGTGGCGTATGTTCAGGCAGCGATTGCAATTGCACCAACAAACATTCAGCGAGATTACGTGAGCCAACACCAATTGGTTCTAAACGCTGAATATGTTTGAGCACCACCAAAACTTCATCATCTTCAATTTCATCTTCATATTGCATCGAGCTGAGCAGATGCTGCACTGAGGCAGTAATCTCAGAAATTTCAACATCTAAGAATCCTTTAGGATCTAAAGCATCGACAATACAGTAGGCAATTAACTTATCAATTTGATTAAAATTCAAGAGATTGACTTGATCTAACAGATGTTCCTGTAAACCTAAATGACCTTGTCGATTGTCCTCTCGTTCTTCAAATTCACTCCCCCCTAAACTGGTCGGTTGATGGGTATACACATCATCCCAATCGGTATCGACGGGTAAATCATCGGGTAAATGATCTGCATTCAATTCATTGGTAAGATCTTTATTGTCCTGCTCTTTTTCCTGATGATTTGAACTTTCAACACTATTTTGTTCTTCAACTTTCTCTAATAAAGGATTACTTTCGAGTTGAATTTGTACTTCTTGTTCCAGCTCAAGACTAGACAATTGAAGTAAGCGAATGGCTTGTTGTAACTGAGGGGTCAACGATAATGAGTTAGCAACTTTTAATCCCACCGATAACTTCATGATTTCTACTCTCTTATTTTTAGCGCGTAATATAAGCAATTTTTATGCCGCTTAAAAAATTTATAGCATATATTTTCTAAAATTTACACAAGTTTGAAATTTTGTTGCGTATTTATACAGGCGCGTTACCCCAAAATGCGTCAGTTCGCTTAGACAATGACTGCTGTATTACGCTGTTTTTTAGCAATATAGAGTTGTTGGTCTGCTTTCTTCATTAAATGATGTAAATGGCGATAATCATATTTCGACATCATCACTGCACCACCTAAACTAATGGTGATATAGGTTTGGCCATCTTCACGATTGGCATGTTCAATTTTTTGTGCACGTACCGCTGCACAGACTTGCTCAGCAAAATCGCATGCTTCTTCATAGCCAATGTCATCCAACACAATCGCAAACTCTTCTCCACCATAACGGGCAAAAAAGGCCTGTGCGGGCAAAATCCGTTGAATACACCCCACAATAGCTTTCAGCACAAAGTCACCATGTAAGTGCCCATAGTGGTCATTGTATCGTTTAAAGAAATCCACATCGATCATGTAAAATGCCAACGTTTTACGTCGATCACGGGCAACTTGATATTGCTGTTGAATATATTCATTCAGTGCAAAGCGATTATAAATACCAGTTAGTGAATCCAATCTGAGTTGCTCGGCGAGCTGTTGATTTAACAAGCTAATCGCTTCTGTACGTTGTTTGACTTTATGATCTAGCTCTTTATTCCAACGCATTAACTCCTGATTTAACAATTCAGTACGCATACTCTGCAAAGCATAATCTCGGCTTAACTGAAAGGTAATTAAAATAAAGTAAAGACATGAGGTATAAAATGCAATTTCAACAGAATTAATCAGTTTTAATGCCAACAAATAGTCATGCACAAAGGTTAAACAGACCAAAATCACTGCGGCCAAATTCATTTTTGAATAGGGCATTTTAGATTTATAAATCAAATAAGCTGCATAAATAAAATTAGCAAACACCAAGCCTGCAATACTAAAACTTTTAAAAAATAAACTTTGGAAAAAAACAGGCTGAGTAAAAAGCGTGCAAATCACATTAATGAGGATTAACAGACCCGTAAATTGAAACAAATAACGATTTAAAAGGTGCTGATGCAAAACATAGATGTAACTGAGGAAAAATAAACAGGCCAATTCCGTCAGTAAATACTCAAAACGTGTCCCCCATAACCAAGAAATCTGGGTAAACAGGGTATAAACAAAGGGTACAGCAAAGAAACTGCGTAGACTTAAACAGAGAATAAATAAGCCCAAAAACAGTAAAGCACTTCCAGATTGGGTTTTAAGACGACGAAATAAGGCAAAAAACACCATAAAACTGCCAATCATCAGCAGTACCCCACTGACAACAGTCAGTGGAATAATCTCACCATAAAATGTATCTAAAATAGGCTCATTAAAGCCAATTAAGATTTCATTCTCTAAACCACCATTTATATGTTGGAAGCTCGATACCTGCATGGTAATGGTGAGCTGCTGTTGAGTCGCCAAGAATGAAGCCAATTTAGGTGCCATTTCAGTTTGATGCTGAGAGGCATTGCCGACCTGCCCCACTTGAATCAGCAAGTGACCATTGACATAAAGACGGTAAGCCCCATATTGATACGGTGCATAAATATAAATATTATGATTTAAAGCAGATTTAGGCAGTATAAATTCTTTTTCAAATGTGCCTAAGGTATTGGTTTGACCTGTAATGGCCATAAATGAAGAGGGTAAATCTACATATTGTGATTTTTGTTGTTCGAGTTGAAACGGTGCCACAATGGCATTGGGCTGAAATTGCCATTGCCCTGCCAAGGTTGTATTCTGAACATGATCAAAAGAAAGCACTGTTGCAGCAGAACTCAGTGAATGAACTACACATAGCCAACAGAGCAGTAATACACTAAGAAATTTGCGCAACATAAAGCACAGAATAGAAAAATTTATGAACCAAATTATAGCATTTTGCAGGCCTTGAAAGCATCTTCTCGAGCAAGAATTCAGATAATCCAGATTTAATTTTAAGCAAAAAAAATCCCCCGATC
>CAVBYE010000020.1:0-29946 GCA_963599285.1 Bacteroidaceae bacterium | reverse complement strand
GCATGTTGAACACTGCCCGTTAAATCAAGAGCTGTATTGGTCGTGGAGGTGTGCTCGGTGAAGTCGGGCGCAGCAATGGGTAAGGCAGGCTCAACCGGTTGTAGGTTCAGTTTTGCATGCAGCCAAGGGTAAAGTTCAACTAAATCTGCAACTGCGCTTTTAAGGATAGGTAATTGTTGAGCTTGATACAGCCAAATTTGCCAACCTAAATCTGCCTGATACAACAGCCCCCAATGCGGGGGGGTGCGGTGTTTGAGTGCGTACTCAAGTTGTGTGGGCAGGCTAAAAATACCACAGCATAATGTCTTTTCAGGCAGTGAATAGAGAAAAGCTTGTGCATCAAGCAAGGGTTGAACAGGTCCTAGCTGTTCAAGGGTGTGGCTCAGTTTCAACTGGAGAGCCACATCACGCAGATCGCTAAGTCGCTGCTGTGCACGGGCAAGCTCAAAATAAGGTAAATTTGCCGCTTTTAAGTCAGCAACTAAATAAGATAATTCTTGGGCTAATTTTGCTTTATCGATAGGCGTCATGGCTGTTCTCTACAGATCTTGAGCTTGCGTGAGATAATAGGCCAGTATGATACTGCTCGCTAAATCAATCACAGCATATTCAGCAGAATGTGGATCAGGATACTGCTGTGCCAACTCAATCAAACGATCGAGTGACAATGCCTGAGGAGCAAGTTGACCTTGGATGAGCGCATGTAATTCTTGCATAATTTTTTTTAATAAAAGTGAATGGCAACAAATCAGGGTTAAGTTTGAATTATAAAGTTTTTGTGTTTGTACTGTGTAAAGCTGTACATTTTTATTACGTAGGTCGTGTAATTTTTTAACGCATTTTTTTGTTATGCAGATAAAGTTTTGCAAAAAAAAGCAGAGCGGATGCTCTGCTTTTTTGATTTAAGCGACTGACTTGGCAGTGTCATTTTCACTATGGGTTTCAGCTTTTGGCTGAGTTACATTTTTTTCGCTGTAGTCACTTGGGAAATTCGGGATATAAACCACTTGTGCCAAACTGTGTGTCGAAACTGCGATTAAAGCCATAGCCAAAGTAGATTTGATTGCGTTCATCATGCCGCCCTTCACTTGAGAGATTGAAACAAAATTAACTTTCAAGTGAAGTTTAATAAAAAAATAGAGCCGAGTGAATTTAAAAGGATGAATGGCGAGTCAATTTATCCTTTTAAATCATGCAATTAGAGTTTTTGCTCTAGTTTTTAGCTTTATTTTGACTGCGGAAAAATGATACAAATAGAATGGTTTATGTCTCTTTGTTACATTTCTTTTCGTAAACTTTTCCTGCAATACCTCCAATAATTGCACCACTAATAGTGCCAAAAACAGGCAAAATACTGCCCACGACTGCGCCAATTGCAGCACCTTTCACTGTTGGAGAAAAGCGTGATTTTTTAATTGGACAACTTGGCTCGGGTTCGTTCACAGGCGGCGGTGGAGCAAGATCTTTATCATCAACATCAGGCTGATCGACATCGGCTGGGTTTTTTGAATCTGTCATTGTTGTACTCTTATTGTTATACAAAAAAGGAAATTCTAGCCTAACGTTAACTGCTGATTTTTTGTGCGTGTTTTTGTAATAAAATGCTGCAAAAAAAATCCCTATATAAAATAGGGATTTTTAAAGCCATTCATCGAGTTATTCTTGGTTTTGATTGGCTTGTGGAGCTGCCTCAGGTATTTGTTGTGCTTTTTCAATCACATTGACCAATACATCAACAGGCTGAGCACCAGCTAAGGCAATACGTTGATCAAAGACAAAGAACGGTACACCTGTAACTTTGAGTTGGTCACGTGCAACTTCTTGGTCAAATTTAACAAAATCTGCAAACTCATCTGAATCTAAAAGATCATCGACTTCTACAGGGTTTAAGCCAATCCGTGATGCAACATCTTCTAAAGTTTCACGTTCGCCAATCGACAAACCTTGGGTCATATAGCTGTAGAAAAAGGCTTCTTTGGCTTCATTGCCAAGCCCTTTACTTTGCGCCAAGTGAATTAAACGATGTGCATTAAAACTGTTGCCTGAATTGGCTTGTTGCCAATTAAACTCAATGCCTTCGGCACGTGCCATTTCGGCAATATTGCGTTGCATTGCTTCCACATCTTCAATATTGCGACCATACTTTTGCGCTAAGCGTTCAGTATTCGACATCGTTTGACGCTCAGGTGCTTCCGGATCTAATTGGAAACTGTGCCAATGTACTTCAAGTTCAACCCCTGCAGTTTCAGCAGCTTTTTCTAAGCGTTTTTTAGCAATATAACAAAATGGACAAACCACATCTGACCAAATATCTACGCGCATGAACATTCTCAAATTCTGTTTTTTACTAACATGAGGGTAGTTTTTTAAATTTAAAGCATAAGTACAGAGAAAAACTACAGATACAAATCATTAGATGCAACTGTCATCACCATGACACAGCTTTAGGCTGAAGTTTGGCTTATGCCAGCACGGTAGAGTGGTATGTATTTTGCAGCCTTGGTAATTTGAGCGCGAGATTTGATGTAATGGGTCGCATATGGATCAAGCAGCCGATGGCTGTATTTACAGGTAATGAGTTAGACGCCCGTGGTGGTTTGGTAATTGAGCAGCAAACGATTGTTGAGGTCTTAGGGCTAGGGCAACAGCCGAGTCAGCCGTGTGATGAGATCTTTGATGCTAAGGATGTGGTGTTGTTGCCAGGTTTGATTAATAGTCATCATCATTTTTATCAAACATTAACGCGCGCTTGGGCCCCAGTGGTAAATGCACCTTTGTTCCCATGGTTAGTAAATTTGTATCCCGTTTGGGCACGTTTAACCCCAGAGCAATTACATGTGGCCACGCAAGTGGCACTCGCGGAGTTGCTGTTATCAGGATGTACCTTTGCGGCAGATCATCATTATTTATTTCCAAATCAATTGACAGATGCCATTGATATTCAGGTACATGCCGCACAAGACGTCGGTATGCGTGTGATGCTCACCCGTGGTTCTATGAGCCTAGGCCAAGCCGATGGTGGCCTACCGCCACAGCATACCGTGCAAGCCATGCAGGTGATTTTAAATGACAGTCAACGCTTAGTGGAAAACTACCATCAACGTGGTGCCGGTGCGATGGTCAATATTGCGCTAGCACCGTGTTCGCCTTTTTCGGTGACACCAGAAATTATGCGTGAAAGTGCAGCTTTGGCCGAGGCTTTAGATGTGCGCTTACATACGCATTTGGCGGAGACCTTAGACGAGGAACAATTCTGTTTACAGCGCTTTGGCATGCGCACGGTTGACTATTTAGAAAGTGTGGGTTGGTTGCATGATCGCACTTGGTTGGCGCATGGGATCCATTTTAATCCACAAGAAATCTCACGTTTGGGGCAGGCCGGTGTGGGGATTTGCCATTGTCCACATTCTAATATGCGTTTGGCCTCAGGCATTTGCCCAAGCCTTGATTTAATTGAAGCAGGCGCCACAGTGGGCTTAGGTGTAGATGGCTCTGCCTCGGGGGACGCTTCGAATTTAATCTTAGAGGCACGCCAAGCACTGTACTTACAACGGCTCAAATATGGTGCAGAAAAAATTACCCCAGCCTTAGCATTGGGCTTTGCCACCACAGGTTCGGCGCAATTATTGGGCCGTGCGGCAGATTTAGGTCAGTTAGCCGTGGGGTATCAAGCCGATTTGGCCTTCTATGCTTTGGATGAGCTGCGTTTTTCAGGTAGTCATGACCCGATTGCTGCTTTGTTACTTTGTGGTGCAGACAAGGCCGAACATGTCATGGTCGCAGGTACATGGCGTGTGCGTAATCAACAGATTCAGGGGCTTGATATTGAAGCATTAAAGTACAAACATCGTGCTGCTGCCAAAGCACTTTTAGCCGCTTAACCACAGGATTTATGGCATATTTTGTCACGATCTAGACAGATCAGTCAGCGGTCTATGCCAACATTTGGCATATATATTGCTCAGTTCCTATGTAATGAGGTTGCACAACTATAGATTCAGCAACATGACACAAAATAAAATAGGGACA
The DNA here is from genome assembly GCA_963599285.1 of Bacteroidaceae bacterium. GTDB lineage: Bacteria > Pseudomonadota > Gammaproteobacteria > Pseudomonadales > Moraxellaceae > Acinetobacter. Next base: position 25,917 of record CAVBYE010000020.1, on the reverse strand, counting down.
GGGGCACAATATGAGCGATTCTAAAAATACAGCTCCCGAACATGAGTTTTTAGGCGTTGGTACAAGCTTTACCTACGGACTGCAACATGTATTAACCATGTATGGGGGCATTGTTGCACCGCCTTTAATTGTAGGCACCGCAGCGGGCTTAACAGGCGCTCAGATTGGTATTTTAATTACCGCATCATTATTCATTGGTGGTTTGGCCACCTTATTACAAACGCTTGGCGTGAAATACTTTGGCGCACAGCTGCCTTTAGTACAAGGGGTCTCATTTGCGGGCGTAGCCACCATGATCGGGATTGCGACCACAGGCGGGGGCTTTAATGCCATTTTAGGGGCTGTAATTGCGTCATCTATTATTGGTTTATTGATAGCACCCTTCTTCGCTAAAGTGATTCGCTTCTTTCCACCGGTGGTTACCGGCTGTGTGATCACCATCATTGGTTTATCTTTATTGCCGGTTGCGGTACGTTGGACCATGGGGGGCAACAGCAATGCACCTGACTGGGGCTCATTGCATAATATTGGTTTAGCAGCAATGACCTTGGGTATTTTGTTGTTGTTAAGCCGCTTTGGTTCAGAAACAATTCGTCGTACCGGTATTTTATTGTCGATTGTGATTGGAACCATCTTGGCCTATGTCATGGGCTTTGGCGACTTTTCTAAAGTAGGCGATGGCGCATGGTTTGCTGTACCTGAATTTTTAGGTTTTGGTGTACCGACCTTCCATCTGTCAGCCATTTTGGCCATGACCATTGTGATGATTGTGACCTTAACTGAGACTACAGCAGATATTATTGCGGTAGGTGAAATTGTAGGAACTGAAGTAGACGATAAGCGGATCGCCAATGGTTTGCGTGCCGATATGTTGTCATCCGCTATAGCGCCATTCTTTGGCACCTTTATGCAAAGTGCTTTTGCGCAAAACGTCGGTTTAGTGGCGATCACGGGCGTCAAAAGTCGTTTTGTAGTGGCTGCAGGTGGTCTGATTTTGGTGTTCTTAGGCTTACTGCCGATTATGGGACGTTTGATTGCGGCAATTCCAACGCCAGTATTGGGTGGTGCAGGCTTGGTGCTGTTTGGTACTGTGGCGGCAAGTGGTATTCGTACTTTGGCCAAGCTTGATTATAGTGAACAAAAAAATCTGATTATTGTGGCAACAGCACTTGCTGCGGGCATGATCCCAATCATTGATCACTCTTTCTATGCACAGTTCCCAGCATGGTTTAAAACCCTATTCCATTCAGGCATCAGTTCGACCTGTGTGATGGCCATTTTACTGAATATCTTGTTTAACCATACCCACTTTGGCAAGAAAGTCATGGGCGATAAAAAAGAAAATTTAACCCCACTCCCTAAGCATGAACATTAATACATAGCACTAAAAAAGGAGGGTTATCCCTCCTTTTTTAATTTGATGGCTTAAGCAAATAGATTTTTAAACCAACCGAAGACTGATTTTTTCGGTTCTGTGGTTTGTGCTTCAACTTGGGCTGCATCTGATTTTACTGCCTCAGCATCTGCTTGTACTTGAGCTTCGGTCGTTTTTACTTTGGCAACCACGGCATCTTTGGCTGCAACCGTTTTCTCAACCACCACGTCTTTTGCTGCTGTGGTTTTTGCTATAGCCACTTCTTTGCCTGTTTCGGCTTTTTCAAGCACGGTTTGCGTGGTGTTTACTGTTTTTTCAACGACCGCATCTTTCATTGCTACAGTTTTATTGATCACTGCATCTTTAGTGGTCGCTGTTTTGGCTACAGTGGCATCTTTGGCTTCAACCGTCTTTGTCACGACAAGGTCTTTGGTCACAATTGCGGTATCGCTTAGGGCTTGTGCTGTTTTCACCGCGCTTTCTTTTAGGCTTAATGTCTCAGGTGCAGTATTGGCCATGCTTGCGCTTGAAGCTGCGATTAGGCTAAGTGCTACTAAACTTTGAATAGTTTTCATATGTGGCTCCAACAGATTAAAAATTGTCATTATTTTAATATGTTAGCCGTGAAGTGAGCAGTTAGGGGAAAGGAGCTGTTTTATTGATTGAATAATACACTAATTTTACAGAGCACTCACACGTTGTTGCACAGGGTGTACAGAGCGAGAAATAGATAAGATTTTGTATATGATCAAGTTGATATGAACAATCATAGCAATGTCTTTGTGCAAAGCTAGACTGTTGTGCCTGTATTGCAGACTGAACATACCCCGTTACAGTACGGGGTAAAGTCAGCAAAAGCATTATAAAATATCGGCGAGGGTCTGCGATAAATTCTCACTTTCTTGTTGGCACATCGCTGTGTCAGGGACTTGCCCTTTACGCTGTGCTTTCAAGACTTCTTTTTTGGCTTGCGCTAAATCTTTTTGGAAAGCGGGATTGCTGTGTAAAGCAGCAACCGTGGTTGAGCCAACCAATTTGCCCTGAATGATATCGCTTTGCCAATGTACATTACAGACCACACGGCTTTCGGCATAGGTGCGCCCACGTAACAGAATATGATCTTTACGCTCAGGGACGATCTCACTCATGATTAGGGCCCAACCCCAACCTGCAGCACTGTGACCAGATGGGTAAGAACCATCTTTAGCTAAGTCCTCAGGGGTTTCTTGATAAAGCCGACCATATTGCTGTTGCTCTTCAGGGGTCAAATGACAGATGGGTTGTCCATTTTGCATAAACGGTCGTGGGCGTTTGTAGTGAACTTTGGCCCGTGATGGCGTAGAGCCTAGATCGACCAGTGTCTTTTGCAGTAAGCGGTACAGGGTAGGGGTGGTATGTTGATTAATGTCGACATTGGCTGCACAGGCATAAATATGCGCCGCTTTGGGAAACAGTAAATTACTGTCTAACGCAGCTTGTTTCCAACGCGCCGTGTGCTGTAAGGCGAGCGCTTGGCGATTTATATACAGGTCATGTGCCTGACTGGTGGAATGGGCTGAAGGCGGGGCAGGCAGTAGGGTCAAACTGTTGGGTAACTCAGATTTGTTTAAATACCCTTTGAGCATTTGTTCTTTCATAATTTGAGCAAGGCTCATCGGATGTTCGGCATGCAGTGACATACTGAACACCAAGGTACTACCCCACAGCGCGATTTTAGAAAGTAATGGCATCATCTTATTGTCCTTATTTTGTATGCATGACGGCAAATATTCTCGCTTTTTATGAAGTCTTACCATAAACAGGCTAAGGCGGGGATTCAGTTGTGAAAATGTAGAGTCATCAAAAAACCCCGCATGAAGCGGGGTTTTTTTTGAGTTTAAGTCTTTAACACTTAAACACGTTCGATGATGGTGGCAATACCTTGACCCACACCAATACACATGGTCGCTAAACCAATTTGCGTATCTTGTTGTTCCATCACGTTTAACAACGTTGTGGTAATACGTGCACCTGAACAGCCCAATGGATGACCCAATGCAATTGCACCACCGTTTAAGTTCACGATGTCTTGCTTGTTGTAAAGGTCTAAGCCTTTGAGGACTGACAAGCCTTGTGCTGCAAAGGCTTCATTTAATTCAACGGTTTGAATGTCCTGAATAGACAAGCCTGCACGTTTAAGGGCTTTTTGTGTTGCAGGAACAGGGCCATAACCCATTGTCGCTGCATCACAACCTGCCACTGCCATTGAGCGAATCACGGCACGTGGTTTTAGACCTAACGCTTGTGCACGTTCTGCTGACATGAGCAACATTGCCGATGCGCCATCAGATAATGCAGAAGACGTTGCAGCAGTCACTGTACCGCCTTTTGGATCAAACACAGGACGTAGACCACGGAAAGTTTCAATGTTGGCATCTGGGCGAATCACTTCATCGACATCGCATAAGATTTTAAAGCCGTCGCCATTGTGACCTTCAATGCCCACGATTTCATTTTTAAAACGACCTTCTTGTGTCGCTGCCCAAGCGCGGCGGTGTGATTCCACACCAAACGCATCTTGTTCTTCACGGCTAATGCCATATTGGCGACCCAATAATTCAGCCGTTAAGCCCATCATGTTTGAGGCTTTGGCAAAGTATTTTGCCGATTCAGGGCTGATATCAATACCGTGGGTCATCGGCACATGGCTCATGTGCTCAACACCCCCAATAATGAAGATATCGCCTTGATTCGTGGCAATTTGGGCTGCTGCGGTATGAATCGCTTGCATAGATGAACCACATAAACGGTTCACCGTTTGACCTGCAACCGTTTTTGGTAATTCAGCCAGCAATGCCGCATTACGTGCAATGTTAAAGCCTTGTTCTAAGGTTTGACCTACACAGCCCCAAATTACGTCTTCTACTTCGTTGACGTCAAATTGGTTACGAGCAACGAGGGCACGAATCAGTTCAGCAGATAAACGTTCTGCACGAACATTGCGGAACATACCATTTTTGGTTTTACCCATTGCTGAACGTACGCCATCAACGATGACAACGTCACGAGGATTTAAAGTAGCCATTCGTGTCGCTCCTTAACCGTAAAATTTCTTGTTATTAGCAGCCATGTCGCGCAGCATCTGTGGCGCTTCATAGCCTTTACCTAAGTGTGCATATTTATCGCATAGCGCAACATATTCAGCGACACCCACTTGGTCGATATAACGACATGGACCACCGCGGAAGGCTGGGAAGCCAACACCCATAATCATGGCCATATCAGCTTCAGCAGCAGTCGCCACAATATTGTCTTCTAGGCAACGTACGGTTTCATTACAGAAAGTCACCATCATACGATCAATGATTTCTTGTGCATCAAATTCGCGTTTTTCCGCCGTGACACTTGGGGCAATCACATCATAAGCCACTGGGTCTGGGGTTTTGGCCTTTTTGCCTTTTTTGTCGAGCACGTATTGATAGAAGCCAACATCATTTTTTTGACCCAAACGGTTGGCTTTGTACAGTAACTCAATTGAACCGGTAAAATCAGGTTTCATACGGTCAGGGAAGCCTTCAGCCATCACTTCTGCACCATGTACGCCCGTGTCAATGCCCACCACATCCATAAGATATGCAGGACCCATTGGCCAACCGAAGGTTTGCATGACTTTATCGATTTGCTGGAAGTCTGCACCGTCACGAACCAATTGGTCAAAGGCACCAAAGTAAGGGAATAACACACGGTTCACTAAGAAGCCTGGGCAGTCATTCACCACGATTGGGGTTTTACCCATTTTTTGTGCAAGTACGACAGTGGTGGCAATGGCTTCAGCTGAGGTTTTTTCACCACGGATCACTTCAACCAATGGCATTAGTGGTACAGGGTTAAAGAAGTGCATACCGACAAAGTTTTCAGGACGTTCTAGGCCTTCAGCTAAGCGAGTAATGGAAATGGTTGAAGTGTTCGACGCGATGATGGTGTTTGGACCCACTTTGCTTTCTGTTTCGCGTAACACAATGTCTTTAATTTTAGGATTTTCTGTGACGGCTTCAATCACAATATCCACGTCTTTAAATTCGTCATAACCTAAAGTTGGACGAATACGCGCTAAAGTTTCACCCATTTGTACAGGTTTCATTTTTTTGCGTTCAACTTGTTTGGTCAGCAGTTTGTTGGCTTCGTTCATGCCTAAGGCCAACTGTGCATTGCCAATATCTTTCATGATAATCGGCGTGCCTTTGCTCGCAGCTTGGAAGGCAATACCGCCGCCCATAATGCCGGCGCCAATGACTGCAGCTTGATTAACAGGGTGCGCGCCTTTTTCATATTTCTTCGAGGTTTTCTTCACCACTTGGTCGTTTAAGAATAAACCAATCAAAGCTTCAGACTGTGGGGTCACAGCAGCTTGAGCAAAGGCTTTTGCTTCTTCAAGCAATGCCTCATTACGGCTTAAGCTTGCACCTGCTTGTAATGAATCTAGCAATAGTTTTGGTGCAGGATATTGTGCAGGATGCGCTTTAGCCAGTACCACGCCTTTGGCTGAATTAAATGCCATCACTTGTTCAATGGCATTGAGTTTAACGGGGTCAATTTTTTCTTGACGTTTTGCTTTCCAATCTAGGCGCCCTGCAATCGCTTGCTTGACTAAATCAATTGCGGCAGCTTGCAGTTGCTCTGCGGCAACTACGGCATCAACAGCACCATCTTTTAGTGCTGCAGCACCTTTACGTGGGCTTGAGGTTGCAATCCATTCCACGGCATTGTCGACACCAATGACACGGCTTAAACGTACTGTGCCACCAAAGCCTGGAATTAAACCAAGTTTCACTTCAGGTAAGCCCACTTGAGCTTTATCGGACATGACACGATAGTCACATACCAAACACATTTCAAAACCACCACCTAAAGCGATGCCGTTAATGGCCGCAACTTTTGGTAACTCTAAATCTTCAAATGCATTAAAAGTATCGTGTAGCGCTAATGCCCAGTCCACAATCGCTTGCTCACCGTTGGCAAAGTTCTCGCCAAATTCGGTGATATCCGCACCTACAATGAAGGTCGGTTTACCAGAAGTAACCACCAAGCCTTTGACCTCAGGCGCTGCTTTTACAGCGTCAATTGCGGCTTGGAAGTCATCGAGGGTGACACGGTTAAATTTGTTGACCGACTCACCTTGTAGGTCAAAGCGGAATTCTGCAATTCCGTCCGTAAGCATTTGGACGGTAATGGCATTGCCAGCGTGGATCATGCCTGATCTCCTTTATTCTGGAGGACTTTATAAGTTAATGTTGTGAAGCGTGTGCGTATATCCTGCGCACATCGGACTTGCCTCATCTTACGATAACTCTCATGAAAAAAAACATCGCAAGTTGTATCAAGCCGTGACGCAAGGGTCATCTATTTTACTGGTGTGAGAGCCAACACCGCTGCAACCAGCTTGGGTTGAAGTCATTGCATAAGTTATGAAGTTTTTGTTTCAATACCGTTTTTTTAGATAAACCCCAATAAGATATAAGCATCGGATCACTTTTTTTCAAGTTTTTTCCTCTCATCTTTTAGTCAAAAAAGTCAATTCATGACTTTAGGGTAAGCATAAGCATAAGCAAAATATGCGGTAAATTTCACCTGTGTCTAGGAATTCAATTGGATGAGGATTTTGATACAGGCGCTTGGCCATAAAGCGTGCTTGATCGCAAGATGATGTCATTAAAATGAATAGAAAAAAAAGATCATATCATTGTTAATAATGATCATTAGAGCATCTTATAGGCCAATGGGTTTATTCTTTAGGATGCTGATGGTCTACGCAGGACTGTGCCTTTGACGCCAGCATGGATGTGAGAGGGTCACTGCATCTCTAAGTAAAATGGGTATGTTTGACTCAAAAAAACCAACAGTATTTGCAGGAATTCAGTAGCTTAAAATCTTGCTGACTCGCATCTGAAATCCTGCCGACTTCTACGTCAAAAAACTATGCCAAACGTGGTTTTTTTTACGCTTGAATGGACCACTGCTGCTGTTGTCGATCTAAAGTGAGCTGCTGACATTGAGGATGATTTAAGAAATACAGGGCTAAAATCGGCTCAAGTTCGGTACGGATTTTACGTCCAAGATGACGTGCGCCGTAGCGAATGTCGTGATCTTGATAAAAATACGCTTTGGCCGTAGCACTTAAGGTCACATGACGCTGTTGATGCTGTAAACGCTGATTCAGTTTAGCAAGTTCAATGTCGACCAAACGCGGCAAAGCATCATCTTGTACGGGGGCATAATGTAAGGTGCGGTCGATCCGATTTAAAAACTCAGGATCAAACTTGCGCTGCATGACTTTTTCAATAATGGTTTGGGTGGGTACACGCTTTAAGCACAGATCCTGCATTTTTTTAGGCAAGAAATTGAGTTTATCTAAGTACTGCTGTGCAGCTTGTGCACCGACATTACTGGTCATAAAAATCATGCAATTGCGAAAATCAATGGTTTTGGTGCCTGCAGTTAAGGTGAGACGACCGGTATCGAGCACGTTCATAAGACCACGCAACACTTCAGTCGAAGCTTTTTCTAGCTCGTCAAACAGCATAATGCCAGGGCGCGTGTGACTGCCGTTAATGGCGGTTTCGTCAAATAAACTATGACCTTCTTTAGAGCCAACATAGCCCGGGGGTGCACCGGTCAATGCTGCAGCATAGTGCTCTTGGGCGAGGGTATTCATATCAATGCGGCAAAACGCATCCGCACGACCATAAATCGCCTCGCTAATTAAACGCACGGTTTCGGTTTTGCCCACGCCTGTTGGGCCAAGCATGAGGGTCACGGCTAGAGGACGGTCAGGACTAGAAAAATCGGCCTTGACCACATGCAGCATCTTTTCAATTTCATTCAGGGCATGATCTTGACCAATAATGCGTTCCCGCAGACGTTGCATAACCGCCGAGGGTTCAAAATGAAAGCGTGGCTTGCCAATTAAACGGTCTTTTTCTGACTGAGCATGGCTAGATGTAGTGGGCTGAATAACGTGGATGGCATGTGAGTTGAGCGTCATTGTCTGAGGTCCTCCCTGAAGCTCAAGCAGCATAACAAAAAACCAAATCCAAACTCAGCACTTTTCAATGATTCTGCTGATTTTTCAAATCTGGCTACATTTATAGGCTTGAAAAGTGCCTGCCAAACATCACTAATAACAAGATGAAATGGCTTAAAATAGGTTTGCTGTGAACGAAAATGCCCGTCCTCATCTTGAAACCATTCTTGCACATATGACCCAATTGCCTGGGGTTTATCAAATGTTTGGTAAAGATGGAGAATTACTCTATATCGGCAAAGCCAAAAACTTAAAAAACCGAGTTTCCAGTTATTTTGCCAAAACCATTGAGCATCCTAAAACCCAAGCCTTAGTGGCGCGTATTTATGATATTCGCACCCTGATTGTCCGTTCAGAAACCGAAGCGTTATTGCTTGAGCAAAATCTGATTAAGCAGCATCGTCCGCCCTACAATATTATGCTGCGTGATGACAAATCTTATGTCTATATTTATGTGTCTGCTGACCGCCCTTATCCACGTATTGCCATGGGGCGAGGCAAGGGCAAACATCAAGCAGGCAAATTCTTTGGGCCTTTTCCGAGTGCGGCCTTAGCCAAAGATACTTTATTGGTGTTACAAAAAATTTTTAATGTACGCCAATGCGAAAACAGTGAATTTGCCCAGCGTAAACGCCCCTGTTTACAACACCAAATTAAACGCTGTAGTGCGCCGTGTGTGGGCTTAATTTCAGTTGAAGATTATCAGCAAGATGTACAAGACTCCCTGCGCTTTTTACGAGGTGCCAACAGCGAAATTGACCAAGAACTGATTGGGAAAATGCAACAGGCCGCAGATGCATTAGAGTTTGAAAAAGCGGTCTTTTATCGTGATCGCTTGGCGATGTTTCGTGATGCCCAAAGTCAACAAGCGATTTATAAAGTCAAAGGCGAGGCCGATATTTTGGCCATTGCGGTGCAGGCAGGTGTGACCTGTGTGCAGATTATGCATGTGCGTAATGGCAAAATGTTGGGCGGAAAAAGCTACTTTCCAGATATGCAAAGTGATGACTTGGGTCAAATGTTAAGTGACTTTATGGCCAACTTTTACTTTCAAGTCGCGGATGAAGTACCGACTGAATTGATTGTGAATGTGGCACTGCCCAATGCTGATGAGCTTGAACAGGCACTCGCCCAACAATTTGAGCAGAAAGTCCAAATTAAGCATAAGGTTCGTGAAGTACGGGCCGAATGGCAAGAACTCGCGCAAATGAATGCACAGCATGCGCTCAAAGGGCAGTTGTCGAATCATTTAGAATTAAATGAGCGTTTTCATCAGCTTGAACAGGTCTTGCAGCATAGCGTCGATCGGATTGAGTGCTTTGATATCTCACATACCATGGGTGAGGCGACCATTGCCTCCTGTGTGGTGTTTGATCGTGGCGGCATGCGTAAACGCGATTATCGTCAATTTAATATTGAAGACATTACCGAAGGTGATGACTATGCCGCCATGCGCCAAGCTCTGACACGGCGTTATAAAAAGGCGCAGTTGCCTGATTTGTTGTTGATCGATGGCGGTAAAGGCCAGCTCAATATGGCCATGCAGGTCATGGCGGAGTTGGGCCTGACCGAACAGGCCTTTTTAGTTGGGGTGTCCAAAGGCGAGGGGCGTAAACCTGGGCTTGAAACCTTACATTTTACCGATGGTCACAGTGTACAATTGCCTTCCGATCACAAAGCCTTGCATTTAATTCAACAAGTACGTGACGAAGCACATCGCTTTGCTATTACGAAGCACCGTGCTAAACGTGACAAGCGCCGTTCGACCTCAGTGCTTGAGGCGATTCCGGGTCTTGGGCCGAAACGTCGCCGTGATTTGCTCAGTCATTTTGGGGGAATTCAAGGGGTGCTGAAGGCCTCTGAAAAAGAGCTGGCCTTGGTGCCGGGGCTTGGTCCTGTGATGGCCAAAACCGTGTATAAGGTGTTACACGAGTAGTGTCCGCCGACAGTGCTTGCATGAGTTTCACTAGTGACACTGTCAGCCATTTCGTATAAAGTGGCGCTATTCACACGAGAAAAACCAAAATCATTGGCTGGTTTGATCTACAGCATGGGGAAGCGTTGGCGGTGTCTATGGCAACAGGTCGTATCCTGAATATTCCGAATATTTTGACCTTAGCGCGTATCGCGTTAATTCCAGTATTTTTATTGATCGCCTATTGGCCACCTGCTGTTGGGGTCAATGGTTATGATGGTGGGATGACCCGTCATCTGATCTTAACCGCCATTTTTGTCTTGGCTGCTGTCACAGATTGGTTTGACGGCTACTTGGCACGCACCTTAAACCAAACTTCGGCATTTGGGCGCTTTTTAGATCCTGTGGCTGATAAATTAATGGTTGCAGCTGCTTTAATTGTGTTAGTGCAATGGCAACCAACGATCTCAATGGCATTTGCCGCAATCGTAATTATCTCACGCGAAATTACCGTTTCTGCACTACGTGAGTGGATGGCGGAGTTAGGTGCTCGAACCAATGTTGCCGTGTCGACCGTGGGTAAATATAAAACGGCCTTCCAGATGATTGCAATCTCTGTGTTTTTACTCAATTGGCCTGCATTGGAAACCGTGGCGTATCTCTTGTTGTATACCGCAGTCGGGCTGACGCTTTGGTCAATGATCATTTATCTGAAAGCTGCATGGCCGTACTTAAAACAGCCGTAAAATAAAAGCTCCTCCTTGAGGGGCTTTTTTTATGGCTTTGAAAAATCATTTACCCTATGACGGTATTGTTGAAGATTATGGGCTGATTTTTAGTTCAGCAGATGCAGCCGATTGGTTTGCCTATTTACAACAGCAATTGCCTTGGCAAGCCGATGAAGTTCGGATGTATGGCAAACATCATGTACTTAAACGCTTAGTGGTGTGGTATGGCGACGCTGCGCAAAATTACCAATACTCAGGCATTGAGCGGATTGCTTTGCCGTGGTCCGCGGAGATGCTACAGCTCAAACAGTATATCGAGCACATCACCCAAACCCATTTTAACTCCTGTCTTGCCAATTATTACCCCACAGGCAATGAAGGCATGGGCTGGCATAGCGATGATGATATGTCACTCGCTGCTGAAACCACCATTGCCTCTTTGAGTTTTGGGGCAAGTCGCAAGTTTTATTTACGTCATCAACACAGCCAAGAAAAAGTCAGCCTAGCTTTAGACAGTGGGCAATTGATTGTGATGCGTGGTCAAACCCAACAGCATTGGCAACATCAAATTCCTAAAATGTTAGGTGTGCGTGAACCACGGATTAACCTGACTTTTCGGCAGTTTTTGCTTTAGCTGTGGGTTTCTTCTTCGCCATCATCTTCAAAGGTTTTGGCAATTTTTTCGATGTTTAAGCTTTTGGCCATGGCATCAAAAATCTCTTTATATACGCCTTCTTGATGATAAAGCGCATCATGTTCGCCGTGTTCGGCAATCCGGCCTTCTTGCATCACGTAGGTATAATCGGCATCAATAATTTGCGCCAAACTATGTGAAATAATAATCACAGTGCGTCCTTGTTTAATTTCATCCAAACTGTGTTTAATTTGCTCGGTGGCAATCGCATCAAGGCTTGCGGTGGGTTCATCTAAGAAAATGATCGGTGGATTTTTTAAGAACATGCGTGCAATGGCAATGCGCTGCTGCTGTCCACCGGAAAGCATTAAGGCATCACTGTCATAGGCATCCGGCAGTTGTAAAATTTGGCTATGAATGGAGGCTTTTTCTGCGGCTAAATAGACTTCCTCTGCTGTGGCATCGGTTTTGCCATAGCGGATATTGTCAAAAATTGAACCTTGGAAAATATGATTTTTTTGCAGCACTAAGCCAATTTGCTCACGTAAATAGTGTGTGTCGATGTCATTGAGATCCACACCATCGAGTTGAATACTGCCATTTTGAGGTAAGTAAAACTTGTCGAGTAAACTAATGAGCGTGGATTTTCCTGCACCCGAAAGCCCAACCAATGCGGTAATTTTATTGGGCTGAATGGTCATCGAAATGTCTTTTAAGGCATGGTGACCATTGGGATAAAAGAAATTGACGTTACTGAGTTTAAATTCACCCTGAATCTGTGGTTTTTGTGCGCCACTGGCTTCAATTTCATCATCGGCTTCTAAAATTTTAAAGAAGCTTTCTGAATAAATCATCGCGTCATTGACTTCATCATAAATGCGGTGCAAGGAACGAATGGGCGCTGAGACATTATTAAACAGCAACACATGATACATAATCATGCCAATACTCATCTGCCCATCAAGCACAAAATAAGCGGTTAAAATGATAATCAGCACAATGCCAATTTGCTCAATAAAGGTTTTTAAGCCGTCAAAAATAAAACTGGTTTGCCGTGTATGCATCTGATTTTGGGTTAAATCACGTTGTAGTCCAAGCTGTTTTTGCGCTTCAATGCTTTCCCGATTAAAGGATTTAATCACGGTAATCGAGTTAATAATACTTAAAATGCCTTGGCTTTTTTTCTCGCGTCCATCTCTTAAATTACGCCGCCAACTGCCCAACTTTTGCGCCTGTTTATAAGTCAGCCAAAAGTAAATCGGTACAATGGAAAGTGCGACTAAACCGACATAGAAATTGGCGTAAAACATCAGCCCAAGTGCAACGATAGCACTGGTAAACAGCGGCAAAATATCAATAAAGAAGATTTGTACTAAACGGGTCAGTGAACCAATCCCGCGATCAATTCGGGTTTGTAGCTTGCCGGCTTGATTGTTGTCTTGATTAAAAAAAGCCAGCCGATAGGTGAGAAATTTTTCAATGATGCCTTGGGCTAAATCTTGCGAGACCAAGATTCTAAGTTTTTCGCCATAAAATTTTTGTCCAAATTGCACAGCGGCATTGATGATCTCTTTGACCAATAAAATCACTGAAATGGTGATTAAGATCTGCCAGCCCGCATCTAAGCCTAAGCCTTGCTCAAGTAGAGCATTAATTTGATCAACTGCATATTGTAAGGTCAGTGCGTTGACCTGCGCGGTAAAAGCACCCACAAAGGTCAATGCCAGCGTGGCAAAGACCAAAAGTTTATACGGCTGAACAAAAGGTCGAAGTTTTTGAAACAGTTGCCATAGATTCATAACACAGGCTTTATTCTTCTCATATGCGTTAAGTGTAGCGAGATTTAGGTCGAAGACTGTGGAAAAATTGTCAAAAAAAAGCCCATGCTATACATGGGCGGAGTATGAAGTGTTTTAAATGCTTTGATCATCGAGTGCCATAAATTTCTTCTCAATTAATGCAGCATTTTCTTTTAAAATCTCAATCAATTTTTGCAAATTCACAAACTCAAAGCGGTTCTTCGATGCCAATAGGGTCAGCGCTAAAGGTGGCTCCTTGCTTGAAAATTTCACCGGTACAGAGAGACCTGCAATGTGTGGATCAAGTTCACCATTGGAGAAGTAGTAACCCTGCTTTTTAATTTTTCGCATATGTAATACAAATTCTTCTTCGCTGTGGGCGAAATCAACTTCAGCCAACTGCTGAGAAAAACGTTGGTAATAACTTAAAATTTGCTGTTTGGGTAAATGCGATAAAATGGCTTTAGGTGAAGAGCCGACATAGACTGGGCGAGGGCAGCCACGGCCATAAGAAAACAGACGCATGTTCTTAAACACTTCGTCATGAATATCAATACATGAGTCGTAGTTTAAGTGCGTGAGCAAACATGAAAATTCAGTGCGTTCTACAATATCTTTCATGAATGGGATACTGATTTGCACCAAAGGATCGGTGGTGCGCGAAATGTAATCCAGCACGGCAATTTTAGAGCCGAGCGTATAGTCACCTGAAGTACCACTTAAGCGTTGTAGCAGTTCAGCGGACACCAGTTCCTTTAAATAGCGATAGCTGGTGGGTTTTGATAAGCCTAATTCCTCACTAATGACATCAACATTAATGATGGGACGAGATACAGAAAAAAGATCCAAAACCGTAAGAATCTTACCAAAACTAGAAAGCGCCATAATGACCTGCGTGCTTAAAAATATGTTTAATCAATCGTAAATGCGCAATTACTTTACAACAAAACGTGGCTGAAGATGCAGCGCTTTTTCGCAACACGATCGCTCTTTGGCCCATTTGCGTATTCTATTTGAAACACGTGATAATAAATGCTTAAGATCATTATCTATGCATCACATCAATAGAGCTAAATTCTTAATATGGGAGATTTTTATAAAAAAATTTGATGTTTTACATTATGGCTGAGGTTTCAGTCATTTGCCCAACAAAAGCACAATCTTCAATGCTGCGCTACAGCATCCCGAAGGATGCTGAGGTCGTTAAGGATTGACACCGCTCGGGGCACGATACCAACTGTCAATGAACAGCGCGGCGGCAACACTGTCTGCTGCAATTTTTTTACCACGACCTTGGGCATGATAATGTTGTAATTCATCACGTGCTTCACGTGTGGTTAAACGTTCATCCACCATGAGGGTTTCAATATTGGTTTGGTGACGTAAACGACGGGCAAATTTACGTGCCCGTGCAGAAAGTTCCGATTCCGTATCATCCATATTTAAGGGCAAGCCCACTAAAAATAAAGTGGGTTGATACTGTTTAACAATTTTAAGTAGCTCATCCCAATTGGGAATCCCGTCGCGCATGGGAAATAGCGGTAAAGGCAGGCTACTTTCAATTAAAGATTGGCCCACCGCCATGCCCATTTTTTGGGTACCAAAGTCAAAAGCCATGAGCATATGGGGTTGGGATAAATCAGGCATGTCCAATCTCTGAAGAAAGCCAACTGCGGTCGAGGCCCATTTTTTTGTAGGCTGCGTCCCAACGTTGGTCATAAGGTAAATTAAAAATCAAATCCATGTCGGCATCACAAATTAGCCAATCACCACGGGAAATCTCTTGCTCCAATTGCTGTTTGTCCCAGCTGGCATAACCGAGGGCAATTTGGTAGTTGCCCACGCCTTGGTTATGCGCAATGGCATCTAAGATGTCTTTGGAGGTGGTAATACATACATTTTCACCCACAGCCACAGAAGAGTGCCATGTCGGTTGACCAGTATGTAACACAAAGCCTGCCTCAGGGCGGAGCGGCCCCCCTTGCAACACTTCATGCGGATGGACATGATCGGCGGTAATTTCAAGGTCATTTAATAACTCGCGCACCTGTAAACCAGAAGGGCGGTTAATGATAATACCTTGAGCACCATCTGCGTCATGCCGTGCCAGATAAATGACGGTGTTTGCGAAAAAGTCATCTGCCAATTCTGGTGGGGCAATCAAGCAGCGATGCGTCAAATATTGTTTATTTGGCAATGCAGCAATACTCCTTATTGGTGATTGAGTTCAGCGAGAAACAATTCCTTTCTCTCCACGTTACTAGAGTCAGCGGTTGAAGCCAATCACTTTTTGTAGCTTTGAGTTTCAGTCTGGTGTGTTAATGCACTTGAAACTTTAACTGGCGCAATTGTGTGGCATGTTGCAAGGTGGTGTCATTGATTTCTATGCCGCCAGTCATGCGTGCCAATTCATAAATCCGCTGTGATTCATCGAGCGCGAAAATGGTACTGCTCGCAGGATCAGTTTGTTGTTTTTGCACCAATAAATGCTGATCAGACTGGGCTGCCACTTGCGCCTGATGGGTAATACATAAAATCTGCACATGTTGTGCCAAGTCAGCAAGTAAACGTCCGACAATTTCTGCTGTACCGCCACTGATCCCGACATCAATTTCATCAAAGACTAAAATTTCGGCATCGGTTTTTTCGGCATTCATGACCTGCATGACCAAGGCAATCCGTGATAACTCACCGCCTGAGGCCACTTTCGCGAGCGGCTGTGCCGGCATACCTTTATTGGCTGTAAATAAAAGCTGCAACAGACTTAAGCCTTCCGCAGTAGGTTGAGCTAAAGGTTCAAACTTAAATTCAAAATGCGCTTCAGGCAGCGCCAATTGTTTGACCTGTTCTGTGAGCTTAGCGGCAAGCGGTGCAGCGGCTTCACGGCGTAATTGATCGAGCTGCTCTGCATGCTGCATAAAGGCCTGTTCGGCAGCAGTGACTTGCTCGGCTAAGGCTTCAGGATCTTCAAGCTGTTGTAATTGCTCAAGCTCAGTTTGCCAAAGCAGATATTCTTGTTTGAGTTGCTCAGGCTGACTGCGGTATTTACGTGCCAAACGATGGAAAACATCCATATGGCCGCTTAGTTCTTCCATACGTTCAGGGTCGAAGCTTTGACGATCAATGAATTGACGTAAGCTCGAGGTGGCATCGTCTAATTCACTTTGTGCATTGAGCAGGGAATGATACAAATTGCCCAGTTGTTCACTACGACCAGCATGGTCTTCCAAACGGCGAATAATGCTCGACAATTCTTGATTCAGGTTTTGCTCTGCATCATCTAAGCCATGTAAGGCATAACCACAGTCTTGCATAATGCTTTCATGATGGCTTAAACGGTCAAACTCTTGCTCAATCTCAGCGTAATCGAGCTGTACCACTTCTTCAAGTTCTTCAAGTTGGAGTTCTAAACTCGCGATCCGTTGTTGCCGCGTGGCTTGAGCAGCCAAAGCAGCTTGATAGTGCTCAATGCTATGCTGCCAAGTGTGATACGCGGCACGCACCTGTTCTGCAGGGGCTTGTAATTGACTATAGCGGTCTAACCAACGTTTCGGATACGGCTGTTCGAGTAATTGTTGTTGACTGTGTTGACTGTATAACTGGACCAACAAACGTCCGAGCTGTTTGAGCTCAGTGAGACTACTTGGACGGCCATTGATCCACGCTTTAGAGCGACCGGTGGCAAAAATCACGCGACGCAGGTGAATTTCACCAGAATCGTCATCGAGTTCATGTTCTTTGAGCCATAATGCTTCAGCACTTTGGCTGTGATAGCTAAAGGTCGCACTGACATCGGCTTTTTCTGTCCCAAAGCGTACATAGTTGGTGTCAGTACGTTCACCTAAACAAGCTGACAATGCATCTAATAACAAGGATTTCCCTGCGCCAGTTTCACCCGTGAGCACATTAAAGCCGGGTTCAATATCCAGTGCAAGACGATCGGCAAGAGCAAAATTAATCAGGTTGAGGTGTGTCAGCATAAACGCATCCAAGCTGCGAAGTTGAGGTTCTAAGATAGTCAAGTTTGCTTTTTGTCACAAGAGACTCAGCATTTTAATATGGGCTTAACTCAATCATTTTATAAAAATAAATCTTTTGGTGAAATGATCATGCATAAAAATAAACGGCATGGTCATCTGTTGGATCGGCTTCGTTTCAGCCGATGCTGTAACTAAAATGACTCAAAATGTAATGCTGATATCACTTATGTAAAGGAGGCTTGTCAAAGCTGTATCTCTTGCTGTGAATCAAATCCTGGCGGTGCAATAAAAATCAGCACTAAAGTTATTAGGGGATCGCACTGAAAAGATTGATTCATGACTGAAGCACAATTAAACTACGAACATTAAAAATTTATAAAATGCGCATCATTCTGGAGAATACGCATGTCATTACAATTTGACCATGTATCTGTTTTAAAAAAATCAAATGTTTACTTTGGTGGTACTTGTATCAGCCATACTGTGCAGTTTGAAGATGGCACCAAAAAAACATTGGGTGTGATTTTACCGACCCCGCAAGCCTTAATTTTTGAAACGCATGTGCCTGAGCGTATGGAAATTATTTCAGGGGAGTGCCGCGTGCAAATCGCAGACAATCCAGAAGGTGAACTGTTCCGTGCAGGCCAATCGTTCTACGTGCCGGGCAATAGCCGTTTTAAACTTGAGACGGCTGATGTATTGGACTATGTGTGCCACTACGAAGGCTAATCAAGCAATTTTACAGTGAATCAGTTAAACTGTAGATGTCCAAATCCTGTAAGGTGTACTTTGCAGGATTTTTTGTTTTTGGCATTGTCACAGTTAAATTTTGAGGTCGTTCATGGCTAAATTAGAATATTTTTATGGCGTTCACTCTGTGGAGTCATTGTTAGAGCTTGAGCCTGAGCGCGTTTTGAATCTATTTACCTTAAAAGGTCGTGATGATCAGCGCTTAAAGAATATTTTGGCTCTTGCTGAACCCTTTGGTATTAGTGTGCAGCAAGCCAGCCGCGATAAATTAGAAAAAATGGCGGGTCAACCGTTCCATCAAGGTGTGGTGGCTGCTGTACGTCCACATCCAACGTTAAATGAACAAGATTTAGAAAGTTTATTGAAGCAGAACCCGAAGGCACTGTTACTCGCTTTAGATCAAGTGACTGACCCACATAACTTAGGCGCGTGTATTCGTACCGCGGCAGCGATGGGTGCAGAAGCAGTGATTGTGCCACGTGACCGTTCAGCAAGCTTAACCCCTACAGCACGTAAAATTGCTGCAGGTGGTGCCGAAAAAGTTAAATTTATTCAAGTAACTAACTTAGCGCGTAGCCTTGGCAACATTAAAGATGAATTTAATGTGCAAGTTGTGGGTACCATGCTCGATGAAAAAGCGTTACCGATCCAAGAGTTTGACTTTACAGGGACTGGCATTTGTATCGTGATGGGTGCAGAAGACACGGGTTTACGTCCAATTACGCAAAGCCAATGTGACCAAACGGTTTACATTCCAATGGCGGGCAACCTGCAAAGCTTAAACGTGAGTGTGGCAACGGGTATGGCACTGTACGAAGCATGCCGTCAACGTAACGGAAAATAATCATGTCGCCCAGAACGCAGGGGTATCTCTTTGTTGTTATTACCATGTGTATCTGGGGCGGCTTTACCCTAACAGCTCGCCTCAGTGCCAATTGGCATATTAGTGCTTTTGACATTACCGCACTGCGCTTTGCTTTAGCCTTTATGATTTTAATGCCGATTTTAATTTATAAAAAAGATACCGCTTTTTTATGGAGTAAACAGGCATTTACGTTGGCGATGATTGGCGGCTTAGGGTATTGCCTCATTTGCTATACAGCCTTTCATTATGTACCTGCCGCACATGCTGCGATTTTTTTAAATGGCTGCATTCCACTCTGCACGGCTTTAATGGCATGGCTGTTATATAAAGCGCCATTTGATAAAAGCACTTGGGCGAGTGTGATGATTATGCTGCTTGCGATTGGCAGTATGAGTTATCTGATGTATCAAGAAACGGGGGTTGCCTTTGGTTTAGGCGATCTTTTGTTCTTTATCAGCGCTTTGCTGTGGGGTACCTTTAGTGTATTACTGCGTCAATGGAAGCTGTCTGCTTGGCATTCGATGGCAAGCGTTGCAGTGTGGTCTGCGGTTGTCTATTTACCCATTTACCTGTTGTTCTTACCGAAAAATTTAACTGAACCTGAACCCATGCATTTAGTCCTACAAACCATTTTCCATGGCGTGTTTGTGGTGATTATTGCAACGCTAACCTATGTGGAAGCAATTAAGCGTTTAGGTGCATTTAAAGCGGGGAGTATTGTGACATTAGCGCCTTTTATGGCCGCAATTTTGGCGGTTCCTTTACTGAATGAACCTTTAAGTTTTGCCATCATTTGTGGTCTTGTGGGAATGGCAATAGGTGCATTGCAGCCATGGCGATGGCTGGGGCGTAAAGATCCTCTAAATGCTAAATTGGCAGCAAAAAAGCAGTCTTAAGACTGCTTTTTTTATGGTTGCTCACTTAAAGCGAGATACTTTAAATGTAGGGGTCTGAGCTGCTGATACAAATCTTCAAGTTCAGCATCATTTAGTACCACATCATCCGCTAAAGCTTGTTTTTGCTCACGTGACATTTGTGCAGCAATAATATTTTCAATTTGCGCTAAGCTCTGTCCGTCACGTTGTGAAGCACGTTGGATTTGTAAATCCACACTCGCATCAATCAGTAAATTACGTGAAGTCAGCTCATTTTGTTTGCTCTCAAACAACAGCGGCGAGACTAAGATCACGTAAGGACTGCTTGCATCTTGAAGCTGTTGAAGAATAGATTGACGAATTGCAGGGTGGGTAATGCCATTTAAGGTTTGACGTGCAGCATCATCTTTAAATACATATTCACGTAAAGCACGACGATCAAGTTCACCGTTATCAAGTAATACCCAATCTCCAAAGCTTTTGACTAATTGTTGTAGGACAGGTGAGCCAACAGCCACCACTTCACGTGCCACAATGTCAGCATCCACGACACAAATGCCTTGGCGTTCAAACCATGCGCTTGCGGCAGATTTACCACTGCCAATGCCACCTGTCAGACCTAAGATAAAACGCATAACTGTCCTTGTTTAACCCAAATAGATTTGCATAATGGCATCACCCCATAAAAATGCAATCCATCCAGCAATCGCAATATAGGGACCAAAGGCAAAGGGCTGATTTTGTTTTCGAATTTTTAATAAAATAATCCCAATCATGGCGCCAACCAAAGACGACAACAACACAATTAAGGGCAACAACAGTGGCCCCATCCATGCACCTAAAGCCGCCAATAATTTGAAGTCGCCATAGCCCATGCCTTCTTTCCCTGTAATCACTTTAAACAGGTAGTACACAATCCATAAGCATAAAAAACCAATCACATAACCCCAAATTGCCATGGTGGGTGTGGTGTATAGCGCATAACTGTTAAGGGCTAAGCCTAAGCCAGCTAAGGGGAGGGTGTAGCGGTCAGGCAGCAGTTGGGTGTCAAAATCAATAAACGTTAATGCGATTAAGACATAGGTGAGGACTAAGCCAAATAACATTTGTACGGTCGGACCCAACACAGCAACCACAACTAAGGCACAGACTGCGGTTAAGAGCTCAATCAGCGGATAACGCATACTAATGGGATTCGCGCAGCTGCCACATTTACCGCGTAAGACCAACCAGCTAAGAACAGGAATATTTTGGTACCAGCGAATCGCAGTTTTACATTTTGGACAACTTGAGGCCGGCTGGCTTAAGGTCAGTTTGCTTTCATCAAGAATAGCCTGCTCAGGATGCAATAACATTTGGCATTCATTGTGCCACTCCTGCTCCATCATTTTTGGGGTGCGATAAATCACCACATTTAAAAAACTGCCGATACACAGGCTAAATACCCCAACTGCAAGATAGAGTGCGATTGGGCTTTGAATAAAAAATTGGAGAACGTCTTGCATTTAAACCACTGAGCCCATTTGGAAGATTGGTAAGTACATGGCAATCACTAAACCGCCGACCAGTACCCCTAAAATGGCCATAATTAAGGGCTCCATCATTGAGGTAAGGCCATCGACGGCATTATCGACTTCGTTTTCATAGTGTGTTGCGACTTTGTCGAGCATGGCATCTAAAGCACCGGACTCTTCACCAATGCCAACCATTTGAATCGCCATAGACGGAAATTTATTGGTGGCACGCATGGCAAATTGCAGCTGTTGACCGGTGGCTACATCATCACGAATTTTCATTACCGCTTCTTCATACACCACATTATTGGTTGCCCCAGCGGTAGATTCTAACGCTTCAATTAAGGGCACACCTGCGGCAAAGGTGGTCGCCAAGGTGCGGCTATAACGGGCAATAATGGCTTTATAAACCAAGTCCCCAAAGATCGGCAGTTTCAGTACGGCTTTGTCCATAAAGTTACGGAATTTCTTACTACGCTTTTTGGTTTCCAAAAATGCAGTAATCACCACCCCAATAACAATAATTAAAATAAACCAATACTTTTGCATCCAATTGGACATATTGACCACCATTTGCGTAAAGGCAGGTAAATCTGCACCAAAGGAGCTGAATAGGTCTTGGAATACAGGCACCACTTTGACCATCAAAATAATGGTCACAATAATCGCCACCACAATGACGGTCGCCGGATACTTCATGGCTTTTTTAATTTTTTGTTTAAGTAATTCGCTCTTCTCTTTATACACTGCAACACGGTCGAGCATGGTTTCTAAGGCACCAGACTGTTCACCAGATTCAACCAAAGAGCAGAACAGATTGTCGAAATGTTGCGGATATTTTCGGAGTGCACCTGCAAAGGTATTCCCGCCTTCAACTTCTGATTTAATCCCCAAAACCACCTCGCGCATGGCAGGATTGTCTAAGCCTTCTGCCACAATTTCAAAGCTTTGGACTAAAGGCACACCCGCTTTCATCATGGTGGCCAATTGACGGGTAAAGATGGTGATATCGAGGGTAGAGACTTTTTTCTTGGTCAAGGACTCTAAAATATTCTTTTTCTTTTCACGAATATTTTTAATCGTGATGCCTTGTTTACGCAAGGTCACCTTGGCCAACGCCATATTACGTGCCGGAAGCTCTCCTTTGATCTTGACCCCTTTGCGGTCAACACCTTCATAGGCAAAGGTCGGCATCATCTGCGCTTTTTTGACAGCCATGCAAGTTATCCTTATTGTTCAATACGTTCTTTATTCACTGGTCACGCGGTTCACTTCTTGTAATGAAGTGACCCCTTGCATCACCTTTAATAACCCCGAACGACGCAAGTTATTAAACCCCAATTGTTCTGATACCGCGGCAATCGCTAATGAGTTGGCATCATCCATAATTAATTTTGAAATCTCTGGGGTAATTTTCATCACTTCGTAAATACCGACACGGCCTTTATAGCCTTCACGACAGTCATGACATCCCACAGGTTGATAAATCTGAAAATCTGCAGTTAAGTCTTCGGGCTTGAAGCCCATTTCTAATAAACTTTTTTCGGGCACTTCAATCGGTACTTTACAGTGCTTGCATAGCCGCCGTGCTAGACGTTGTGCAATCACTAAGTTAACCGATGTGGCAATATTAAAAGAGGGTACACCCATATTACGTAAGCGGGTTAGGGTTTCTGGTGCACTATTGGTATGTAAAGTTGACATTACCATGTGACCGGTTTGGGCAGCTTTAATGGCAATTTCAGCAGTTTCGAGATCTCGAATCTCACCTACCATAATAATATCAGGATCTTGACGTAAGAATGATTTCAGCGCAGCAGCAAAGGTCAGACCATATTTGGCGTTGACGTTCACTTGGTTAATGCCTTCTAAGTTAATCTCTACAGGGTCTTCGGCTGTAGAAATATTGGTATCTTCACGGTTTAAGATATTCAGTCCGGTATAGAGCGACACCGTTTTACCTGAACCTGTAGGGCCCGTAATCAGCAGCATGCCTTGCGGCTTGTCTAGGGCATCCATAAACAACGCTTTTTGATCGGGTTCATAACCGAGTGCGTCAATCCCAAGCATGGCACTCGATGGGTCTAAAATACGCAGTACAATTTTTTCGCCAAATAAAGTGGGCAGTGAGTTAACACGAAAATCAATGGCTTTGGTTGGCGATAACTTGAGCTTAATACGACCGTCTTGCGGCACGCGTTTTTCTGAAATGTCCATTTGTGACATCACTTTTAAACGCGCCGATAAACGTGTGGCCAATTGCAGTGGAGGCGTTGCCACCTGACTCAAAACACCATCAATCCGGTAACGTACACGGTAACTTTTTTCGTAAGGCTCAAAATGTAAGTCAGAGGCTCCTAACCGAATCGCATCAATGAGTAATTTATTAATATATTTAACAATCGGTGCTTCATCTTCCGCACTACTTTCTTCAATATTTTGTGTGGGGTCTGGCTCAGCTTGTAAATCTAAGTCGAGATCGTCATCGAAATGAAAGGTGGTGTCTTCAGCGAAGTTCTTTTCAATCATTTTTTCGAGCTTGTCATGCTCAACAATGATTAATTCGATATTTTTTTGGCTGCCAAAACGTAAGGCATCTAAGGCCTCAATATTGCTTGGGTTACTGATGGCAATAAACAGTAGGTTACCGCGTTGATGCAGCGGCAATACTCGATATTTAATGATAATTTTGTCTTCGACCAAGCCTTTGACCAAATGTGAGGCATCGTAGGCATTGAGGTCGAATAAAGGCTCAGCAAACTCTTGCGCAATTTTTTCAGCAATCAATAAAGGCGAAATTTTTAACTGCTCAATCAGCACCGGTACAATATCTTGTTGTGCTTTTTTTGCGCTCGATAAGGCCTGGCGCATCCGATCTGCGCTCACGATTCCATCGTCAACAAGCCTTCGGATAAAGCCTGTAAATTTAGGCATCTCGCTAAATGACATTCCCCAATATCCTTAACTTCATGTATTTATATTCTTTAGCTTAAAATTATACGGTGCTTGGCTAAAAATACTATATCTGAAAATGTTGTGCTTGCCTTAAATGTGGAACAAAAATTGAACCAGTTAGAATTCCCACACGGCTTTTTTAAGTTGTGTTGCGGCCAAAGCAGCTAAAATCACCGCCATAAGATAAAGTATGCTTCAAATTCGGCAATTCCGTGTAGAATATGCGCGTTTTATAAATTGTTTTTTTATAGGTCATTTATGGCAGCTTCAACCATTACTCCTTGGGTTGTAGGCAACTGGAAAATGAATCCAGTGCAAGCACAAGCACAGCAATTGCTGAACGAATTTAAACAATTATTGCAAAATAATCCGATTGCAGAACAACAATGTCATTTAGGTATTGCGCCAACGATGTTGGCTTTAAGTCGTGTACAGGCTGAATTGGCCAGCGCGCCGCGTGCAATCTATAGCGTTGCACAGGATGTTTCTCGTATTGCAGCAACGGGTGCGTATACCGGTGAAGTGAGTGCAGAATTACTTGCCGACAGCCAAATTGGCTATGTTTTGGTGGGGCACTCAGAGCGTCGTGAAATTTTTGCTGATGATCGTGCCAGCCTCAACGCTAAAGTACAAAATGCATTAAATGCAGGTTTGAAAGTCATTTACTGCGTCGGTGAAAGTCTTGAACAGCGTGAAGCGGGTCAAGCAGAAGCGGTGGTCTTACAACAAATTTGTGATATTGCAACAGTGGTATCAGGTGACGCTTGGACCAATGTGGTAGTAGCATATGAGCCGATTTGGGCGATTGGTACGGGTAAAACAGCATCTCCTGAAGATGCACAAGCCATGCATGCCAAAATCCGTGAAGGTTTAACTCAAATTACGCCACATGGTGCAACAACTGCGATCTTATATGGTGGTAGTGTTAAGCCAGAAAATGCAGTAGAGTTAGCAGCCTGCCCAGACATTAATGGTGCATTGGTCGGTGGTGCATCTTTAAATGCTGAGTCTTTCTATCAAATTGCTCAAGCATTCGCGAACACACAATAATTAGGAGTACAGCATGCAAACTTTTGTGCTGGTGGTACATATTATCTTGGCTTTATTAATGATTGTTTTGATCTTAGTACAGCATGGTAAAGGTGCGGATGCTGGCGCTTCCTTTGGTGGCGGCGGTGCTGCGACTGTCTTTGGTGCTTCAGGTTCAGCGAACTTCTTAAGTCGTCTGACTGCAGTTTTGACCGCGTTATTTTTTATTACCAGTTTAACGCTTGCCGTGTTTGCAAAGCAGCAAACGACAGATGCCTATAGTTTGCAAACTGTACCTGCGGTGGCTGAAACTTCGCCAACCACATCAGAAAAACCTGAATAAACTGTAATTAGCACTTTCTTTTTAGGATGTAAGTGTCTACAATGCGTCACAGCTGCGGTGGTGGTGGAATTGGTAGACACGCTACCTTGAGGTGG
>CAVBYE010000019.1:0-31092 GCA_963599285.1 Bacteroidaceae bacterium | reverse complement strand
ATAATCGCAAGATCCGCAGTTGACGCACCTGTTGCCATGTTACGTGTGTACTGCTCATGCCCTGGGGTGTCGGCAATAATGAACTTACGTTTTTCTGTAGAGAAATAACGATAAGCCACATCAATGGTAATCCCCTGCTCACGCTCTGCTTGTAGACCATCGACAAGTAATGCTAAGTCAGGTGCATCGCCTGTTGTGCCGACTTTTTTAGAGTCACGAGTTACCGCTTGCAATTGATCTTCATAAATCAATTTTGAATCGTAAAGCAAACGACCAATTAAAGTTGATTTACCATCATCTACGTTACCGCAAGTCAAGAAACGCAATAAGTCTTTATTTTCATGTTGTTTTAAGTAGCCCAAGATATCTTGGCTAATCAGTGCTGATTGATGAGACATCGCTCAAACTCCACATAATCTTTAGAAATCGGTTGAATCTTAAATCCCTCTAAATCTCCCTTTGATAAAGGGAGACTTTGCTCCGTTCTCTTCGGGGAGTTCCCCCCTCTTTCTCAAAGAGGGGGTTAGGGGAAGATTTGAAGATGTTTAGAAGTAGCCCTCTTGCTTCTTCTTCTCCATCGAGCCTGCTTCATCATGGTCAATCATACGACCTTGACGTTCAGAGCTGGTTGCCAATAGCATTTCCTGAATAATTTCAGGCAATGTATTCGCTTCAGACTCAACAGCACCTGTAAGCGGGTAACAACCTAAAGTACGGAAACGTACCGATTTCATTTGTGGAACTTCACCTTCTTTTAAAGGCATACGTTCGTCATCAACCATAATTAAAGTGCCACTACGTTCAACTACAGGACGTTCTGCAGCTAAATAAAGCGGTACTAATGGAATACTTTCGAGGTAGATGTACTGCCAAATATCAAGCTCAGTCCAGTTTGATAATGGGAATACACGAATACTTTCGCCTTTGTTCACTTTACCGTTGTAAAGGTTCCAAAGTTCTGGACGTTGGTTTTTCGGATCCCAACGGTGCTTGTCATCACGGAATG
Organism: Bacteroidaceae bacterium; assembly: GCA_963599285.1. Taxonomy (GTDB): domain Bacteria; phylum Pseudomonadota; class Gammaproteobacteria; order Pseudomonadales; family Moraxellaceae; genus Acinetobacter. The sequence continues at coordinate 30,086 of CAVBYE010000019.1, read as the reverse complement.
AATAGACACGTTCTTTGGCACGTGATTTTTCTTCGTCACGGCGCGCACCACCAAAAGCAGCATCAAAACCATATTTATCAAGTGCTTGTTTTAAGCCTTGGGTTTTCATGATGTCGGTGTATTTCGAACTACCGTGATCAAACGGGTTGATGTTTGCATCAACGCCTTCTTTGTTTTGATGCACGATCAAATCAAAGCCGTGCTGTTTCGCCATGTTGTCACGGAAAGTGATCATGTCTTTAAACTTCCAGCCGGTATCTACATGCAGGAGTGGGAATGGAAGTTTTGCAGGATAGAATGCTTTTAAGGCTAAATGCAGCATCACTGCTGAATCTTTACCAATTGAATACAGCATTACTGGATTTTCAAACTCAGCTGCAACTTCACGGATAATATGAATACTCTCAGCTTCTAGCTGTTTAAGATGAGTAAGTCTTTCCTCAGATAACGACATGACACCCTACTGCTGACAAATGTGTACTTATTACACTTTTTAAAATATTTAGGCATTATAGTGATTTAGATTTCATAACGATTGCTTGTTTTCTGCTATTGATATGCAATTTCGTCATATACAGATTTAGTGATAACAGCTATTTAATTTTATTAAGCAAGCACTCAATTGATTAAAAATCAATTGAAAACAAGGTTTAATACGTCTGTAAGTCGCCATAAACCATGCACTAAAAGACAATATTCACATAAAATATCACTTAAAATCACGTTATTTTTTGATTTTTGCAATGGCTTTGTATTTGCATAGGGCGAAAAAATGACAGGCATAGTACACTATTCAGACTTCAATTGATGATTGCCTTTCTCCCATGCCGCAACTTTCTTTAGAACAAGTGAAAACGCGTTTCGAAGCCGCTCAGCTCGCAGGTTTTATCTACCAACATGATTCGCACATTTTAGTGTTACAAGAGCCTTTAACAGAACAAGGTACTGTCTTAAATAATTTCATTCAACATGAACACAGCACCGACCAATTGGGGCTGCAATTTGCAATTCGTGTGCAACAAGATAGCGCTCAGTTCCTCATTGGTTTAACCCACAGTAACCAAGATCGTCGCTATGAAATTGGGGCAGGTCATCTCAAAGGCGAGCAACGTGCTTTTAACTTGCTCTATGCCTTTTATAATTATCCTAAAGGCTTCTATATGCTTGAAGCGCCGTTATACAGCACCAGTGCCCAGTTAGAACAAGCCATTGAACAACAGCTATTTGGTCAACAACATTTGGCCTTTTTAGATACGGCCATTAAAGTCAATCCAATGGGACAACAGGTCCATTGGATGAAGCATTTTATTGTGCAACAAGCCCTCGACATGAAAGTGCGCATGCAAACTGCACTGTTATAAATCATGTACTCGAAAAAAAACATCCCGCAATATGCGGGATGTTTTTTTCAGCCTTATGCGTTTTTATGACGCATATGCGGGAATAAAATCACATCACGAATACTTGGTGCATTCGCAAATAACATCACTAAACGGTCGATACCAATACCTTGGCCTGCTGTTGGCGGTAAGCCATACTCAAGTGCTTCAACGAAGTCTGCATCGTAGTGCATCGCTTCATCATCACCTGCGTCTTTTTCAGCAACCTGTGCTTGGAAACGCTCTGCTTGGTCAATCGGGTCATTTAACTCTGAGAAACCATTGGCAAGCTCACGACCACCAATGAAGAACTCGAAACGATCAGTAATGTGTGGATTATCATCATTACGACGTGCAAGTGGTGACGTTTCAGCTGGGTATTCAGTAATGAAGGTCGGTTGACGAAGTTTGGTTTCAACGGTTTCTTCAAATACGATAGTTTGAAGTTTACCTAGGCCAAAACCTGGTTTGACTTGTTCTTTTAACTCGTTTTTCACGAAGTCAGCCAAGAACTCACGATCGCCCACGTTTTCAGGTGTGAATTGTGGATTGTGTTCTAAGATCGCATCAAACATTGAGATTTTCTTGAATGGACCTTTGAAGCTATATACTTCTTCACCATACGGTACATCCGTTGAACCCAAGATATCGATGGCTAACTTTTCTAACATGTTTTCAGTTAATTCCATCAAGTCTTTGTAATCTGCATAGGCTTGGTAGAATTCGATCATGGTGAATTCAGGGTTGTGACGTGTTGATACACCTTCGTTACGGAAGTTACGGTTAATTTCAAACACACGTTCAAAACCACCTACCACCAAACGTTTTAAGTACAGCTCAGGTGCAATACGTAAGAACAATGGCATGTCGAGCGCATTATGATGCGTTTCAAACGGACGCGCAGATGCACCGCCTGGAATCACATGCATCATTGGCGTTTCAACTTCCATGAAGCGTTCGTTGGTTAAGTAAGCACGAATACCTGAAACCACTTTGGCGCGAATTTCAAAGGTCTTACGTGTTTCTTCATTCACAATAAGATCGAGGTAACGTTTACGGTATTTCACTTCCGTATCGGTTAAGCCATGGAATTTATCTGGTAATGGACGTAATGATTTGGTTAAAAGTTCAAACTGTTCGATATGAACATAGAGGTCACCTTTACCTGAACGGCCGATATAACCGCCCACAGCAATGATGTCACCTAAGTCTAATCCCTTAATGGTGTCTAAGGTTTCAGGGCTTAATTCTTTGCGTGCCACATACAACTGAATACGACCTGTCATGTCTTGAATGACCATGAATGAACCACGGTTTAACATCACACGACCAGCAACTTTTACATATACTTTTTCGCCCGCTTCGATGTCTTCTTTTGACACGTCCGCAAATTGGTCTTGTAAATCTTGTGCGTAGTGCTCACGCTTAAACGTGTTCGGCCAAGGACTCGTTCCAGTTGCTTGTGCCTTATCTTGAATCTGTTTTAACTTGGCATGACGCTGAGCGATTAAATCGTTTTCGGAAATGGTTGGTTCAGAAGTCGACTGAGCGTTATTTTGCGTCATCTCTGCCTCGAAAATTAGTAAAAAATAGAAGTCGCATAGCATAGCAGATTTAGATGCCATTGCGTATGTGTTGAGGCTGCAAAAGTGAAATTTGCTCAGCAAAAGGTCTATACGACCAAAAGCTAGCTGTTTTGTGCAACAGAAGTGCTTACACTTTTAAGCCACCAATAATTAAAAAATCAGTGGCATAGCCCCAAGGATGAACAAGATGTTAGCGCTTAAAGTCCTCTTTTTTCACGGTTTAGATTCTTCTCGTGATTCTTCAAAATTTCATGCCATTCATGCTGCACAAAAGTTTTGTGTGACCGTGGATTATCGGGCTTTAAGCTTTCACAGTGTGGCGCATTTCTATCAAGATTTAATTGAAAAAATTCGTCCTGACGTGATCATTGGCCACAGCCTAGGGGGCTATTGGGCACTCAAAATGTCCTTAGCCCAGCACATCCCGGCGATTGTCGCCAATCCGAGTTTAAGTCCCCAATTTCGCGATGATTACCCTGCCATTGAAGAAGCTGACCTCGAACATGATATTTTGCAACTTGCTTATCTTGAGCTAGATGATGAAGTGCTCGACATGCATGCGGTGCAGCATCAACTCGAACCTTATATGCAAGTGGCCGCTGTAGAGGGCGGGCATCATCGTTTGGCACGTCCCGAAAACATTAATATTCTGATTGAACGCTTACAACTGATGCTACAGGCATAAAAAAAGCCCTGAATTCAGGGCTTTTTTTAGCTGAGATTAAGCAACATCTTCTGCAGGCTGTGATTTATCATCAAGCACAGACCAGATGTTTAAGCCTAAATCGCCATGTAAATCTGGAAGGTCAAGGAAAATGCTTGCACCTAAAATTTCATGATTACACTTTTCTGCCAATTGTTTTACGGCTTTTAGAGTACCGCCTGTTGCCAACACGTCATCAACAATGATGACTTTTTGTGCTGGTACTTCAGCTGACATTTCTAAACGGTCTAAGCCATATTCTAAGCTGTAACCCACACCTACAACAGGAGGTGGCAATTTACCTGCTTTACGTACCAATACAAGGCCTTTGCCTAGACGTTGTGCCAATAAGCTTGCAAGAACGAAACCACGTGCTTCAACAGCAACAAAACTATCTACTTGCTCAAGTTGCTCAGCAGGAATGCTGGCAATTAATGCTTCGGTTAATGGCTCAATATTGTTCATAAATAATGGTGTTAAATCAAAGAATTTAATACCTGGCTTTGGAAAGTCTTGAACCGTACGAATATGAGACCACAACGTTGTAGATAAATTGCTCATGGGAGAAATAATCAATATAAGAAAGAACGGGGCAAATTTTAACGCCTATTCTGGGCTATGACTAGCAAATTAGCGCTGCTTTCGGTTAATTTAAAAACAGTGATTTTTAATAAAATATTGATTTATAAATACTATTTATTATAAAAATGTTAGAAATATCATTTAATGATATATATGATAAAGAATTTTGCTGATTTTTTCATCTCGACCTTAGTCTAAGTTGATCCCCTCACAGGATCTCCTGCGCTATTGCCCCTTAGGCGCCATTTTATTTTCTGTGCTTTAGCGATTCAGCTTAGCGGCATATCCGTCACTTAAAAACAGATAACACATGACTGAAACGTATATTTACTTTACTTTCAGCTGCCAAGGGCGTAAGAATTTGAAGAAATAGCTTTATAATAACCCTTTTATTTTCGCTGATCTGGGACTTTGGTCGGCTTTTGGAGAGTTACATGAAACAATATCAATGCATCGTTTGTGGCTGGATTTACGACGAAGCGCAAGGTTGGCCAGAAGACGGCATCGTTGCAGGCACAAAATGGGAAGATATCCCAGACGATTGGACCTGCCCAGACTGTGGCGTATCTAAAGCTGACTTTGAAATGATTGAAATTTAAATTGTGCTAAAAAGACCCTTTTGTGGTCTTTTTCGCTTCTTCCCCCCGATATTTTGGCACTGTGTGCTACCTTGAAGAGAGACTTATTATGCATCCTATCGTCATCATTGGTTCAGGTATGGCCGGCTATACTGTGGCCCGTGAGCTACGCAAACTTGATAGCGAACAGGCCTTGATGATGATTTGTGCCGATGATGCACGTAATTATGCCAAACCCACGCTATCGAATGCGCTCGTTGGCAATAAAGCGCCCGCGCAAATTGCATTAGGTGATGCAGAAAAAATGAGCACTCAGCTCAATATGCAGATTCTTAATCATACTTGGGTCAAGCACATTGATGCAGCACAGCAAACCTTAGTGCTCGAACACAATGGCCAAACCCGTACCCAAGCTTACCATAAATTGGTGTTGGCATTAGGTGCATCGCCGGTACGCTTAGCACTGTCAGGCAATGGTGCAGATGATGTGCATGTGGTGAATAACTTAAATGACTATACAGCGTTTCGTGCCCAGTTAGACCAACAAACAGCTCAACGTGTGGTGATTTTAGGTGCAGGTCTGATTGGTTGTGAATTTGCCAATGATGTACAACACACAGGCCATCAGGCACATGTGATTGATTTGGCTGAGCAGCCGCTGGGTCGCTTACTGCCACAACATGTCGCACAAAGCTATCAACAAAAATTAAACCGTGCTGGGATCGAATTTATTTTAGGGACCACCGTCAGCGCCATTGACAAAGCAGCAACCGGTTATTGCGTTACTTTAGCCAATGGCCAACAGCTCAATGCCGATGTCGTGCTGTCTGCGATTGGTTTACAGCCCAATACCGAGCTTGCACGCGATGCAGGCATTGAAACACAGCGCGGTATTGTGACCAACAATTTACTTGAAACCAATGTTGCCAATATTTATGCCGTGGGCGACTGTGCTGAGGTGAATGGAACTTTACTGCCGTATGTAATGCCGATTATGCAACAAGCCCGTGCCTTGGCAAAAACGCTGAGCGGCAACACCACCCCAATCCACTACCCTGCGATGCCGGTTGCCGTAAAAACCCCTGCTGCACCTTTAACCGTATTGCCTGTACCTGCAGACGTTGCCGTGACATGGGAAACAGAAGAAGTAGAACATGGCTTAATTGCTAAAGCCGTGGATGCACAACATACCTTACGTGGTTTTGTGTTGCTGGGCGAAACAGCAGTGAAGCAACGCTTAAGCCTGACCAAATTGGTGCCTGACTTAATCGCCTTACCGGTGTAATGCCTCAGGTCAAGTGACGAACAGGAGAATCCGCTATGCATCATTTAGAGTTTAAAGCATCTCCGTATACTGCATTTATGTCTGAAACCAAAGTCGATTTAGGCAATGGGATTGAACTGCATGTCGAAGTGGGCGGGCGTCAGGGCGACCCCGTACTGCTTTTGATTATGGGCTTAGGCGCTCAAATGCTGTATTGGCCGGATTTCTTCTGTAAATCACTGATTGACCAAGGCTTTCGCTTGGTACGTTTTGACAACCGTGATATTGGCTTGTCCTCTAAGGTTCATCATCAAGGCCCACGTTTAAATTTAGCCAAACTGATGGGTCGCTTTGCTTTGGGTTTAGAAAATCAAGGTGCACCTTATAATTTGTATGACATGGCCGATGATGTAGCCTTACTCATTGAGAAGATGCAACTCGGTCAAGTCTGTGTCGTCGGTGCGTCCATGGGCGGCATGATTGCACAAATTTTAGCGGCACGTTATCCCGACAAAGTCAGTCGATTGGGGCTTTTATTTACCAGTAACAATCAAGTGTTGTTACCCCCACCCTTTCCTAAGCAATTATTTAGTTTAATTGGGCGTCCTAAATCCAATGATGAGGATGCTATTATTGACCATAATCTACAAATCTTTAAAATTATCGGCTCGCCCGGCTACTTAAACCAAGTCGAAGCAGCTCAAACGGTGCAAAAACTCTATCGACGAAGTTACTACCCTACAGGTGTACTTCAACAGTTTTTCGCCATATTATGTACAGGTTCTTTATTCAAGCTCGACCAAACGATTACCCAGCCAACCCTTGTTATTCATGGCTCACGTGATCGTCTACTGCCACCGGCACATGGTAAAGCTGTTGCTAAGGCAATCTCAGGCGCTAGATTTGAATTAATTGAAGGAATGGGGCATGATATCCCCCCGCACTTTATTCCATATCTTAGCGGATTATTTGCTCATCATTTTAAATCTAATTAGGACACTATGGCTGCATTACCATCCTTAAGACAGCTGTCATACCTCGTTACACTGTCTGAAACGCTGCACTTTACTGAAGCAGCGCGTCGTTCCTTTGTGACCCAGTCGACTTTATCGGGCGGGATCATGGAATTAGAGCGCTTATTAGGTGGCGTCCTTGTTGAACGTGATCGTCAAAATGTACGTTTAACCCCTTTGGGTGAACAAGTGGTTGCACGTGCACGTGTACTGCTTGCAGATGCTCAAGACTTAATGCGCTTAAGCCGTGAGATGAGTGAGCCGCTAACCGGCGACTTACATTTGGGCATTATTCCAACGATTGCTCCATTTATTTTGGCGCAGCTTTTAGATGAAGTCCACAAACAGCTGCCAAAAATTCAGTTGCATTTGCATGAAGCACAAAGCGAAAAAATCGTAGAAAAGCTTGAGCATGGTAACCTTGATATGGTGGTGTTAGCACTGCCGTTTGATACCCGTGGCTTAAAAGTGGCTGAAATTGCACGCGAGAATTTATTCTTAGTATGTAATCAAGCCGATCAAGCCGCTTTAAGTGCCAATTCAATTGACCAATTGGATTTATCACGTTTAATGCTGCTTGAAGAAGGCCATTGCTTACGTGATCACGCGTTAAGTGCCTGCCCAATTGGCGAACGTAAAAATGATCATCGCTTAAAGGCCAGCTCTTTACCTACCTTAGTTGAAATGGTGTCTGCTGACTTAGGCTTTACTTTATTGCCTGAAATTGCGGTGCACACCACCATGATTAAAGCCAATCCTGCCTTAAGCGTAAAACCGATTGAAGCCGGTCCAACCCGAACTTTAGCGTTAGTCACACGCAAGAGCACACCGCTGCAAAGCGAATTTGATGTGTTGCTGCAGATTTTGCAAAAAATTACGCAAGATTTAGATTAAAAAAAAGGAGCGCAAGGCTCCTTTTTTTACGTCTATTTACTGGATTTTCTCCAACAAAATGCGCTGTGCATTGTGTGCAGCTTGATCCTGATCCGCCTGTACACGCACCCATGTGCCATTGCCTTGCAAAGCCCATGCCTGTTGATTGTCTTTTAAGTAGGTCAACAACCCTTGCTCATAAATTCGTTTTTTCAATGCAGGTTCTTCGATTGGGAAGCAGGCTTCTACACGGTTGAATAGGTTACGATCCATCCAATCTGCACTTGAACAATAAATGTGTGGCTGACCTAAATTACTGAAGTAATAAACACGGGTATGTTCTAAGAAACGCCCTACAATTGAGCGGACACGAATATTTTCAGACAACCCTGGCAAACCAGGACGTAAGCAGCAAATCGAACGAATAATTAAGTCAATTTGTACGCCGGCTTGAGAAGCTTCATACAACTTATTAATTAATTGCATTTCGGTTAAAGCATTGACCTTAATGATAATGTGCGCTGACTTACCCGCCTTGGCATGTGCAATTTCATCATCAATATACTGTACCAACTGTGCATGTAAGGTAAATGGCGCATGCAATAGCTTTTTCAGCTTGGCCATTTTGCCCATACCGGTCAATTCTTGGAAAATACGATGAACATCTTCACACAGATCTTTGTCCGTGGTCATTAAGCCATAGTCGGTATAAATACGGGCGTTGCCGGCATGGTAGTTGCCTGTGCCTAAATGCACATAGCGCACCAATTTATTGTTTTCACGGCGCACCACCAAAATCATTTTGGCATGAGTTTTATAGCCCACAATACCGTATACCACCACAGCACCCGCTTCTTGCAACACATTGGCCACGGCAATATTTGATTCTTCATCAAAACGTGCACGCAGTTCAATGACCGCTGTCACCTCTTTACCATTACGTGCTGCTTCAGCCAATACTTGTACAATTTCTGAATCAGGGCCGCTGCGATACAAGGTTTGCTTAATTGCCAACACTTGTGGATCACGTGCAGCCTCACGTAACAGTGAAATCACCGGTGAGAACGATTCAAACGGATGATGTAATAAAATGTCCTGTTTTTGCATAGCACTGAAAATATTTTCTGACTTTTTCAGTACTTTTGGAATCACCGGAATATGCGCGTCATAACGCAAATGCGGACGTTTAAAATTGGACAATAAACGCGCAAGGTTGACTGGACCATCTACTTTATAAAGCTGTTCTGGTTCAAGATCAAACTCATTGAGTAAATATTCATAAATATGTTTTGGACAGTTTTCAGTGACTTCTAAACGTACTGCACGACCAAAACGACGTGAACTTAATTCACCTTTTAAGGCTTTAGCAAGATCTTCTACATCTTCGTTTAAGGCTAAATCGGCATTTCGGGTGACACGGAATTGATAACAGCCCGTTGCCGTCATGCCTGGGAATAAATCCGATACATGTTCATGAATAATCGCGGACAGCATGACATGATGTTCTTTGCCCCCCGTGAGTTCATCCGGTAAACGTACAACACGTGGTAAAGAACGTGGTGCAGGTACCACAGCCAAATCAATTTGACGACCAAAAGCATCTTTACCTTCAAGCGTAACAATAAAGTTCAATGACTTATTGACTAAACGTGGGAACGGATGTGCAGGGTCTAAACTAATTGGCGTTAATACAGGTGCCACTTGCTCTTGGAAGTATTTTTTCACCCATGCCGACTGCGCTGGCGTTAACTCACCACGGCGTAAAAAACAAATATCTTCTTCACGTAATTTCGTTAGAATCTCTTCATTTAGAATCCGGTATTGGCGCTCAATTGCAGCATGTGCTGTGGTTGAAATATGCGATAAAATTTCTCTAGGCGTTAAGCCATCCGGACTGCGGCTTTCATTGCCTAAGTCCAATTGTTCCATAACCCCTGCCACACGAATTTCAAAGAATTCATCTAAGTTACGTGAGAAAATCAGTAAGAAGTTCATGCGTTCAAGCAAAGGATGTAACGGGTCCACTGCCTGTTCAAGCACACGCAAATGGAAGTCTAAAATCGACAATTCACGGTTAATATAACGATCATTATAGGTATATTCTACGGGTGGCAATGTATCTGCTGTGCTGTTCATAAAGGTCCCTTTGCCTAATCTTATCACGGGGTGTACATACGTGAAGTATGCGTCAAATTTATGACGTTTTGATAAAAATGCTGTGTTAGATGACGTTTTTATGACACCTTATTCCACAATTAAGGAATTTGTGCATAACGCATATATTTACGGATCATGCGTTTACGGTTGTTGAGCTTCTTATCCTGACGATGATGTTGGTAATATTTAGGATTGGGTAAAATCGCGGCCAAAAATACCGCTTGTTCACGGCTTAAATTGCGTGCGCTCTTGCCAAAATAGTGTTGGCTCGCAGCTTCTACCCCATAAATATTTTCACCAAACTCAACTGAGTTTAAATACACCTCTAAAATTCGTTGCTTGCTCCACATCCGCTCCATCATAAAGGTCGCGACTGCTTCTTGACCTTTACGTACAAAAGAGCGTCGATTATATAAAAATAAATTTTTCGCCAATTGCTGAGAAATAGTGGAACCACCGGCCACCACTTTGCCTTGATCTTTGTTACGTGCGAGCGCCTGTTGCATGCCATCTAAATCAAAACCACGATGCTGTAAAAACTTACCATCTTCTGCAGCCACCACGGCTTGTTTCATATGTTGACTGATTCGGTCATAGTCACGCCACTCATGTTGAATCGGACGAGATGGTTCAGACCAATAATCTAAACGCATAAACATGGTGGTTTCTACAGGATGGGTTCGCCACCATGTGAGGCTCGCAAAAATCCATAACTGAATCAGCAGCACCACACTAATCAAAATAAATAAACTACGAACAATGAATGCTTTCATGCGGCTGCTTTTCCTCTGCAGGGCAACGTTTTCGTGATAATCTGAATACTGAAATAAAATACCGTATAAATACAAGATGGACAAATACGCACCCCCGACCCCACAAGCCCGCCCACTTCAACTTAACCTGTGGTGGCTGACCGCCAGTCTGATTGCACTCAATGTCGGCTTGTTCTTATGGCAAATTAGCACAGGTATGAATGCGAGTCATCCGAGTATTCAAGATGCGATTGCATGGGGTGCAGATTATGCGCCCCTGACCTTTTTAGCCGAGCCACAGCGCCTATTCACCAGCATGTTTTTTCATTTTGGCTTAATTCACTTAATGATGAACATGTGGGCATTATTTTTATTTGGCAAAATCACGGAGCAAATGTTGGGTCGTGGTTACTTTATTGGGCTATATCTTTTGGCTGGCTTAATGGGCAGCTTATTGAGTGCGGTACTGGATTTTCGTCAATCTGCCTTGCTGATTGAACAGCAACAGATTGTCACTGAATTACTCCCCAAAGTAGGGGCTGGTGCATCGGGTGCGGTAATGGGACTTGGGGGTGCACTCACCGTGCTGGCCTTACTGCCGGTACTCCCGCAGCAACGTTTTATTTTGGACAAAAAAACCCTGTTGATTGTGATGGGGATTAACTTAATGATTGGCTTTATGACCGCAGGGATTAACAATACTGCACATATTGGCGGCCTCATCATGGGTGCCTGTTTAGCTTTCGCTTGGTATATCGCCACGAAATATCATGCACGTATCGTTAAAATTTTAGGGCTGCTCTTCGGCTGTGGGCTGTGTATAGGCTTATATGCGTACTGTATGGCCATGCTTGACCTTGTTGCACCGCTGTGGCAAGAACTGCTCAGTGTGATGCAACAACGTTTTGCAGGTCAATCCTTACATTGACTTTAAGGTCTGTAGCGGCGCAAGCTCAGCTAAGTATCCTAAGCGATAGCGCCCAATCAGACCACAGAGCACGGTCATCGCGAAGGGTAAAATCAGCCAAATTTCCACATGGAATTGCACAGGAAGATCCATATACATACACACCACAGCACTCATCAACTCAGCAAATACACATGCGGCAATACCGGCCACTGCACCCATTAAACCAATTTCAATGCTCAGCATACGTCTCAGTTGTTGCTGTGATGCGCCAAAAGCACGCAGCAAAGCCACCTCTTTTTTACGTTCATCCATCATTAAATTTAAACATGCCAACAACACCAATAGCCCTGCTACGCAGACCAAGACCGCCAATACAGTGACAATACTGACCAAGACCCCAATCAAGCGTTTGATTTCATCTAAAATGAGACTAACATCAATAAAGACCGTATTCGCAAACTGCTGAATCACCTGCACCAATTGGCTATGCGCGGCTTTGGGTACATAGAAACTGGCCAAATAACTGCCTGAATTGGCATCCATACTGCCGGGCGAAAAAATAAAGAAGAAGTTTGGGGTAAAACTTTCCCACTCTACCTGACGTAAGTTAATCACCTGAGCAGTCAAATCTCCTTCCGGTAAACGGAAACGCAATTGGTCACCGAGCTGTATGCCTAAGGCCTGTGCGGTTTTTTGCTCGACCGAGACTTGATGCACGGCACTAAAGCGCGCTTGACCCGCGACAACTTGGTTATTGCTTGGGTAATGCTCCGCTTGGGTTAAATTCAATTCACGGCGCAGTGAATTGTGCTGTCGAATCAGCTCAGCGCCAAAGGCTTGGCCATTTTTCGCCACCAAGCGTCCACGAATATTGGGATAAAACCCACTATGTGGCCACTGCTGCTTAGCAAGTATCGCAGCCAATTGTGGCTGATCCATAGGCGGCAGGCCATAGACAAATTGATTGGGGGTTTGGGCGGGCAATTGTTGCTGCCAACGTTCTAGTAAATCGGTTCTCAGTACCGCCAGTAAGGTAATAAGGCTTAAACCTAAAGCCAAAGCGGTAATCTGTAAGGCACTTTGTCTTGGCTGACGAATATATGCTGCGAGGCGCCCTTGCCGTGCACGAATGAGGCGAAATATGCCAACAATTACCCCGTACAAGAGCACGCCAAGCACCACCAATGCAGCTAAAACACGTATGGTTAAAGCAATATTAGCGGTTAAGACTAAACTAAACCCGAGCAGGCTCAGGGCGCCCCACAGCATTGGGACTCGAAGCTGCTTGAATTGGCTTTGTTCAGCCCGTAAAACACGAATTGGCGCGGTTTGGCATAACTGCCATAGGCTTGGCAAAACAAAACCCATTAACAGCATTACACTGGTGAGCATGGCCATTGGCAATGGCCCAAACAGCATATGCCATACCGAAAACTCAAGCTGTAAATGCGGCACCAATTGCAGCATTAACTGCAACAAGGCATAACCCATGCCCATCCCCAACAGCGCACCAAGTAATATCGAAACCATTGCCACTACAGCCAGCAGCAACATATATGTGCTTAGAATCTTGCGCCAAGATGCACCCATACAGCGCAGCAACGCCACCATGTCTTGATTTTGTTGTACATAACGTTGACTGGTTAAAGCAATGGCAATACCACAGAGTAAAATGGTCAATAAATTGGCCAGTTGTAAAAAGGTCTCTAAATTGGCCAAGGGACGCATGAGTCGACTATTGCCTTCTGTGGCGTTACGTAAACGTACACTGTTGGGCTCAGCCTCAAGCGCGTCTGTCTGCTGTTCGCTGATTTGAGGCTGCTGTTGCTTAAAGTCACGTTCAAATGCCGCAGTGTTTTCAGCCCGACCGGCAAGCAGTAAACGGTATTCAATCCGACTGCCGACCTGTATCGCATTGGTGCGTGCTACATCGTGTTGACTGATCATTACAGTAGGTGAAAAGCCATTGATCCCCAATTCTTGATTGGGATCTTTTTCGATGATGCCACTCACTTGAAATGCGGCATCGGCAATATGGACTGAGTCACCTAACTTAAGTTGAAGCAAATCCATCGCTCGTGGACTCAGCCAAATCTGCCCAGGCTGCAAGTGCTTGGCCTGCTCGGGCTGTACGCGAATTTCCCCTCTTAAGGGAAAATGTTCATCAATGGCTTTTACATTCACCATCACAAACTGTTGTTCGGTATGTGCCATGGAGCTAAAGCTGGTCACCTGTGCCTGCTGTAACTGATGCTGCGTTGCCTGAGCCTGCCATTTTGCTGCAATTGGCTGCTGATCGCTGAGTACAAGGTCAGCTGCCAACATTTCAGCAGCTTGCAGTGCAACAGCCTGTTGGATCTGTTGATGACTAAACTTTAACGCTGTGGTGGCACTAATTGCCAACACCAACGCAATCATTAATAAATATACGCCACTATGTTTTAGACTTTGTTGCCACAAGGGCCCAAACAGCTGCATGCTAAGCTCCTGTATAGACCTGTAACTGACCATCTTTGAGTTCTAAATGCCGCTGACATTGTGCGGCCAATTTCGGATCATGGGTTACCAAAACTAAAGTTGTGCCCAATTCACGGTTTAAACGAAACAGCAACTGTTCGATCTCATGGGCCGTCAGTGCATCTAAGTTACCAGTCGGTTCATCGGCAAAAATAATTTTCGGTTCCGTGACCAAGGCGCGTGCAATCGCGACCCGTTGTTGTTCACCACCGGACAATACTTTGGGAGTTTGATGTGCTTGGTGGCCCAAACCCACCATTTCCAAGAGGGTTAAGGCTTTTTTGGACGCTGCCTTGTAGTCAAACCCTGCCTGCAAGCGCAGTGGCAACATGACATTTTCTACCGCGCTTAAATGACTTAACAATTGAAATGACTGAAATACAAAGCCAATATGCGCTAAACGCACTTGGGCACGTTGCTCTTCATTAAGCGTATGTACCGCTTCACCACAGACATATAACTCACCTGCACTGGCCTGATCTAAAGTGGCTAAAATACCCAGCAGAGTGGATTTTCCTGAACCTGAGCGTCCTGTAATGGCCACCTGCTCACCGGCATAAATTTCAAGATTTAAATCCGCAAAGATGGTCAGTGCTTTTTCAGCAAGGTGGATCTTTTGTGTCAAATTCTGTGCATGGATCAGCAGCTGTGGCATGATGTCAGCATCATGATGAATGTGGGTCATAAGTTCCCTATATGCAAAGTCAAAAGATCAAAACACTGTTACAGCTCTTTTTTTTCGTCATGCTGATGGGGCTAGGCACACTGACCCAAGCCAAAACCATTTTAATTCTTGGGGACAGTATTAGTGCAGCCTATGGTATGCCCGCTCAACAGGGTTGGGTGCAGCTGTTGCAACAACGCTTAAACCAACAGTATCCGAAACAACACAAGGTGGTCAACGCCAGTGTCAGCGGCGAAACCACCAGTGGCGCGCTCGCACGCTTACCCAAGTTACTGACCACCTACCGACCTGATGTGGTGGTGATTGAACTTGGCGGTAATGACGGTTTACGCGGTCAACCACCACAGATGATTCAAAGCAACTTGGCCAAGTTAGTTCAACACAGCCAAAAAAGCGGTGCACGAGTGGTCATGTTGGGTATGAAAATTCCACCCAATTATGGGACAGCCTACAGCAAAGCTTTTGAAAACAACTATAAAGTGGTGAGCCAGCAATATAAAGTGCAATTATTGCCGTTCTTCCTCGCAGGTGTGGCGGGTCAATCAGCATATATGCAAGCCGACTTAATTCATCCCAATGCAAAAGCGCAAGCCAAACTCTTACAACTGGCCTACCCTTACATTCAAGCTGCGCTATAGGCATAAAAAAAGCCAAATTTCGATTTGGCTTTTTTACTCAGATGCTCAGACTTAGAAATCTAAGAAGGTCACTTCGCCTGTTTCAAGCGAATATTCTGCACCCACGACTTTAAGCTTACCCTTCGCAATTAAGTTTTCAATCACTGCTGAACCATGACGTAACTGATTGACTGAGGCAAAGACATTGGCACGTACCGCATGATGTGACAATTTGGCCAAGTCATTTTTTAATTCCGTTTGCATTAAAATTTCAACGGTTGGACGAACACGATTCACAATCGACATTAAGTTGTTTGATGGTGGACTATCTGGTGACATCAAAGTGTCAATGGTGGCTTGAATAGCGCCACAGTGACTATGGCCTAACACCACGACAATGGCACAGTCATAACGTTCTGCCGCAAACTCAACGCTGCCCACTTGCGATGGTGCCACCACATTACCGGCTACACGAATCACAAACAGGTCGCCTAAGCCTTGGTCAAACACCATTTCGGCAGGTACACGTGAATCTGAACACCCCAACACAATCGCAAACGGGTTTTGATCTTCCGCCATTTGTGCACGTTGCTGGTGAGTTAAAGCACGCGATGGGTTGCTGCTTTCCCCTGCAACAAAACGTTGGTTACCCTGTTTCAGACGATCTAAAGCTTCTTGAGCTGTTAGCATTGCGTATTCCCACCGATAGTTAAAATTTGGTTAAGTGTAATCGCATGATTTTTAAATGTCACTTGCAAAAGCTCATCGCGATCGAGTTTTTCTGTGCCCATGCAGTAAAGTTTTTTGCCGCAAAAAAAGCGTGAAAAATATTCAAAAAATTCGACAGGATTTGCCCATTTTGATGCTAGAATTTCCGGTTTTTATTCTGCACTTTTTTGTGGTTTATGCTGCAAAATAGCCAAAAGCAGCATTTTGAGCATTGCAAGGCGTTCAGGCTGCTGTCATCCTAAGCCACACTTCTGTTTGTTGTAGAGTTGGTATGCAGACCCACCCAATGCTTGAGCAATTAATTGATGCTCAACTTGCTTTTTTAGATCAGCATTTTGCACAAGGCGCTGTGCTAGAACATGAGTTTTTAAGCTTCTATCAATGGTTAAAAACTCAAACTTTGGCAGATGTGTGGTCCTTTCAAGCCATCAATCAGCTGTTACAACAACAAATTTTAAATACCCCAGCTTCAAGCCAGTTGATTGCACAAATTGCCGAACATTTACGTTTATTCTTGGTGCATCCAAGCAATGAGCAGACCCAAATTCAAGATGTGATTTCCGTCCTCAGCGTTGATCAGCTTGCACAATATGTGGCGAGCAAACGCGGACATCGTGAACGCCTCATTAAAACTGTGGTGAATAACCAAGCCTTTTCAGCCATGCTGAGTCAATTGATTCAACATGCCATTCAAGATTATTTAGACAACTCTATGGTGAAACACATGCCTGGGGTGTCGCAATTTATGAAAATGGGCCGCTCTGTGTTAGAAACGGTCACAGATCAAGACTTAGACAATACGATTCAGCAGTATTTGCAGCGCAATATTTTAAAGTTGAGCCAAATGAGTGAAAATGTGCTCAATCAACATTTTGACGATGATCAGCTCTATCACTTCCAAGCTGGTTTATGGCACAAAATTAAGACTCAACCTTTAAGCGTGTTACGCCACTATGTTGAAGTACCTGACCTGCCTCAGACAGTCGCTTTAACTCACGATTTTTGGGATCACATGCGCCAAACTGACTATTTAAAACAGCAGTTACACGATGGGCTATCTGCATGGTATAGCCGCAATCAGCAGCATCGCTTTGAGACCTTACTACGTGATTTAAATATTGATGAAGCGCTCATTCGCCAAGAGCTTGCTGCACTGTTACAGCCGCTGATGACCCGCCTGATTGATTCTGGCTATTTGCGTCAGCGCAGTCGTGAAGTGCTTACTGCCTTCTATTATGCAGACAGTACGCGAAAAATCCTCAATCTTGACTAATTGAGCTGCTTACCATTGCTGTGGCACATGCAGGTACTAAACGTAGCTGAAGTCCCTGCTGTTGCATATGCTGGTTAAAGCGCTGTTCGGCTATACCATCTAGCCTTGCATGTTGCGCCACTGGATGGACGTACTGAGCTTGCATGAGTAAAAACAGTGTTTCAATCAGAAAAATGGGGCGAGTTTTAAATGCCTGTAACTGCAATAAGTCCGCAAAGCGTAAGCTCTGCTGTGCCAATTGCTCAAGTAATGGCGAAATGACCTCTGCTGGTGCCTGAATCGTGCCAATACTGGTGTCAAATTTGACTGCACCTGAACGTGGTGCCTGTGGTAACAGCTGAAACTGCATTTGCATAATGCAGTCATTGTGTTGTGTTGCATGTAAAGCTTGCGGTCGCTTCAAAAACACATCTGTGCGTTGTTTGGCATCACGGGCGATATCTTTAAGATATTCTTTGAGTGCAGGATCTGTTGTCTCTTGAATAATGGGCTGCAGCGCTGTTGGCACACTCAAATGATCCAAATTATCAAACGGATTGGCGCTGCCCACATAGTGAAGACCTGCCTCTTCAAACACCTGTTGATGCACATCCACGCTATACAAAGGTTGCCAATGCTCGGTTAAAAACTCATGCGCCACGGCAGGCTCTGCTTGGGCAAAAGCTTCTGCAATCGGGCCAATTTTCGGCTGATCAATAAATGCCCCTGCGCTATGCAGGGCAGAAAACAACTGCTTGGCTTGACTGACCGCCGCCAAGGAATTTTCGTGTTGACGGTCGACCAAGTGAAAGAGTTTTTGAATCGGTTGTAAGGCATTCGAACCGGGATAGCACATGTAGTGTAAATAGAAAACACCCCCATCTTTGAGGGCATTTGCCACAATTTTCAGCACTTGCTGTTGCTGTGCTGGCGCAATCCAAGAAAAAGTCCCATGTTGTACAATAAAGTCGAATTGCTGCTGATTGTGCAATACAAATGCAGCAAAATCGCAATGGATAAACTCAACATTCTGCAGCCCTAGTGCAGAAGCACTGGCTTTGGCTTGTTGAATATGTTCCAAATTAAAGTCAATACCGACAAACTGTGCCTGTGGATAATGCTGCGCACAGACCAATAAATTGGTGCCACTTGCACATGCCAACTCTAGATATGAAAAGGCATCCGCTAAAGCTGGGGACTCAAAGCCCAAGAACTCGACAATACTGTTGAGCCATAAAGGCTGCATATCCGGATAAAAAAAGGCCGGATACGGCGTATCTAACACATAGCCTTGTTGTTTGTTCATGTTGTCCCCACCATCGGATCATTATCAAGGGGCGATTGCCCCTTGAGCGCTTAGAACTTCAAGTTCATTGCGAAATTATAACGGCGACCATCTAGCACCGATGAATTGCCATCATCTGAAACGTTCTTGTTGGCAATATTATAGACACCGGTTGAGAATTGCAGCTTGTCGTCGTATTTATACACCGCACCTAAATCCACAAAGGTGTAAGCTGGCGTTTGTACACCTGCCGATGTACCAATGGTTTTGCCTCGGTAGTTGAGCTGTGTCCATAACGCGATTTGGTCATTCACATCCCAATCTAAGCCAGCATTAAACATATGTTTTGACATATCATTTAATGGCTTACCTTTGTTTTCACCGGTTTTTTGTTCACTGTCGGTGTAGGTGTAGGATTGACGGTATTTTAAGTACTCATTGAATAAATAGTCTGTGGTGAGCTCAAGACCTTGAATTTCAGCTTCATCCACATTGTACTTATAACGGTAGCCGCGATCATTGAAAGGTAATTCAGGGTGATCGTCATAGAATTGGCTACCTTCTTCTTGACTGCCTGCCATACGTGCTGATGTGGTAATTTTGTCTTTAAAATCAGTTTTAAAGAACATTAAGCTGGCCATTAAGCCCAGGTTTGAGTTCTCATAAGCCACTCCGGTCTCATAAGTTAAGCTTTTCTCTGGCTTCAAATCTGGATTGGCAATAATCGCACCACCCATTGAACCCAACATATAGTCAGCAGATGAATCACGTAAGCTTGGGGCTTTATAGCCTGAGATCACCCCACCTTTAAAGATAAAGTTGTTATTGGCGTTGTAAACTGCATAAGCTTTAGGACTGAAGTTGTCGCCAAAGAATTCATTGTCATCATAACGACCGCTCAACGTCAGCGCTAACTTGTCGGTTGCTTTCCATGTATCTTCTGCAAACAACGACCATTGGTAACGATCCATTTTGGTCACTTGACCTGCCATGCTTGCATTTTGGTTGGTGGTGCCATCTTCAAGGTTTTCGTGCTTAAAGTTTGCCCCTACAGTGACAGAGTTTTTCGGTGAGAAATAGGTCGCTTGGGTATTGGCCGTTTTGGTTTCAAATAAGATTCCACCTGGGTTTTGAATATTATTGACTGTACGAGGATTAGTGGCGTTGTTTTTATCTTTGTCATATTGCAGATACGAATTGACCGTGAGGTGGTCGTACTTGCCTTCATGAGTCAGGTTAAAGTTCTTTTTCTCGAGTTCTGAATACGTTGCAGCACTGGTCGGCAGCATACTTTTACCCGGCGTATGGCTACGTTCTTGTTGGGTATTGCTCAGACCAAAGGTTAAGGTATTGTGTTGGTCGGGGGTATAGACCAATTTTGCGGCAAGGTTGGTCTTTTTAAATTCAGGATCACTTTCTGCTGATTCTGTATTGTTCTTTTGGAAGCTACTTTCATCAATCGTCTGTAAACCACCTGTCACTTGTAAAGACAGTAATTTGTCCACCAAAGGTGCGTTCACATAAATACTGGTATTGGTGGCGTCATTATTCACTTTATTGGATTGATCGGCCTTGATGTATTCGGTCTTAATACTGGCACTCATCTTATCTTGATGCTTTTTGGTGATGATGTTGATCACGCCACCCATCGCATCTGAGCCATATAATGACGATGACGGCCCACGAATTACCTCAATACGCTCAATCGCTTCAATTGGCGGTAAGAAATTCACAGATGCGCCTTGTACACCGCCGTTAGTGGTCAACAATCCACCATCATTCATCGGCTTACCATCCACCATATATAAGGTGTAGGCTGAGCCCATGCCACGAATCATCACCGTTTGGTTAGAACCACCACCTTGTACATACACCCCAGGTACATTTTTTAAGGCATCGGTCACGTCGCTATAAGACTTCTTATTTAATTCTTCTGCTGTGATGACAGAAATGGTCGCAGCTGCATCAGCGATATTTTGCTCGTAGCCCCCTGCGGTGACCACAATGGTGCTCAGCTGTGCTGCATTTTGTGTGGTGTTGGCATAAGGCGTGGTCATCATCAGCGTTGTTACGGCAGCGGCCAAAGCGGATGGAATCCATGTTTGATTCATAGCGTGCAATCCCAGCATGAGAATAAGGAGAAGATGTGTAGAAAGTGCGTCGCATTGTAATCCAAAAGCTCATGAATGCAATTAATTTTGATAATCATTATTATTGTTAGTCATATTAGAAATTCTAAATATAAAAAAGAGTAAATCTTAATAAAACCTTGAATTTAAACTATTTACTTCACAAAAAAGCATAACAATTGAGACCTGTATCTAATTTTAATTGATGATTTTTAAAGCAAAAAAAAGCCTCCACTGAGGAGGCTTTTTAGACATGTAGTCGCTTATTTCATGTAAGCGCCTTCAGATTGGCTATGATCTGTTTGGTCAATCACGCGTTGTAACTCAGGCACATGTTGACGTAAAGTCACTTCTACGCCTTGTTTTAAGGTCACATCAATTGCTGAACACCCTTGGCAACCACCACCAAATTTGAGTACTGCAGTGAGACCGTTTTCTGGGTCTTCAACCACTTCAACCAAGGCACAGCTCCCCCCGTGACCGGCTAAACCTGGGTTAATTTCTGATTGTAAAACGTAAGTAATACGCTCTTCTACAGATGCATCTGGACCCACACGTGGCACTTTTGAGTTGGGTGCGCGGAACGTCAACTGACCCCCAAAGCGGTCTTTGTTGTAATCAATCACGGCATCCAATAGATATGGAATTGAAGGTGAGTCTACATAAGCAGGGAAATCTGGATACTCTTGTACATAATCTGTTGCAACCACTTCATCGGGTGCGCTATAGGCCATGCAACATTCAGCACGTGGTGTCCCTGGATTTTCAACAAATACACGTACACCAATACCTGGCGTGCCTTGCTTTGCCAATAAATCACGAAGGTACTCTTGTGCAGAAGGAGTAATTAATAAATTTGGAATTTCTTCTGCGGCTACGGTGCTGCTGTTCTCAGTCGACATAACAATATTTCCTCAAGCTAAGCTGCTTATTTTAACTGAAGATCGGGGGCAATATAAAAAATTCAACTAAAATTGTCGGATTTCTGCTGAAAATTAGCGTGTTTTTACCATTTCATGGCATGATGCCTATAAATCTTCATGCATGGCATCGCAATTTATGTTGGATTTACCCTTCAATCATACCGTTACGCTTATTTTAATTACCGTTATTATTTCTTTGTTGGCTTTTTCTAACCAAAATTTAATGAATCGTTTGATTTTTTGGCCACCGGCCATGCAACGAGGTCAATTCGATCGCTTCATTACCCATGGCTTTATTCATGCCGATGGTACCCATTTACTGTTTAATATGATCACGCTGTTCTTCTTTGGCAGCGTTATTGAGCAATTTTATCGTCAGTATTTTTTTGACTTAGGCTTTGTGTTGTTTTACTTGGGCGGTCTGATTGTTGCGATTTTACCGAGCTATTTAAAACATAAAAATGATTATCGCTGGGCCAGCCTTGGGGCATCAGGGGCGGTGTCTGGGGTGCTGTTTGCCTATATTTTATTTGAGCCTTGGAAACTGATCTTTGTGTTCTTTATTCCTGTGCCAGCCATCATTTTTGCAGTGTTGTACGTGGGCTATAGTATTTGGTCGGGTAAACGTGGCAACAGCAATGTCAATCATAGTGCCCATTTATGGGGCGCAGCTTATGGTGTCGTGGTCACGATTTTGCTTGAACCGCGCTTGATTCCACATTTCTTGCACAAGCTGAGTCAGCTGCCATTTTAATTTAAGCCCTGCGGGGCTTTTTTTATTTTTTATCCTTAATTTAGCTGAATAAATGCTTAGCAAAAATACACCTGTTTTCAGAATTTTTTCTTATTTTTCAACTGTTCAAAATTTATCTACCCTGCTGCGATAATCTTTAAGATCATCATTTTCATGAAAAAATTAAAACTGATCAGCGCACTCACCTTGGCGGCTGTATCCATAGCGCTAAGCGGCTGCAATAACGATAACAATTCTTCTCAGCCCACCACCTCCGCGCAAACACAACCGAACGTACTGTTTATTATGGCCGATGACTTGGGCTACTCAGATTTAGGCGCATTTGGCAGTGAAATTGCCACCCCGCATTTGGATGCGCTTGCGGCTGAAGGTCGGATCTTAGGCGACTACCATACTGCACCGACCTGCTCACCCACCCGCGCACAACTGATTTCAGGGGCGGACCATCATTTGTCTGGCATTGGTGCCATGGCTGAACTGACACCCAGTCACTTAAAAGGCCAGCCCGGTTATGAAGGCTACTTAAATGAGCGCTCTTTATCTTTAGCAGAAGTGCTGCATGACCATGGCTACCGCACCTATATCAGTGGTAAATGGCATTTGGGCCTCACCCCAGAAACCAATGCCCATGCCAAAGGCTTTGAACGCTCATTTACCCTGCTCCAAGGCTTAGATTTACACTTTAAAGATGCCCCAAGCGCCTATAAACGTAATGTCACCTATACTGAAGATGGTCAAACTGTACCCGTCTCAGCTTTGCCGGATGACTTCTTCTCTACAGATTTTTATACCGACAAACTGCTTGAATATTTAGAAAGCGGCCGTGCTTCAGGACAACCCTTCTTCGCCTATGCAGCATATACTGCACCGCACTGGCCAATTCAAGCCCCTGAATCATATAGCAATAAATACAAAGGCGTTTATGATGTGGGCTATGATGTGATTCGTGAGCAACGTTTGGCACGTCAAAAACAATTGGGCATTTTGGCGCCAAATGCACAAGTTGCACAGCCCCTAGACACGGCACAGATTGGCTATGGCACATGGGATGAATTAAGCCCAGCACAACGAGCAATTGAAGCGCGTAAAATGGAAGTCTATGCGGGTATGGTGGAAAACCTTGATGCCAATATTGGCCGCCTGATTGCCTACTTAAAGCAACATAATCAATATGACAACACCCTGATTTTCTTTGTTTCTGACAATGGTGCTGAAGGCGCAGTACGTGGCTATAATGACCCAAGTTTTGACACCTCACTTGCGGCCGTCGGTACAGCACAGTCGTATCATTATATTGGGCCACGTTGGGCGGAAGTGAGCGCTGCACCGTTCCATTTATGGAAAGAAACCGCGGGTGAAGGTGCGACGACTGCCCCTGCCATTGTTAAAATTCCACACAGTAAAACAGCGCAACCTCAATACAACGGCTTTACCTCAGTACTTGACGTATTACCGACCATTTTAGACTTTGCTCAGATTCCTGTACCACAGCATCAGTATAAAGGTCGCCCAATTCACACGCCTTCAGGGTATTCATGGAAAGCCACGCTCGAGAATCAAGCCACGGCGGTGCGTCCATCGCAATTTAGCTTTGCTGATGAATTACATGGCAATCAATATGCCCGCCAAGGCGATTGGAAAATTGCCCTACAAGCCAATTCCAAATTGGGCACGGGTCAATGGGAGCTGTATAACCTGCAACATGACCGTGCTGAACTGAATAATTTGGCCGAGCAATATCCTGAAAAAGTCGCAGACCTTGTAGAGGTGTATGCCCAATACGTGAAAGACCATGGCGTGTTGAGCTACAAATAATGCAGCGTTTTGTCACTTTGCTGTGTTGCAGCCTGTTGCTTGGCTGCAATACGTCGACTACACCTGAGCCAAAGTCAGTGACTTTGGCCTTAGGTGATCTCAATCGCTGCCAAAACTACAGTGGCCTACCGCCTGAATGGGGCAAAGCCCCCTATGCCGGTATGCAATATATTGCTGCAGGAGAGTTTACATTGGGTTCGAATCTGGCCTATGCCGACGAACGTAATTTTGGCACTCCCAAGCGTGTAGTCGCAGCCTTTTGGATGGATCAAACTGAAGTCACTGTGGCCCAATTTGCCCAATTTGTTGCTGCCACTGGCTATATCACAGATGCAGAGCAGCAACAGGCCGCAGCGGTCTTTAGTCCTGACCCCAAACAGCCCAAAGATTGGTGGCAACTTAAATCAGGCTACAGCTGGAAAATGCCGCATGGCCCACAAGGTCAACCCGCTGCCATGCATGAAGCCGTACGTTTTGTCACCAAAAATGATGCCGAACATTATGCATTGTGGTTAGGGCATGATTTACCCAGCGAAATTGAGTGGGAATATGCTGCCAAAGCACAAGATCAACAAGACCATGATTTGAAGCATGAACCTCAAGATCATACTCAGCGTCCTACAGCCAATTATTGGCAAGGTGATTTTCCTTTTCATAATCGCGCTGAAGATCATTTTGCTGATGTCGCGCCAGTGGGTTGTTTTGCAGCTAATGGCTTTGGCTTATATGACATGATTGGCAATGTCTGGGAATGGACACAGTCCCCTTATCAGGGTGCACATGACCAACATATGGGTAATTATCAACAGCTCCGTCAGCAACAGCGCAGTGGTACCCATTATGTGATTAAAGGCGGTTCGTTTTTATGTGCCAGCCAATATTGTGCCCGCTATCGCAACAGCAGCCGTCATCCCCAAGAATTTGACTTGGCGACCTCGCATGTGGGTTTTCGAACCATTGTACGGGTACCGCATACTTAAACGGTGGCTTTTCTCCTATACTGCATCACAACATACTGTCTATAAATTTGGTGTGAAATGTCACTCCTAAGCCGAGGTGGCCTCGCTAATATGGACAGAAAGATAATGACAGATATGAGATTTTGCTATGGCACACGCATTGGATGGTCTACAGTTTCCACTCCACCCTCAGACCCAACAACCGAGCAGCTCACAAGTGGGCAAAGACATTTTGGCCGAAGCCTTATCTTTGGTGGATCATAAAACTGCTCAGCGCACCGCTGCTGAAAAAAACTGGCGTAAACAGTACCCAAAATACTTTAAGGCTTTGGTTGAACACGGCATTTTAAACTCCGCGCATGCCATTGCCATGGCAAAGCAAGGTTTGCAAAAAGCCCATCACAGTTTTGACTTTTACCGTCACGGTGAACGTTTTAGTTTTAAAGACGTGATGAACTTACATGCCAAAACCTTACATACCGTGCGTATTCAAGGCCAAAGTGCTACTGCACCAAAATGGTATGTGCCTTATCGTGGTCAACAGCTGCGTGGTGATGCCTTACTTGCCCAGCTGCAACGTTGGCAAGATCAAGGTATTGTTGAACCTAGTCACGCCGATGCCTTACGCCGCTGTGTGCAGCATCCTGAATGGTTTGATTTGTCTGATCGCACCATGGTGTTGTTTGGTGCCGCTTCTGAAGCTGGGCCACTGACTTGGTTGGCGCAATGGAAAGCCAATATTGTGGCTGTGGATTTACCCAACCCACAGGTATGGCAAAAAATCCTCAGTACGGTACAAGGCGGCAATGCAACTTTGTATGCCCCAAGTGAAGCTGACGTCAATGCCGATACACCACATGAGCTATTGGCTCAACAGCTTGGTGCCAATTTACTGACCCAAACCCCTGAAATTGCCCACTGGCTCAGTAGCTATGAAGATGCGCTAGATTTAGCCGCGATTGCCTATTTGGATGGCGAAAAACATGTTCGTGTCGCCATGGCC
The DNA here is from genome assembly GCA_963599285.1 of Bacteroidaceae bacterium. GTDB lineage: Bacteria > Pseudomonadota > Gammaproteobacteria > Pseudomonadales > Moraxellaceae > Acinetobacter. The sequence goes on along the minus strand of CAVBYE010000019.1, from coordinate 3,621 downwards.
ATGGACAGCATTATGCAACATGTGAGTAAAGCCAAACCTGATACCAGCTTAATGTTTATGTGTACCCCAACTGATGTCTATGCAGTGCCTGAAGAGGTGGTGGCTGCGTCGCAAGCAAAATTTAAACAACACTCTGCCCTACAACGTAAACTCAGCCAAGGCCTTGCCCTTCTGAGTCGCCAGCGCTGCTTTAGCCCCAATGACCATCAACTCCGTAACAGTGATAATGGTGAACGTTATGGCATTAGCGACTGTTTAGTGATTGAGCAAGGGCCCAATTATGCTTTAGCCAAACGCTTACAACAGTGGCGTGCCACCGTAGCGCGACACTCTGGTCAAACGGTCAGTATTAATATTGCTCCTTCAACCACGACCCATTCTGTGGTGAAAAATCCGCTGTTAAAGGCCGCATTTGAAGGCGCGCATATCTTTGATGTTGAGGCTTTTGCACCTGAAACCACCAATGCATTAATGGCAGCGCTGTGGATTCATGATTTACGCTATCCACAGTCTGTTGCACAGCCGACAACGCCCCTTAAGCATCCCTTAGAACTGATGATGTCAGGTGCCAATCACGGTGGTCTTTGGCGTGTGGCGTATTTGGCTCGCACTGCATTGCCGCTAGCGGCCATTTACGGTATGGCACAGGACAAACTGCCTAAAGGCTTACTGAAAAAACTACGTCAACCGAAAGGGTAGTGTTTGAGCATGCATTAAAAAACGCAGCCGAGGCTGCGTTTTTGATGTATTGCATTAGAAGACTTTAAGCAATAACCAGTACAACACACCCGATAAACAGATGGTTGCAGGTAGGGTAAAGATCCATGCAGAAAGAATGGTTTTAATGGTATTAAAGTTTAAACCTGACTTATTCGCCACCATAGTACCGGCCACCGCAGAGTTTAAAACGTGCGTGGTGGATACCGGCATACCAAAGCCATCTGCTGCTGCAATGGTGGACATCGCTACAAGCTCAGCTGACATCCCTTGGCCATAGGTCATATGGTTTTTACCAATACGCTCACCTACAGTCACCACAATACGTTTCCAACCCACCATGGTACCTAGACCCAGTGCAAGTGCTGTTGCTACTTTTACCCATGTTGGGATGTACTGTAAGAAGGTATCTAAGTTGTCACGATATGCGTCTACTGTTTCTGCTTGCGCTGCACTCATGGCAGGTAAAGCTTCGGCTTTTTCAAGACGCTTAAACGCGGTCGTGCTTAAATACATATCATTACGTAGTTCAGACACAAGGGCTTCTGGTACATCTTTAATGTTTTCATATGTACCCACTTTTTCACCCAAATGATCGGTTAAGCTTGCAAGTGCAGGCACAACTTCAGGCGTGATTTCTTTGGTTTGTACATACGTGGTAATAATGGCACGCGCTTTTTCATCCGCAATATCGTCATGATTTGGATAAATCACTTGTGCTGTTTGCGCTGACAATTGACCAAAAGATTGCATATGTTGGCTGTCGACATTTTTATTGAGTGAGTACGCAAGGGGTACACAGCCAATTAAAATCAACATGATTAAGCCCATACCTTTTTGACCATCGTTTGAACCATGCGCAAAACTTACGCCGGTACAAGTAAAGATCAAAATGGCACGAATTAACGGTGGTGGTGGCTTATTCCCTTCTGGTGGTTGGAATAATTCCACTTGTTTCTTAAAGACTTTTTTCACCAATAAGAACAACACCGCTGCGAAAGCGAAACCAATTAAAGGCGAGAATAACAGTGCCTTACCAACTTTAATCACCTGTTCCATATCCACACCCGATGCGCCTGCACCTGAGTTTAAGATATAGTTCATGATGCCCACGCCTAAAATCGAACCGATTAACGTATGTGAGCTAGATGCCGGAATACCTAAGAACCATGTTCCTAAGTTCCAAAGAATCGCCGCGATCAGCATGGCAAAGACCATAGCAAAGCCTGCCCCTGACCCCACATTCATAATGAGTTCAACCGGCAGTAATGCAATAATGCCGTAAGCGACTGCACCACTTGCGACCATTACCCCAAGGAAGTTACAAAAACCCGCCCACATGACTGCAACAGGCGCAGGTAATGCATTGGTATAAATCACCGTGGCTACCGCATTGGCGGTATCATGGAAACCGTTGACGAATTCAAAGCCGAGCGCAATAAACAACGCGCTGCCTAATAAAATAATGGTATATAAACCCAATGCAGGCACATGGGCTAAATCTGCAGAAAGCTGAAAGCCAATATAAATCAGCGTAGACACAATAAGAGTCAAAAACACCGGCATAAAGAATTTCGGTGTCGGCACATGTACATTGCTCGGGTTGTCCGTCAATGTAGGTGCTGAATCTTTGGGAGTTTGATTAGAATTCATGCAAGCAGGAATAGAGGATTCAAGGATCCCCATATTGTTCAGTGAAATTATGACAATTATATGACAAAGCACTGCGTCTAGGCAGCTATTTCGTCTTAGATTGTCATCAATTGTACACTGCGGTGTCATTTTTTCAGCACTGCGGCTTTTATCTATCTATTAAGCGTTAATCTGCTGTTTGCCTCGCTCTGTATTGCGCCATCATTGGTGACGATACGTCATATATATGACAACAACATGAAAAAAATTCATCTCTTGCACTTTTCTGTATAGCAATTCAACTGCTTAATTTGAATACTGCTTCATTTTGAGTGAAGTCTGCTACTATATTGTCGATTTTCTATTCCATCGACTTGGGGTTTTGTATGTCCACACTCGCCACCTTAAAAGAGCTTCTTGCCAAGCGCATCCTGATTATCGATGGTGCAATGGGCACCATGATTCAACGCCACAAACTCGAAGAAGCCGACTACCGTGGTGAACGCTTCGCGGATTGGGCATACGACCTTAAAGGCAATAACGATTTACTGGTTTTAACCCAGCCACAGATTATTCAAGGCATTCACGAAGCGTATCTTGAAGCGGGTGCAGACATTATTGAAACCAATACCTTTAACGGTACACGTGTTTCAATGTCTGACTACCACATGGAAGATTTGGTTCCTGAAATTAACATTGCTGCGGCACGTCTTGCCAAAGAAGCATGTAAAAAATATTCAACCCCTGAAAAACCACGTTTTGTGGCAGGTGTGATTGGTCCAACATCACGTACAACATCTATTTCACCAAACGTAAACGACCCTGCGTTTCGTAACATTACCTTTGATGCATTAAAAGTCGATTACATCGAATCGACCAAAGCATTGATTGAAGGTGGTGCAGACATCATCCTCATCGAAACGGTATTCGATACGTTAAATGCTAAAGCTGCGATCTTTGCTGTAAAAGAAGTGTTTAAAGAAATTGGTTATGAACTGCCAATTATGATTTCAGGCACGATTACTGATGCCTCAGGTCGTACATTGACAGGTCAAACCGCAGAAGCATTCTGGAACTCAATGCGTCATGCTGAACCAATCTCAATTGGTTTTAACTGTGCGCTTGGTGCAGATGCGATGCGTCCACACGTGAAAACCGTGTCTGACGTTGCAGATACTTTTGTTTCTGCACATCCAAATGCAGGCTTACCAAATGCGTTTGGTGGTTATGATGAAACCCCTGAAGAAACTGCGGCATTTATCAAAGAGTTCG
>CAVBYE010000018.1:0-32052 GCA_963599285.1 Bacteroidaceae bacterium | reverse complement strand
GAATTTGATGCGCCGCTTACAGACAGCATGGGACGTCCGATGTCACGTGCGATGCAGTTGGCACAAAAACGTCGTGGTCTGTCGCCATTACCGGGCTTAGATTTATTGGATCCGGTAGATCCTGATAAAAAGGTCAATTACACCGAAGCCCAATTGGCCCGTTTATCTGAACTGCTTGAAATTAAACTGCAAGAGTTTAATGTGAAAGCCAAGGTCATTGAGGCACAGCCAGGCCCTGTGGTGACCCGTTTTCAGCTTGATTTGGCACCGGGCGTTAAGGCCTCTAAAGTGACCAATATTTCGCGTGATTTAGCACGTTCTATGTCCATGGCTTCAGTGCGTGTAGTGGAAGTGATTCCGGGTAAACCCTATATTGGGATTGAAGTACCAAACAGTGCCCGTGAGATGGTGCGCTTAATTGAATTGGTACAGACGCCCAAATTTGAAGATCAAAGCGCGGTTTTATCCATGGCCATGGGTAAAGATATTCTTGGTCATCCTGTGATTACTGAGCTCGGTAAAGCCCCGCATATGCTGGTGGCGGGTACCACAGGGTCGGGTAAATCGGTTGCGGTAAACTCGATGATTTTGTCGATGTTACTTAAATATAGCCCTGATCAATTGCGTCTGATCTTAATTGATCCTAAACAACTTGAATTGGCCAACTATAACGACATTCCACATTTGCTGACACCTGTTGTGACAGACATGAAAGATGCAGTGAATGCTTTAAACTGGTGTGTCAATGAAATGGAACGTCGTTATAAATTGATGTCGTTCTTAAAAATTCGCAAGCTTTCAGACTACAACCGTAAGATTGAAGAAGCCATGGCCAATGGCGAAGAGTTGCTGGATCCAACGTGGAAAGCCAGTGAATCTGTGGCAGGTGAACGTGCACCACGTTTAACGCCATTGCCATCTATTGTCATTGTGGCGGATGAATTCGCCGATATGATTATGCAAGTCGGCAAAAAGGCGGAAGAGATGATTACCCGCTTGGCACAGAAATCACGTGCTGCGGGTATTCATTTACTGCTTGCGACGCAACGTCCATCAGTGGATGTCATTACCGGCCTAATTAAAGCCAATATTCCAACGCGTGTTGCATTACGTGTGAACTCTAAAATTGACTCACGCACGATCTTGGATGCAGGTGGGGCAGAAGACTTACTTGGGCATGGCGATATGCTGTTCTTGGCTCCGGGTAAAATTGAACCAGAACGGGTGCATGGTGCCTTTATTAGTGATGATGAAGTCAACCGTATTTGTGATGCATGGCGTGAACGCGGTGAACCCAACTATGTAGATGAAATTCTTACCCCTTATGATGAAGAGCCAAGTTCACGCGGCTTCGAAGATGGGGATGGCGGTTCAGATCGTGATGTGCTGTATGATCAGTGTGTGTCTTTTGTGTTAGAAAGCCGTAAAGCCACAACGTCGTCACTGCAGCGCAAGTTTAGTTTGGGCTACAACCGTGCAGCACGAATTATTGACCAAATGGAAGAAAACGGCGTGATTAGTGCCATGGGTGCCAATGGCAAACGTGATATTTTGGTCTAAGCCGATGTATGAAAGCCTGCATTTGCAGGCTTTTTTATGCCGTTTTTGATAAGGATCTGAAGATGTATGTCATCACGGCATTGCTGCCGTTAATTGGCTTAATTAGCTTAGGTTTTATCCTCAAGCAGCGCCACTTTGTGAGCGAAGGATTTTGGCGTGATGCGGAAAAACTCAATTACTACATACTTTTTCCGGCGCTGTTGTTTAGCAGCTTGGCTTGGGTAGAACTGAAACTACAGCAATTGACCAGTGTACTTGGTGTAGTGGTTTTAACCATCGCTGTGGTGAGTGCTGTGTTGTGGGGGTTAAAAGTTGCTTTACAGTTAGAGGCCAAAGAGTTTGGGGTCTATGTACAAAGTCATATTCGCTTTAATACCTATATTGGCTTGTCATTAATGGGAATTTTATTTGCTGCACCGGGCATGCAGATGTTTTCCATGATCATTGCTGTAGCCATTCCAATCGTGAATATTTTATCTGTATTGGCCTTATTGCCAAAGCAGCAACGCGACTTGAAGCAGAGCCTGATGACTGTGGTCAAAAATCCACTGATTTTAGGCTGCGTGGCCGGTATTGGCTTTAATTTATCGGGCTTAAGTTTAGCGGACGCGTTGCAGCAGTGGTTGAAGCTCTTAGCGGGGTGTAGTTTGCCTCTAGGTTTGCTCGCGGTGGGGGCAGCATTGCAATTCGATGCGTTAAAACAAGCCTTTAATGCCTTAATCTTGAATAGTTTAGGGCGTTTAGTGCTGGTGCCACTGTGTGCATATGGGGTTGCGCAGGGCTTTCATTTAAGCCCATTTGAAATGACCGTGGTGATGGTATTTTTTGCCTTACCTACAGCGTCCTCTGCATATGTCTTAACACGACATTTAAAGGGCAATGCAGAATTGATGGCAGGGGTGATTAGTCTGCAAACGGTACTGTTTGTGGGTAGCTTACCCCTATTAATGTGGGCCTTACACGGATAAAAAAAGCCTGCAAATGCAGGCTTTTATACACGCTGAGCTTAGTTAAACTTAGCCAATACCGCTAAGAAGTCTGCACTGTGACGTGGGAAAGTGGCAATCACGTCATGAATACGTTGACCTTCAGGATTGGTGGCATTGAGATCGCGGCCATCTGCAATAAACTGAGTCAATAGACGTTCATAGTCACTTGGACGCATATGTTTATACGCGTGATACAACACATGAAAGTCTGCATTTACGCCAGCAGGGGGAAGTTGCGTGAGGTAAGCAAATACACGCTCGTCGGACCATTCTTCGTTAAACGTGGCTGGTTGAGATACTGCCATTGCAATCTCCTTGGCTTGTTGTAAAAATTAAAAAGGCAAAATAACTGACGCTATTTTGCCTTGATTCAATTTGCTTGACTAATCAAAAATCAGATTAAGAGTCTTCAGGCAAATTGATATTCATTTCTAACATTTCAAGATTGTCTTCTGAACGCACAGCCATTTGGATATGTTGCTCATCGACACCACGCACGTAGCGGTTGACCACTTGCATGATTTCTTTCTTCATTTGTTCAATTTTATCTTGAGTTAAGCGTTTACTTAGCCCTTGCTCAGATGCCACAATGACTTTTAAGCGGTCTTTCGCAACTTGTGCACTGGTCTGCTTTTCATCACCGGTAAAGAGTTTACTCCAAAATCCCGCCATATTAAGCTCCAAATAGACGTGCTAACCAACCTTTTTGTTTAACTTCAAGATGACGATACGGACGGTCTTCACCGAGGAAGCGTGCAACAAGGTCATCATATGCTTGGCCAGCTGCTGCATCCATATAGCCAATGACAGGTTTACCTTCGTTCGATGCTTGTAGTACGCTCTTACATTCAGGAATTACACCTAATGTTGGCACTTTCAAGATATCTTTTGAGATGTCGTCAATGGTTAACATTTCTTGGCGTTGTGCACGTTCTGGGTTGAAACGTGTGATACATAAGTGTTTACGGATACGACCTTCGTTGTGCTCAACCTTCTTGGTTTTGCTATCGAGCATACCAATGATACGGTCTGAGTCACGTACTGAAGAGATTTCAGGGTTCGTTACAATAATCGCTTCATCGGCATGGTACATCGCCAACATTGCACCACGTTCAATACCTGCAGGTGAGTCACAGATAATGTAGTCAAACTCTTGTGCAAGTTCTTCCATTACACGCGCTACACCTTCATCTGTCAACGCATCTTTATCGCGTGTTTGTGATGCAGGTAAGATGTATAAGTTTTCAAGGTCTTTATCGCGAATCAACGCTTGTTGTAAACGCGCTTCCTTGTTTAAAACATTAACAAAGTCGTATACCACGCGGCGTTCACAGCCCATGATAAGGTCAAGGTTACGTAAGCCTACGTCAAAGTCGATTACAACAGTTTTGTGACCGCGCTTGGCTAAACCTGTTGCAAAAGATGCACTTGTAGTAGTTTTACCTACGCCACCTTTGCCTGATGTTACGACAACAATTTTCGCCACCGAATCCACTCCTATAATGGTTTAAAGGCCCATTGATTTCATGGGCTTTTTGGTGTTTATTTATACATTAAATTTCAAGGGGTTTAAATACCAGCTCTTGATTATCATTTAAGAAAATGTGTACGGGCTGTTTGGCCAAATGGGCAGGAATATCGTCTGCCACACAGTAGGTACCCGCAATAGAAATTAATTCAGCTTCTAAACTCTGACAGAAAATTCGTGCTTCTTGGTTGCCGCCTGCGCCAGCAATTACTCTACCACGAACTGTGCCATAAATATGTATGTTTCCAGATGCAATCGCCTCGGCACCACTGTTCAAGCCTGCGGTCATAATAATATCACCATGGTCTTGAATCAGGCATTGCCCGGTACGCAAAATATCATCGTGATATGAAGTCGCATGACGAATTTTCGGGGCTTCAACTACCGGTGCGGGTGCACTTTCAGGGACAGCTGCAGGCGTTGGGGCCACGGGCGTTACAGGCGGAACTTCAACCACTTGCTCTTTGGTGGCTTTAATACGTTGTAATGGGCGATCAGCAGGCAATACAGGGAATTGAATTAAACGTGCTTCATCACCGAGTAGTCCCTCTACCACGGCCATAGGTTGTAAATTTAAACTGATCAATAATTGAATAATCGCAATCAACTCTTGTTCAACAGTTGAATCTAGAACCACCAAGGCACCTTGTGAGCCGGTGTCTTGGAGCATTTGTGTGAGTTGTTCACGGATTGCATGATGGTCGTTGGTATCGAGGGTTAATCGGGTAAAATTAACCATTCTGCCTGTAATCCGGATGTCAGCCATACTTGTTCCCTGAAACTGCTTCGTGACCTGTGATGAATACCGAAGACATATAATGAAATAGCGCAAATGCTAGAACAATTTACATGAATTCTCTAGCACATCTGCTAAATATTTTTTTGTTTTTAAAGCTGCTGTTTATTCTTTGTGATCCTGTTGTTGATTGATCAGTTGTTGCCATTGTTTAATCTTCACTTGTTCTCTGAGTGCATCTAGGCTTTCAAACACGGCCGATTCCACCAATTGTTCAATATGTGGATTATTTTCAATGGCAATCTGACTGATTTTTTCTGCGATCAACTGATACGTGGCATTGTCGCGAGCATTGTTTTTTTGGGTAAAGGGCTCGATTAGACCTTGGCTAATATTTTCACCTAGACGTTGTCCGATGCTTTGAATTTGCTGTTCAATCCGTCCACCAACGAGGGGAATTAAGCGCAGCATTTGCGACAGCTCAGGGGTATCTTCAATGGCTTTATTCACCACTTGACCGACATTTTGGGCAATGAGGTGGCGATGTGCCTCAAGCTCTTTGCCCAATGTCTCTTGTAACACGTCGGCTACGGCCAGGGCGAGCATGTCACGATGATGATTAATTAAGGCCTCAATCATTTTTTTATGCGTGGTTGAGGTTCTTAAATCATGTTTGATCGCATGGATAATGGTCAGCACAATACGACTGGTCAGCTCTTCCATGACCAAGCGATAATAAAATTGTCCGCGTAGATACCAACTTTGTGGCACAACACGATAACCATGACAATGTAGGTTGTAGGCAATGGCAAACGCACGGCCTAAACGTAAGAAACGGAACATCGGTAAAATGGACACAATTTCATACCAATGCACAAAGGGGAAAAACCACCAACGCGCATGATGTTTAAACACAATCGCAATCAGCCAGCGGATAGAAAGCTCGACGATTAGAAAAAGGGTAAACCAACCTTCTGTGAGCACCACCCAAGGATGTAAATGCTCACGATAAAAGTTTAACAATTCAGAGAGATGCAGTGCATTGAAAAACCAATGACCATATTCACTCATAAACACGGCATCTGAGGTTAAGCAGAACAGGTTGAAGATGATGAGTGCCATCATCAACACGTCATAAGCGAGCGCGACTTTCCAACCCCAAGAATCTTTTTTCAGCAAGAAAAATGAGGATTTAATAACTTTGTCTTGATGATCTTGAGGTTGAGTCACGGCTGTTAAGCCCCTTGCTGGATGTTTTGCTTCATTTGGGTAATCAATTGATCTTTTTCAAGCCAGATTTGCTGTAGCCATTTATGGAAGCGAATGCGGTATTCACGGTCTTCTTCATAGTTACCTTGTAAAATCCAGTCTGGAATTTCAATTTTACGTAAGTTCACCGCAATACGTGGCACATCACCTAACCAGAATTCACCATAGCCGGGCACACCGTCAGGATAAACAATGGTCATATCCACCAATGCATCCACTTGATCACCTAAAATATTTAAGGCCAAGGCAAGACCACCGGCTTTAGGCTTTAAAAGATGGGCATAAGGCGATTTTTGTGCTTTGTGTTTTTCTGGGGTGAGACGCGTGCCCTCAACATAGTTGAGTAAGGTAAACGGTTGGCTCAGTAGCTGTTCACACGATTTACGCGCTTCTTCCATATCACGATTTTTCAGCTCAGGATTTTTTGCAATTTGCGCTTTGGTGTGGCGCTTCATCATTGGGAAGCCGAGAATTTTAAATGCTTGGCCAACGAAGGGAATAAAGATCAGTTCCCATTTGGTAAAGAAGCGGGTTAGGGGCATACGCTGTAAGCCAAAGTATTGGTTGACCGTGGTATCTACCCAACTTTGATGATTACAAATCATCAAATAACGTCCATCTAAGCTCAGTTCTAACTCAGGGTCAATGCTGATTTGCCAGTCGGTATTGGGCAATACATTTTCAATCAGCCAATTGTTGACGCCAATCCAACGGTTGGCAATATCGACATTGGTGCTGTCAATTTTTGGCGATTTTTTTACCAGTTTCGTAAGACCCAAAGCCAAGATTGGACCGCCGTGCAAGAGCGTATTCCCGGTCATGACTGAACCGACGGTCATAGCTTTCTTAATTTTGTTGAACAACGATTGTTTTGATTTAGATTCTGACATAGGGTGTACCTAGAGCAATTCAGGTCGCAAAAATTGTTGCCCAATATAAAATGAGATATTCAAAATACAAAGCACTTATAGGTCACGATGAAGAAATTATGCTAGGCCGAAACAAATTCATTGTGTTATATATTACAAAATGTAAATAAAATTCGCATTTTTAACAAAAAATCAATGTTACAAATTTGATTTTTATTTCATGATTCATCCCAAGTAAAGATACATATTTCAATTTTATTCAAGGAGGCATGTCATGCGTGCACTAGTGATTTCAGCAGTTGTAGGGGCAATGGCACTTACGGGTTGTCAAAACATGGAATACGATAAAGCTGCCATTGGCACAATCTTAGGTGCAGGCGCAGGTGCATTAATTGCAAAAAGTAATGCCGACAAAGATAAAATGGGTCAAGCTGCTGCGATTGGTGCAGTTGTAGGCGCAGGCGCAGGTCTTCTTCTGGATAAGAAAGAAAAACGCTTAAAAGAAGAGTTAGCAGGTACAGGTATTGATGTTGATCGTAACCAAGATGGTTCGATTAACCTAGTAATGCCTGCGGTAACCTTCGCAACAAACTCAGCAACTGTTCAACCACAGTTCCAAGCAGCTTTAAATGACGTGGCAAAAGTACTTCGTGAAGATGGTACATCAAACAAGCTTGCACTTGTGATTCACGGTCATACTGACAATACGGGTAATGACAACATCAACATCCCACTTTCACAAAAACGTGCTGATGCAGTGAAAACTTACCTTTCAACGCAAGCGATTTCAGCAAGCCGTATGACCACCAAAGGTTATGGTTCAACTTCACCAGTAGCAGATAACTCAACTGCTGCAGGCCGTGAACAAAACCGCCGTGTAGAAATTACGGTATACGAAACAGCGAACTAAGTTTTTGCTGAATTGAAAAAACCACCTTCGGGTGGTTTTTTTATGGCTGCTGAGTGATTTTTTTGATTAGGCAAGTGCGACAGAGATGACTATAATCGAGCCCCAGACCAAAGAGGATTGAATATGTCGTCAGCAAGTCAACTCAATGACAAGCAACTTGAAGCCATGAAATACACTCAAGGACCCTTGTTAGTGCTTGCCGGGGCAGGTTCAGGTAAAACCTCGGTGATTACCCGTAAAATTGCGCATTTGGTGCAAAATTGTGGTATTCCGGCCTATAAAATTACCGCGATGACCTTCACCAATAAAGCTGCACGCGAAATGAAAGAGCGTGTCGCTAAGTTGTTGTCACGTGAAGAGGCCAAGGGGCTGTCGGTTTCGACGTTCCATACCTTTGGACTCAATTTATTGCGTCTAGAACTCAAGCACACGCCGCTAAAAAATAACTTTTCCATTTTAGATGCCGACGACTGTAAGCGCATTCTGATGGACTTAATGCAGCGTGATAATTTATCCGGTGCAGAGAGTAAAGAGCTGATTGCCAAAGCCATGAAGATGATTTCCGATTGGAAAAATGATCTGATTGCCCCTGAGCAAGCACACACGACCTGTGAAACGCAAGAAGATGTGCAGTTTGCGCATTTGTATCAATTGTATGAGCGTAATTTACGTGCCTATAACGCCGTGGATTTTGATGATTTAATTGTGATGCCAACGCGGTTATTACAAGAAAATGCAGAAGTACGCGATAAATGGCAAAACCGCGTGCGGTATTTATTGGTGGATGAATATCAAGACACCAACACCGCGCAATATATTCTAGTGAAATTGTTGGTCGGTGTGATGGGGCAATTCACCGCTGTAGGCGACGATGACCAATCAATCTACGCTTGGCGTGGGGCCAAACCTGAAAACATGGCCCAGTTGCAGCAAGATTTCCGGAATTTAAAAGTGATTAAGCTTGAGCAAAACTACCGCTCAACCAGTCGTATTTTAAAAGCTGCTAACTCGGTGATTGAAAATAATCCCCATATTTTTGACAAAAAATTATGGTCCGATAAAGGCCATGGTGAAGTGATTCGCGTGATTACGTGTCGTAATGATGATGATGAAGCCGAACGTGTGGTTAAAGATTTACTCACTCATAAGCTGATGCAAGGCAAGTCGTGGAAGGACTATGCGATTTTGTACCGTGGTAACTTCCAAGCACGTGTTTTAGAAACCCAGCTCCGCCAATTACAAATCCCGTATAAACTCTCAGGTGGGCAGTCGTTCTTCGCCCGTGCAGAAATTAAAGACGTGATGAGTTATTTGCGTCTAATCATTAATCCAGAAGACGACAGTGCATTCTTACGTATTATCAATACCCCAAAACGTGCGATTGGCCCAATTACCTTAGAAAAATTAGGCTTATTCGCCCAAGAAAATAACTTGTCACTGTTGTCGGCTGCAGGCGATCAGCGCTTAAGTATGGTGTTGCCGAAAAAGGCCACCTCGCAATTGGCAGAATTTTATGACTTCTTAGACGGCTTTACACGTAATCTGCTTGAAGATGATGAGCCGGTGCCGATCATCCGTCAAATGATCAACGAAGCCGGTTATATTGATTATATTAAGGCGCAGGCCGCTACACCGGCACAAGAAAAGACTAAGCTTGATAACATTGAAGTGTTATACAGCAGTATTCAAAGTCTGATTAATCGTGCAGATGATGTCGATGAAAAGAACATTGAAAGTGTGATTCGTAAGATGGTTCTGCTGGATATGCTTGAGCAACAGCAAGAAGAGCAAGACACCGATAAAGTCAATTTAATGACGTTACATGCGGCCAAAGGACTTGAGTTCCCTTATGTGTATATGATTGGTTTGGAAGAAGAAATCTTACCGCATAAAAACTCGATTGCAGCAGACACCATTGAAGAAGAGCGTCGGTTAATGTACGTGGGCATTACCCGTGCGCGTCAGGGCCTGACCTTAACCTTGGCTGAGCAGCGCAAAGCGGGCGGCCAAATGCGCCAAATGACCGCGAGCCGTTTCCTTGATGAACTCCCGCAAGATGATTTGGAGTGGTTGGGTCGTAAGCAAAAACTCAGCGGCCACGTTGACCCGAAGCTCCAAGCACAGCATTACCTCGAAAATTTACGTGCGCTTATTAAGCGCTAACGCCCATAGCATTAGGAATTAACATGAAAGTTCAAGTTAAAGTTTTAGATTCACGTTTAGGTCAAGAATGGCCAATGCCTACGTATGCCACTCAAGGTTCGGCAGGTTTAGACTTACGCGCTTGCGTCACTGAAACGACCCTAATTGAGCCAGGTCAAACCGTGTTGGTTAAAACAGGGTTATCCATTTATATCGAAGATGCAAATTTTGCTGGTCTGATTTTACCGCGTTCAGGTTTAGGTCATAAACACGGCATTGTACTGGGCAACTTAGTGGGCTTAATTGACTCAGATTATCAAGGTGAATTGATGGTGTCGGTGTGGAACCGTAGCCAAACTGCATTCAGCTTAGAGCCTGGTGAGCGTTTAGCGCAATATGTGTTGGTGCCTGTGGTACAAGCACAATTTGAAATGGTCGATGAGTTTGTAGCCACTGAACGTGGTGCAGGTGGCTTCGGGCATACCGGCCAAAACTAAGCCATTTAGCATCAGATAAAGCTCACTTGACGTGGGCTTTATCTAGTTTATATTGAAAAAAGATCGTAAATATATTAAAAAACCAAAAGATAAAAACACAAATTTTATGATGGATTTCACATTTTTTTGATTTTCTTTGGATAAGATTTTGTTTTGTCACTCTTTATAACCTGAATGTAGGTTGACAAATTTCGTCTATGAACACTCAAACCGTTAATTTCCCCTCCCAATTATTTCGCGCCTATGATATTCGTGGGAAAGTACGTGATTTGTCGCCACAGGTAATTGTTGCGATTGGACATGCTTTGGCACAGCAATATTTGGCTGCACAACAACAAGAGGTGGTGATTGGCTATGATGCCCGTTTAACCAGCCCAAGCTATGCCAAATTGATTCAACAGACGCTACAAGCCCATGGCCTAGAGGCTGAAATTATGGGCTGTTGCTCAAGCCCGATGCTCTATTACACCGCGCGTTATTTTCAAGGCAATGGCATTATGATTACCGCCAGTCATAATCCTAAATCTGACAATGGCATTAAGTGGTTGGTCAAAGGGGAGCCGCCGACCCCGCAGATGATTCAACAAGTTGCTGGGTGGGCCAAATTGCGCTTTCAGCCTGAACGCAAGATTCAGATCGAACCTGAGCCTCATCAGGTGATCGTGCGTTATTGTCTCAATTATCAGCAAGGGATTTTGAGTGATATTCAGCTCACCCGCCCATTTAAAGTGGTGTTAGACGGTTTACATGGTGCAGCAGGGCGCTGCGCGGCTTTAGTCCTCGAAAAGTTGGGCTGTGAAGTGATTCAATTGCGTTGTCAGGCCAATGGAGAGTTTCCTGATCATGCACCAGATCCATCGCAAGCACAGCATCTGCAACTGCTACGTCACACCGTAATGAAGCAGCATGCCGACGTGGGCATTGCTTTAGATGGTGATGGTGATCGTGTGGTGATGGTCGATGAACAAGGCACGATTATTTCCGCAGATCGTCTATTGGCCCTGTTTGCACAGATGTGCTTAAAAGACCATCCACAGCATGAAGTGGTCTATGACGTTAAATGTTCAACCATGGTGGAACAAAGTGTGCTGGATGCAGGTGGTCAAGCCAAAATGATTCGCACCGGCAGTACCTTCTTACGCCAATACTTGGCACAGTCACAAGGTCAGGCCGTCTTTGGTGGTGAATACGCGGGGCATTATGTCTTTAATGATGGGCGTGGCTTCGGTTATGACGATGGGCTGTATGCCGCAGCACGAGTTTTAGAATATTTAAGCCAAGATCCATCTTTGACGCTATCAAAGGTGCTCGCTGCTTATCCTGAACGCTGTGCTACAGAAGATACCTATATCAGTACTCATCAACAAGATCCTGAACAGGTGTTACAGCAAGTGGCGGCGTTAAGTCAGCAAGTCGGTGCACGCTTAAGTCAAATTGATGGGGTACGACTTGATTTTAAAGATGGTTTTGGCATTATTCGAGCATCCAATACGGGCGAGTATTTTACCGTGCGTTTTGATGCTGATAACTTAGAGCGTCTACGTGCAATTCGTGATACCTTTGTGGGCATGCTCAAAGGGCATTATCCACAAATTGCCCAAGATATTTTAAATGCCAAATAGAGGAGAGGCACATGCCACATCAACATACCGGCCTCGACAAAGCTCAAGTTTTGACTGAAGCTTTGCCGTATATCCAACGTTTCTTAGGGAAAACGCTGGTTGTCAAATATGGTGGCAACGCGATGACCGATCCTGCGCTTGAAAGCTCATTTGCGCGTGACATCGTTTTATTGAAAACGGTCGGTTTAAATCCAATCGTGGTACACGGTGGTGGTCCACAAGTCGACTCTTTCTTAAAACAATTAGGTCGTGAGTCAGATCGTATTGATGGCATGCGTGTTACTGATCCTGCGACCATGGAAGTGGTAGAAATGGTGCTTGGCGGTAGCGTCAATAAATCGATTGTGAACTTGATTAACCAACATGGTGGTCGTGCAATTGGTTTAACCGGTAAAGACGGTAATTTACTGCGTGCACAAAAATTGTTGATGCAAAAAACACAAGAAGATGGTTCAGTTCGAGAAATTGATCTTGGGCTAGTGGGTGAAGTGGTTGGGGTGAAAACGGACGTGTTAGAAATGTTCACCCAAAGTGACTTTATTCCCGTGATTGCACCTTTAGGTGTAGACGAAGAAGGGAACACCTATAACATTAATGCCGATTTAGTTGCAGGTAAAGTGGCTGAAGCATTGGGTGCAGAAAAGCTAATTTTACTGACCAATATTACCGGTGTATTGGATGAAAACAAAAACTTACTTACGGGTCTGAGCACACAAGAAGTCGACCGTTTAATTGAGACCGGTGTGATCTACGGCGGCATGATTCCGAAAGTGGGCTGTGCATTAGATGCAGTTAAAGGCGGTGTGGTGAGTGCACATATCGTTGATGGTCGTGTCCCACATGCCACTTTACTTGAGATCTTTACAGATCATGGCGTTGGCACTTTAATTACCAATCGCGCGCATCAAAAATAAGCCTATGTAAGAAAACCTCCGTTAAGGAGGTTTTTTTATATCAGCAGATGTGTCTGAAGTAATTGATACAGATATAGATTTAAGCAATTGAGATTTGAAAACCTGCATCTAGTCATGCACAATAGCCCAATAGAAGACGAAATGGATGGGAACACATCATGTGCCAACTTTTAGGAATGAACTGTGCAACACCTACAGATATTACCTTCTCATTTCGTGGATTTTCACAACGTGCAGGTATTACCTCAGACCATTGTGATGGTTTTGGGATCGCCTTTTTTGAAGATAAAGCCTGCCGTCTATTTGTGGACAACCAATCTGCGGTTGAGTCACCCATTGCAGAATTAGTGCGCAATTATCCGATTAAATCGCGTAATGTGATTGCACATATTCGTAAAGCCACGCAGGGTAAAATTAATCTTGAGAACTCACATCCCTTTAGCCGTGAGCTTTGGGGCAGACAGTGGATCTTTGCCCATAATGGTGATTTGCATCATTTTCAGCCTGAATTGGTGGGGCGTTTTACCCCTGTAGGCAACACCGACAGTGAGCTGGCCTTTTGTTATTTACTTGAGCAGTTGGTGAAGCGATTTGGCTATGATGAACCGAGCTTAGATCAAGTCTTTGAGTTGTTAATTGAAATTTCGCCGCAAATTGCTGAACATGGCACCTTTAACTTCTGTTTATCAAATGGTCAGGCTTTATTTAGTTATGCCACCACCAAATTACATTGGTTGGTACGTGAGTATCCATTTAAACCTGCACAATTAATTGATTTAGATGTAGAGGTCGATTTTAGCCAGGTGACTACACCTGAAGATCGGGTTGCTGTAATTACCACAGAACCCTTAACGCAAAATGAGACTTGGTCTGCATTTAAACCCGGTGAAATGATGTTATTCAAGGATGGTCAACCAATTAAACAACAGATCACATTTATTTCGCGTTTAGAACGTGAACGTTTAAACCCTGAGTTAAAACGTGTGACTAAAGCAGATCAATATTAAGCTGAAATGGGCAGATATTAAAATGATCTGCCTGTATTGGTTTAAACTCAAAATTGATTAAAAAATATCTTACTTTTTTGCTTGGTTTTAATTTAAATTTTTAATAAAAACAAATATTTAATTCTATTTAGTGGGATTTTAAGGAATCCCTACTAAATCAGTTTATTTTTATTCTATTTAAATCACTATATGATCACTTTCAACGACTTTGGGGAAATCGCTAGGTAGTCATATGAAAATGAAATGGATACCGGAATATAATACGGGTATTGATGTTATTGATGAGCAACACCGTCGCATTTTAGACTATATTAATGAAATTGACGGCATTCAAGAAAATACAGATCGCGCGCGTATTCGCACAATTTTAAATAATATTATTGATTATACGCAGTCACATTTTACTTTTGAAGAATCATTACAAGAAGAAGCAGGTTATAAATATCGTGTACCGCATAAACGTGTACATGATTTATTTATTAAAAAAATCGAAAGTTATCGAGATAAGTTTGAACAAGGCCAAGCGATTGAATCTGAACTCAGTGATGTGTTGGCAAAATGGCTCATTAATCATATCCAACATGATGATGCTGATTATGTGGGTGCGGTCAAAGAAAATATGATTGGTATTATTAAAGCCAAAGAACAGAAAAAAGGCAAAAACTGGTTTGCACGTTTCTTTTCATAAAGAACGTGATACAAGATAAGAATAAGGCAAAATTATAACATTTTCAGTGCGGCAAACCATCGTCAGATGGTTTGCTTTTTTCTTTTTTGGGTTTTGCTTTTTAGGCATGACAACGGCAAAATAGCTACAGATTTTTATTAGGAACGCATCATGCAGGACAACGCTATGTCTAGATGGCTATCACCGCTGATGGCATTTTGTTTATCATTCATTATTATTGCGACACTGGCGCCCTTAGTGGGTATTCAAGCTGAGCGTCAGCTTGATTTTTGGCTGCTGTGGCTGGGCACCATGTTGGTCTTGGCTTTGCCGATTACTTACTTGGAAGTGGCTTTGGCCAAGCGCAGTAAAACTACGGCACTTCATGCTTTATCAAGCTTAACCCGTGACGCAGATGCTTCACCACAATGGCGTTTGGTGGGCTGGTTAGCCGTAATCTTTATGCCATTTTTAGCCGGTGGCATGTTATTTAATGCAAGCCGCATGTTAGGTCAATGGGCACTACCAAGCTTAAGCACGCATTTGACCTTTTTAGCTTTGGCCGCTGTGGCGGTCGCGGTGTCATTCTTGCCGCGTGCGATCACTGTATTATTGACAATTGTGGGTGTGATTGCTGCGCTAGTGAGCTCAGTGGTCTTGGGCGAGCAATTGCCGACCTGGCAAGTGACTGCACTTGAATTTAGTGAGTGGGGCGCTGCAACAGTTTTAGCCTTAGTCGCGAGTGGTTTAGGTTTAGGGGTATATTCACAAGTCAGCTTGAATGCAGTGAAACAACACGAGCGCGCAACCACAACAGTACTGCCTGTATGGATCGCACAATTGTTGGCTGTGGTGGCATTTGGCTTCTTTATTGCCAATACTCAAATTCCTGCTGCGGCTTTGGTCTTGAGTGTGATTACAGGTTCAGGCTTGTTATTGAGTCTGGCACGTGAACAGTTACAGCAACGTCAAACCCCTGTGCTGATTCAATGGGCAGCGGTGTTGGTGGCACTGTTGATTTGGGCAATTCCAATGCTCAATCCAATCTTTAATGTATTGGTGCTCATTTGGGGCTTGGTGATTTGCTTGGTCTATGCCCTATTTGCTGGCTGGATGATGAAAATCAGTCACTTACGCAAGTCACTCAACTTTGGTCATGAAGCCGTATATAACCTATGGCGTATTGCGGTACGTATTGTATTGCCCTTATCCATTGTACTGGCTATTGTGGCATTAGTTGGAAAGTTAATCTGATGCATACAGCTCAAGTTTGGGTCGCTTATGCCAGTCCAACGCAACAATTTTATATTGCGGTGGACTTTAAAGCGGGTATGACCATTCAAGATGCACTCGACGCCAGCCAAATCATGCAGTTGACCGCTTTACCTGAGCCTTTACAGGTTGGGGTATGGGGGGTGAAGGCGACGGATCAAAAACAGCTGCTCAATGCGGGCGATCGGGTAGAAATTTATCGTGCTTTAACCATTAACCCCAAAGATATTCGACGCAAGCGTGCGGCAAGTAATCCTGTTGGACGCTATGTCAAAGGTCATCGTTTTAAACCTTGGCAGTCATAAGCGCATAAACCCCTCTAAGAGGGGTTTCTTTTTATTCTAAAATGTCTATAGTGGTGGGGCAGTTAAAATTGCTTCTTTAGATGCTGGTAAGCCAGGTTGAGAAACAGGAATGGTGTCTAAACCTTCGATTTTTTCTACGATACCATTGCCGTTAAAATACACTTTCAGATGCTGACCAGACGCAGCTGGGATCTTGGCTTTTTTCGCATTGGTTCCTGGGATATAATTATAGATGTAGTCCCAACGTAAAGGATTCATAGGATCAGTAACGGTTGGACTGCCAAGCAAAAAGCGCACTTGTTGGTGACTCATTCCGACTTGTATTTTCGCCGCTTGTGCTTGGGTTAAAGGGGTTCCTTGAGGAATATCAACTTTATACACACCTAAGGTTGAACAGCCTGCGAGCACTGAACTGACGAACAACGTCAACATGATTTTTTGCATTTTGCTACACTATCCCAATTTATTTATGATGCATTTGATCCGACCATAGATCATACTGTATCTGAACTTTGTTGCCTATTCCAACTTTGATTTTGTTGAGAGACCTTTTTTCATGCCTATTTCAAACCAAGATTTACGTAAAGCTGGACTGAAAGTTACCCTGCCTCGAATTAAAATTTTAGAACTATTAGAAAATTCAAAACAACACCATTTGAGCGCTGAAGATATTTATAAAACCTTGCTTGAACAAGGTGAAGATGTAGGTTTAGCGACGGTATACCGTGTACTGACTCAGTTTGAAGCAGCAGGTATTATTCAACGCCACCACTTTGAAAATAACCACTCTGTATTTGAAATTATGCAAGACGATCACCATGACCATCTTGTATGCCAAAACTGTAATAAAGTGGTCGAATTCCATAATGATGTGATTGAAAATGAACAGCATGAAGTGGCAAAAAGCTTTGGTTTTGAGCTGACAGGTCACTCATTAAACCTATACGGTTACTGCGATGCAGCAGAATGCCAAGAAGCATTCCGCAAAAAATAAAGCGCTTTAAATCTTAAAAAGGCTTCCTCCGGAAGCCTTTTTTTATTGCCCATCGAAGGTAATATTTTGCCCCGATTGCATTAAGTGGCCGCCTTCTTCGGAGAGTTTGATTTGCAAGCGCAGATCATTGGCAGAATCGGCGTGTTTAAGCGCATCTTTATAGCTAATCAGTTTGGCTTGATACAGATCAAACAAGGCTTGGTCGAAGGTTTGCATGCCCAATTCGCGTGAGCGTTTCATAACTTCCTTAATTTTATGGACTTGACCATCACGGATTAAGTCAGAAATCAGCGGGGTATTAATCAGAATTTCAATCGCAGCACGGCGACCCTGACCATCTACAGTTGGCACAAGCTGCTGAGCCACAAGGGCTTTTAAGTTTAAGGACAAGTCCATAAACACTTGGTTTTGTCGGTCACCATCAAAGAAATGCACAATACGGTCAAGCGCTTGGTTGGCGTTGCTGGCATGCAGGGTGGCAAAGACCAAATGGCCTGTTTCAGCAAAGGCAATGGCATAGTCCATGGTTTCACGTGATCGAATTTCGCCAATTAAGATCACGTCAGGAGCTTGGCGTAGGGTGTTTTTGAGTGCCACTTCAAAGCTTTCGGTATCAATGCCGACTTCACGTTGGGTGATAATACAGCCTTGATGTTGATGCACAAATTCAATCGGGTCTTCAATGGTAATAATATGGCCTTTGGAGTTTTTGTTGCGGTAGCCAATAATGGAGGCCAATGAGGTGGACTTACCAGTACCGGTTGCACCAACGAAAATGATAATGCCACGTTTGACCATCGCCAATTCTTTCATGATTGGCGGCAGTTGTAGCTCGTCGATACTTGGAATGACGGTTTCAATACGACGCAACACCATACCGGGTTCATCGCGTTGCTGAAAGGCGCTGACCCGAAAGCGTGCTGTGCGTTCTTGGTTGGTAATGGCAAAGTTACATTCGCGGGTTCGGGTAAATTCATCGCGTTGCTGCGGCGACATAATGGATAAAATCAGTTGTTCAATAATTTCCCCAGTGAGTTTGGTTTTGGCCACAGGCACAATTTCGCCATTGATCTTCATGGAAGGTTCAATGTCGGCAGTAATAAATAAATCCGAGGCTTTTTGCTCAATCATTAAGTTGAGTAAGTCATTAAATTTCATATTATTATCCTTAATTTATGACTTATAGGAATGATTCAGGTTGTTTTGCAACGTTGCGGGCAGTTTGGTTAGAAATCATGCCTTTGGCCACCAAGTTTTTCAGGGTTTGGTCGAGTGTGGTCATGCCATGGTTGGCACCGGTCTGAATTGCTGAGTACATTTGTGCGACTTTGTTTTCACGAATCAGGTTACGAATCGCAGGAATACCAATCATAATTTCATGTGCGGCAACACGGCCACCGCCATTTTTTTTCAATAAGGTCTGTGAAATCACGGCTTGTAAGGATTCAGACAGCATGGCGCGCACCATATCTTTTTCAGATGCAGGGAAGACGTCAATAATACGGTCAATGGTTTTTGCAGCAGAGGTGGTATGCAGTGTGCCAAACACCAAGTGACCTGTTTCGGCTGCTGTTAACGCCAGACGGATGGTTTCTAAGTCACGCATCTCACCGACCAAGATAATGTCTGGGTCTTCACGCAGTGCTGAGCGTAGGGCTTCATTAAAACCATGTGTATCACGATGGACTTCACGTTGGTTAATCAGACATTTTTTTGATTCGTGTACAAATTCAATTGGGTCTTCAACGGTTAAGATGTGGTCATAACGGTTATCATTAATATAGTCGAGCATGGCCGCTAAAGTGGTGGATTTACCAGAACCGGTTGGGCCTGTAACAAGCACAATACCGCGCGGATACTCACAAATATCTTTAAAGATTTGGCCCATGCCCAAATCTTCCATGGTCAGCACTTTAGAGGGAATGGTACGAAACACGGCGCCCGCACCCCGGTTTTGGTTAAAGGCATTGACACGAAAGCGCGCCACGCCAGGTACTTCAAAGGAAAAGTCCGTTTCTAACTGTTCTTCATAGTCACGGCGTTGTTTATCGTTCATGATGTCGTACACCAGCTTGTGTACTTCTTTATGTTCAAGCGCGGGTAAGTTGATGCGTCGCACCTCGCCATCAACACGAATCATCGGCGGCATACCTGCAGACAAGTGTAAGTCGGACGCCCCATTTTTTGCTGAAAAAGCCAAAAGTTCTGTAATATCCATTTCAATCCCCAAGCATAAAACATCATCATTATTTTGATAGAATAATACGGCTTTCTCCCAGCTGAACCAACACTTAGGCAACAGGCGGCAGAAAAAAACCGCGATGAAATGAGAACTACTGCAATGAATTGTCTACAAATTTCTAGAAATCAAGTTTTACAAAAAATTCAGCTCGCCTGTCAGCAAGCAGGACGTGATCAGGCAGAACTCAGCTTGTTGGCGGTATCCAAAACCCACCCGAGTTCAGCATTGGCACAGATGTATGCCGCGGGTCAACGTGCGTTTGGTGAAAACTACTTGCAAGAGGCGCTTGAGAAAATTGAGGCCCTACAAGCGCTTGAGATTGAGTGGCATTTTATTGGGCATGTACAACGCAACAAAACCAAACATTTGGCAGAAAAATTTGCTTGGGTGCATGGTGTAGATCGTTTGATTATCGCTGAACGTTTATCTAAACAACGTGAAGCACAGCAAGCGCCATTAAATATCTGTCTACAAGTCAATATTGATGGCCAAGACACCAAAGATGGCTGCCAACCTGATGAGGTCGCCGACTTGGTGGCGCAGATCAGTCAACTGCCGCAGTTACGTTTGCGTGGTTTAATGGTGATTCCTGCACCTGAGAATACACAGGCCTTTTTGGATGCCAAAGCTTTATTTGAGCGAGTGAAAGTCCAACATGCGCATCCTGAAGATTGGGATACCTTAAGCATGGGGATGTCAGGGGATATGACCGAGGCCATTGCCGCAGGTTCAACCATGGTACGTGTGGGAACAGCACTCTTTGGTGCGCGGGATTATTCGGATAAAACATAAGCGAGATTCACCGATGCAGCGTGAGTGGTTCAACCCACGCTGCACGAACTTTTTAAGCTGTGTAACCACCGTCAGCGATAATTTCTGCACCTGTAACATAAGAGGCGTCAGGACTGGCTAAAAATGCCACCACATTGGCAATTTCATTGGACTGTGCATAACGACCTAGAGCAATACCCGGCACAATCATTTGACTCATGTCACTATTGGCCGGATTCATATCGGTGTCGGTAGAGCCGGGATGCACAATATTGGTGGTAATCCCTCGAGGGCCGAGATCACGTACCAAACTACGGTTAAAGCCTGAAATGGCTGCTTTACTCATGGTGTATAACGAGATCCCAGCAAAAGCGGCATAGCGGGTCATGGCCGAACCAATATGAATCACACGTCCACCTGCTTTCATATGCCGCACGGCTTCTTGGGTGGCAACAAACACCCCCGTGACATTGGTGGCCATACTCTTTTCAAGATCTTCAACGCTCACCTCATCAATTGCGCCAAAGACGCTAATGCCTGCGTTATTGACTAAAATATCGAGACCACCCAAGCTGCGTACTGTTTCTGCAACCGCTTGGCGCACCGCTTCAGGTTGTGCAGCATCCGCTTGAATGGCAATGGCTTGACCACCTAGTGCTGTAATCTCTTGTACCACCTGTTGGGCTTGCTCGGTCGAGCGTTGATAGGTGATGGCCACACGTGCGCCATCTTGGGCGAGACGTTTGGCAATCGCGGCACCAATTGAACGAGAGCCCCCAGTCACGAGGGCAATTTTGTTTTGTAAAGGCAGAGTTTGAGTTGACATCATTGTGTCCATGAAAGATTAACTGATAATTTTAACTTGACTCGCCCCAGCACCCACAGCCTTGACCTGAATTTGTACCGGAATCCGCTCATGCATCTCTTGAATATGCGAAATCAGCACCACTTTACGCCCTTGGCTTTGTAAGTGATCCAAGGCATTCATAACCATGTGTAAAGAGGCAGGGTCGAGCGTACCAAAGCCTTCATCAATAAAGAGGGATTCAAGTTTCATTGAGCCTGAGGCCATATTGGCAATCGCTAAAGCAAGTGCAAGTGACACCAAGAAAGTTTCACCACCTGAAAGAGACAGCACAGGTCGAACTTCGCTGTTCATGTCCAAGTCAATAATGGCTAAGCTTAAGCTGTCGGGAATACGATGTAACTGATAACGCGGTGCAAGCGGTTGCAATTGTTGGTTGGCATATTCAACCAAGATATCTAAGTGATGTTCTTGGGCAATTTTTTGGAATTTGGTGCCTTCTTTATGCCCGATCAGATCATAAATTCGCCCCCAACGATATTCTTCAGCTTTGATTTGCTCAATCTGCGTTTGATATTTGGCATAAGTGCTTTGATTGTTGGTATTTATGCGTAGCTTGGCATCGAGTTCATTGAGTGCATCTTGTTGGCTATTTTTCTCTAAGACTAATTGTGCCAACAGATTTTCAAGCGCTGCGAAATCATGTTCTGGTTGATATTTTAAATGTGCTTGATAGCGTTCTTCCAATAATTGCCACGCCGTTTTAGCATTTTCGAGCAACTGTTGTTGGTTGTTCAGTGTTTGGCGAATCATTTGATGTTGGTTCAAGTCTATTTGAAGCCATGTTTCAATATTTTCTGTGGTGACTGTAGGAGACTGCAATTGCCATTGCTGAATATCTTGCTGCACTTGTGCCAAAGCATTTTCAATATGTTGTAATTCACTGATGAATTGCTGTTGTTTTAGATTCGCTTGATTTAGAGCCTGCTCCATTTTTGTGGTTTTTTCACGCTGCTGCTGAGAATCTTCTGCATATCGCTGTGTGGTTTCATCCAAATGATTACGCCATTCTGCAGCAACACGATAAGGCTTTCCTGCATATTGTTCTGTCAGAGCTGCCAACTGTTGGCGTAAATCTGTACCTTGCTTAATGTGCTGTTCAATTTCTTTGCTTAAATGTTCTTCACGTGCCAAAGCAGACTGATATTGCAGCTCAATTTTTTCAAGTTTTTGCTTCGCTTGAGTAATGGATAGTTCAATTTGCTTTTGCGCATTTAATTGTTCAATACGCTGTTTTAGCTGTACTTGTAGTTCTGCTTGCCAACTGATTGCAGCACTGTTTTGATAGCGCTCAGGCAACAATTGCATAATCGGTTGAATACGTTGTTCAAGTTGAATGCGTCGCTCTAAATTGAGCTGTAATTGTTGAGACTGTTGCAGATCCTTTCGCCATTGATCAAGTAATTCAGTTTGCTGCTGTTCAAGTACTTGCTGCTGCTCAAGCTGTTGTTCTAGCTGAGTGGTGTTTAACCCAACATATTTTTGCAGCGAAATCAGGCTATCATTTTCAAGTATGTATCCTGCTTGTTGTAGGTCAAGGCAGATTTGCTGTAATTGTTCTTGGTTAGATTGCTGTAATTGGTGCAAACGCAGTTGCTGCTGTTCTAATACAGCATGTCGTTTAGAGTGTTCAATTTGTGCTTGTTGTAACTGCGCTAAAGTCTGCTCAAGTTTTTGTTTCGCTTGCTGTAGTTGCTGTTCTTGCAGCTGCAATAAACCTTGCTCCAAAGCAGTATGATCTTCTACGAAAGGATGCGCCTGACTACCGCATACCATACATGCTTCGTTTGGTTTTAATTGTGCCCGAAGATGCTGAACATTTTCATTATGTAATAATCGCTGTGTTTCGAACACCTGTTGTAGCTGAGTAAAAGCGCTTTCTTGCGCCGTTTTTTCGCTACTTAAACGTTGAATATTGTGTTCAATGGTCTGTAATGCTGTTTGTTCGATCGATACATTATTTTTCAGCTGAGCAATGTGTTTTTCTGCATCACTCAGTTGTTGAAGCTGCTGTGCTTGCTGCTGTAGTTTTGTGAGCTTGGCACGTAGATGTTCTTTTTGCTGCTGCGTTGTTTTCAGACTTTGAGCAAGTTGTTCAGGGTTTGCATGGGCTTCGCTGTAGCCTTGTAATTGCTGAGCTAAATGTTGTTGCTGTTGTTCTAAGACAGACAAAGGCTGTTGCAAAATTTCAGGATGCTGCTGATTTAAAGCGGCGTATTGTTCAGCATAATGGTGCAGGGCGTTTAAAATGCTTTGCGGTTCTTGATCAAAGCATTGTAAAAAATCGCTTTGGCTTAAATTGAATCCAATCTGCTGTTGTTGACTGACTAATGAAGCCCAGGCGTTGTGTTCTTGTTCTAGAGATTTCTTTAATGGCTCCACTTGGCTGAGTGAGATTTCACCTTTTTCAGCATTCAGTTTTTTATATTGCTCAGAAACAGTGTTGATTTCATGATCTAGCTTGAGTGCTTGTTCTAGATGCGGCTTTAAATCTAGGCGTTGTTGTTCAAATTGCTTTTGAGTGTCTAGTACCTGCTGTAATGCAGTTTGTTGTTGCTGTGTTTGTTGCTGTAGTTGTACAAAGCCGGTCATAAACTCGGTTTGCTGCGCTAAGGTTTGTGCTTTAAGGGGTTGCAAACGTGCACGCTGCACAAATTTTTCACGAATCGCTTGAAAGTCATCGAGTTGTTGTAAAAGCTGTTTTTGCGCAGCCGACTTATTGATTGCATCAAGCTGAACATCATAGATTTCTTTTTTACCGAGCACTTCAGCATAAAGTTGGTCACGCTCAAGATGCCATTTTTTTTCATTTTCCAGCAGCTTTTCGGTACTTTGTAAACTTTGTAGTTGTAAAGCGAGTTCTTTTTGTTGTTGCTGTAATTGCTGAATTTCATCTTCAGATAAAATTTGGATATGCCCAATGACATTTTCTAATTCGGCACGCTGCTGCTTAATCTGACTATTTTTTTCAGCCGCTTTGATACTCACCAAGCTAAAAATATGGGAGTTGGTCAAATACTCCAAAAGATCAGCACGTTCATGATCTTTGGCTTTTAAAAAAGCCCCAACTTCAGACTGTGCAAGTAATACCGCACGGGTAAATTGCTCAAAGCTCAGACCGATCAATTTCTCAATCAGTGGCGTTGCTTCTGAAATTTTGTGGTTTAAAACTTTTTGATCATCTAAACAGGTGATGGCACGTTCAACTTTCAAATTGCCATCGACTTTATTGCGTGCACGTCGAATGTCCCAGCGGGCTTGATAACGTTTGCCATCAAGCGCAATGAACTCAAGTTCAGCAAAGCCTGAAGTTGTGCCACGACGTAAAATGTTTTTCGAATCTTTAATCGAAATATCTTTGCCACCGGCATCTTTAATGCTACCTGCCGCACCACGCAAACGCGGGACTTCATCATAAAGTGCTAAACACATTGCATCGAGTAGGGTTGATTTACCGGCACCTGTTTTACCTGTAATGGCAATCAAACCTGCATGGGCTAAAGGTTGCTGATCAAAATGAATATGATGCACGCCGGCTAAAGAAGCCAAGTTATTTAAACTGAGTCGTAAAATTTTCATAACCAATCCTTAGCCGTGTTTTTCATCAAGATCGTGTTGTGCTTCAGCGAGGAGTTGCTGAAAATCACGTTGCACAGTTGCATCAGGTAGATAACCCATTTTTTCCCAAATTTTCTCAAACAAAGATTCAGGGGTGGGCGGGGCAAGGTCTATTTTAGAGACTTGCGCTTCATCATCCTTAACCTTTTGATAAACTCGGCTCAAGCGTAATAAGCGGTAGCGATTGGGTGGTAAGGCAAGTTCGACTTGTTGGCGTAAATCGACTGGGGGAGGTACATCCGTGGTGTATTCAATTTCTAAAAAGTCACGTGCATTTAAATATTCTATTTCACCACTTGGCAAAGTTTTAATTTTTTCAATTAAGTTGGGCAATGTTTCACGTAGACGAACCAGTCCAACCGTACGTGGAATGATTAATGATTCAAATTGAAAACGAGATGCACCATCCGCTGTGGGATCAAGGGTAACGTCGAGTACTTGGTGTTTGTAGTTGATTTCACTAAACGACAAGGGGATGGGCGAGCCACTATAACGAATATGTTCCTGACTGACTTTTTGGGGTTTATGCAAATGTCCAAGCGCCACGTAATCAATTACCTCATCAAATAAGGCCGTCGATAAAGCCTCTTCATGACCAATAATAATCGGGCGTTCAGAGTCTGAGGTTTCACCACCTTGCATATGCGCATGTGACATTAAAATCAGAGCTTGATCAGGCTGTTTACGGGCTTTGGCTTCTGCAATCAATTGCTGATGTAAATAGGCAATGGCATTTTGGCTATTGGTGGTCTGTTCATTTAAGCCAGTAATTTCGGCACTGCGTAAATAGGGCAGGGTTAAGCACCATGCAATGATTTTCTGTTGCTGATCAACAATAGGCACCAATAAGCGATCTAAATCGAGGGTATTGTCATCATTACGTCCGATTACCCCTACAGCTTTGGCATTAAATTTGGCCAACAGAGGCTCCACTTGCTCAAGCCGATAACCTGAGTCGTGGTTGCCTGCAATCATCAGGGTTTGCATATGTGGAGCAAGTGCATGTGCATCGGCTAAGAATTGATAGAGCTGTTTTTGTGCACTCGATGCAGGGTTAATCACATCAAAAATATCACCGGCAATAAGCAGGGCATTGGGCTGTTTTTGCTTAATTTGTTCAAGCAACCACGTTAAAAATTGTGCATGTTCAAATTCACGATCATGATTATGGAAAAACTGTCCCAAATGCCAATCCGAGGTATGTAAAAAACGCACAGCCATGTATTTGAAACCCATTTTTCATTTTTGAACCTGATTACTATAAAAACACCGCCGCCAAAAAGCTAGAGCAGAACTTGTGTGCGGTGTGAACACGCAAGCGATCAGGATAGACAATGTAGGAGATCAAAATAAAAGACCGACGATTCGAGTGATAGTAAATCGTCGGTCAAAAAATCAATTTCATTTTGGCTTGTTGTGGCTGCTGGTCACACAAAGCCAAAAAGAAACCGGAATATTATTGCTTTTAGAAAAAGGTCAGCGAAGATTGAGGATGCCATGACACTCATCGACTATTACAGACCCTATACCCTAATAAACGTCAGCCCATTGAAATAGGTTGACAATAAAATGAAAAAAAATTGAAAAATTTCTATACTGTGTGCTGCACTCGTGTTGGTAAGTGATAAAAGAGGTTGGCTTTGGGTCGTTATTTTTGGATTTTCTTTGGTTTATGTTTGTTGCTGACCTGTATTTGTGGCGTATTGGCGGCGCTGATGCCACCGGGTGTCGGCAGTATTCTGACGGTCGTGCCGTATTTAATTGCCATGATTAGCGTGTTATATCACTTTTTAAAGCGTCAACGCCGTGCCCCGACCCAAGCAGAACGCAAAAAATTAACCCTTGGCTTTAGCGTGATTTTTTGGAGCTATAACGTTACGTTTTTAATTTTGGGTGTGGCAATCTTTGCCCGCAATAATCCTGAATTATGGCAAAACTTTCTGCTCTATTTACAGCAACCGCAATTTATTGCAGTGGTATTGATCATGTTCTTATTGATGGCCATGCCGCTATATGTGTTGACCTATTGGTTTTATGGCCCGCAAGCTAAACGTATGGCCAGCAAAATGTTTCCTGCACGAGATTAAGTTGCTGAATATGCTATGTTGATGTGACAGCACAACATCAACATAGGTGTGGGATGAAAAAGTACAACGTTTTAATCACCGGGGCGAGTGGGTTTATTGGTCAGCACCTGACACACTATTTATTGGACCGTAACTATGTGGTCTATGGCTATACCCGACAAACGCACTTAGCGGCATTTCATCCCAACTTACACTGGATTCAAGATTTCGCCCAGCTTGAAGGGATTGATCTTGATTATGTGATTAATCTAGCCGGTGAAAATATTGGGGCAAAACGTTGGACTGCTGCACGTAAGCAACGCCTGATTGATAGTCGAGTTAAAACCACAACCGCTTTATTGACCTACTTAGAACAACATCAATGTAAACCGAAACGGGTGATTTCAGGATCTGCCATTGGCTATTACGGCATAGATGACAGCCAAACATGGCAACAAGTCTGTGATGAAACAGCACCTGCGCAAAAGATTTTTATGTCGGAGCTGTGTCAGCAGTGGGAACACAGTGCTCAGCAATTTGAGCAGCCCAATTTAAAAATTATTCGACTTGGGGTGGTGTTGGGGCCTAAAGGGGGCATCCTACCGCAATTATTGTTGCCCATTAAGTTAAACGCTGTGGGCAAGATGGGTTCAGGTCAACAGCCTTTGGTTTGGGTGCATATACAGGATGTATTGGCGGCAATTGAATTTTTAATGACGCATGATACACAGGATACCGTGTTTAATTTAGTTGCGCCTGAGCAAAGCAATCAAGCGGACTTTGTACAACTTGCTTCACAGCAACTTAAGCGTAAGCCTTTACTCCGTTTACCAGCTTGTAGCTTGAAACTTATGCTCGGTGAGCAATCGCAATTGGTCCTCAATGGGCAATATGTAAAACCCAAAGCACTACAGCAGGCCGGTTTTGAGTTTCAATATCCGCACTTAAAACATGCTTTACAGCATTTACTCAGCTAAAAAAGGGAGCTTCAGCTCCCTTTTTTCGTGAAATGAATTACTGCATTGCTTTGAGTTTTAATGCAGCTTCTTCAGCAAAGTAAGTCCAAATACCGTCTGCACCTGCGCGGCGGCAGCTCATCAGTGATTCAATAATTACGCTGTCAGATAACCAACCATTTTGAATGGCACCGGCAAGCATGGCGTATTCACCACTGACTTGATAAACAAAGGTCGGTACGCCAAAGGTGTCCTTGACTTCACGCACGATGTCTAAATATGGCATGCCTGGTTTCACAATCACCATGTCTGCACCTTCTTGAATGTCGAGGGCAATTTCATGCAGTGCTTCAGCACGGTTGCCAATATCCATTTGGTAGTTATATTTATTGCCACCTTTGAGGTTTGAAGCAGAACCCACCGCATCACGGAATGGGCCGTAGAAGCTTGATGCATATTTGGCTGAATACGCCATGATGTTGGTATAGATGTGTCCGTTGGCTTCAAAAGCCTGACGAATTGCCCCAATACGTCCATCCATCATGTCACTTGGCGCAAAAATGTCGGCACCTGCTTCGGCATGACTTAAACCTTGCTTAATAAGCGCGGCAACGGTTTCATCATTGAGCACATAGCCAGTGTCATCAATAATGCCATCTTGACCATGGGTGGTATACGGGTCGAGTGCGCCGTCGGTGATTAACACCATTTCAGGTAATTCTTTTTTGAGTAAACGCACCGTGGTTTGTACCAGACCATCATCACGCCAAGCCGCTTCGGCATTTAAGCTTTTGTCTTCTTGTGGCGTTACCGGAAACAGCGCAAGTTTAGATACGCCAAGTTCGAGTAAACGTTCAGCTTTTTTTAATAAGAGGTCTGCTGATAAGCGCTGCACATTGGGCATGCTTGGAATATCTTGGGTTTGGTTTTGTCCGGGTAATACAAACACCGGATAAATGAGATGATCTGTCGTTAATTGCGTTTCACGAACCATCGCACGTAGATGCTCATTTTTACGAATACGGCGCATGCGTGTTGCAGGGAAAGCCGGGCGATTAAACGTATAGGTCATAACAATCTCAATGATTAGTCTTAAACTTGGGCTATTGTAGACCTATAATAGCCGCGTGGTCATTGTAAATTGTGGTTAAGGTAATTTAAAAAAATGAATGATGTGGTAAAAAAGTGGACAGGTGAGCTGCATATTGGTGAAAAAATCGAAATTTATGCTGTGCTCGAAAAGCTGTGCCAAGCATTTAATTCATCACCATTTTTTCAGCACAATGCCATGCAGATGCGTGTGGTAGATGGAAAAATTGAAGCATATCTACAGATGCAAGCGCATTTGATTGGTAACTTGCAGTATCAAATTCTACATGGTGGCTCAACGGCGACGGTGTTAGATAGTGTGGGCGGTATTGTGGCGATGGCTGAGCTATATAAAAAAGCCACCCCTGAAAACTTTGCTGAGGTAAGTCAGCAAGTGGCACGTGTGGCAACTTTAGACTTACGCGTGGATTACTTAAAACCGGGTCGCGGTGAATATTTTGTGGCGACAGCAGAAGTGTTACGTTTAGGCCGTAAGGGCTGCACCATGCGTATGAATATGGTCAATGATCAACACGAGCTGATTGCCACGGCCATTGGCAGCTATGCTTACTAACACATAAACTTTGCAGACCCATGTGTTGGGTCTGCAAATGGACATTTAATGCGATTTGGCCCGTTGTAAGGCATCTTGCCATTTGGCCAAATGCTGTTGACGTTGATCCTCGGCCATTTGAGGTTCAAAGGTTCGATCGAGCTGCCAGCAGTGTTCAATATCTTGTAAGTTGCTGAATACACCGGCTTTGAGTCCAGCCATAGCCGCTGCTCCCCACGCCGTGGCTTCTTGCATTTTGGGGCGTAGCACAGGGACACCTAAAATATCAGCTTGAAATTGCATCAGCATATTGTTGTTGCTGGCGCCTCCATCTACCCGAAGCTCTTTTAAGGGCTGTTTGAGATCAGACTGCATTGCAGTTAAAACATCAGAGACTTGAAAGGCAATGGCTTCTAGAGCCGCACGGGCAATGTGGGCTTTGTGGGTACCCCGTGACATACCGCAGAGCAGGGCACGTGCTTCATTGTCCCAGTGCGGGGCACCCAAACCGGTAAAAGCGGGCACCAACACGACCCCTTCGGTATCACTGACTTGATTGGCGAGGTGCTCTACCTCATGGCTGTGTTGAATAATTCCTAAACCATCACGCAACCATTGCACAATCGCACCTGCCATAAACACGCTGCCTTCAAGTGCATATTGTGTGGTGTTTTGACATTGCCAAGCTAAGGTCGAGAGCAATTTATTTTGACTCAGCTGCACATCATGTCCTGTATTAAACAGCATAAAACAACCGGTACCATAGGTATTCTTGGCTGTACCTGCGTCAAAACAAGACTGACCAAATAAAGCAGATTGTTGATCGCCTAATACGCCCATAATGGGAATGCGTGCACCTAACAAACCCGGTGCAGTATCTGCCACATGGCAATCGGAGCTAATAATTTTGGGCAACAGTTTTTCGGGAATATTAAAAGCTGCCAACAGCGTATCATCCCACTGCTGGGTTTTAAGATTCATTAGCATGGTACGCGAGGCATTACTGACTTCAATTACATGCTCAGCACCTTGGGTTAAATTCCAGATCAGCCAACTGTCAATGGTGCCAAAGGCAACATGGCCTTGTTCAGCCAAAGCGCGTAAGCCCTCAACATGTTCAAGTAACCAAACCAATTTGCCTGCACTAAAATAGGGGTCAATGCGTAGACCGGTCTTTTTTAAAATAATCGGGCCGAGATTTTTTTCGATCAGTTGATTACACCATGCTGCAGCGCGGCGGTCTTGCCAAATAATGGCAGGCGCGAGGGCACGACCTGTACGTTTGTCCCAAACCACGGTGGTTTCGCGTTGGTTGGTTAAGCCAAGTGCACGAATATCTTTGGCTAAGATACCCGCAGAGGCGAGTGCTTGTTGTACAACGCCAAGTTGACTGCTCCAAATCTCATGCGCATCTTGTTCGACCCAGCCTGACTGGGGAGTGTGTATTTTTGTTTCAGTTTGGGCAATAGCTTGAATTTGACCCTGCGGATTAAAAATAATCGCGCGGCTTGAGGTTGTGCCCTGATCGAGGGCAAGTAAGTAACTCATGAATTTATAAATATTAGATTTGACACTAAAATATTAACGTAATTGCCGAATGAAAGGACACAAATGCGTTGAGATTTGTTGTAGTTCTCTGTAGTTATGCTATGATGAGCCTGTTATCTGGGGATGTTCTTGGCTTCGACGCTGATGATGAAACTCATAGATGCATGCCGAGAGCGCATTTTCTCTCGTAAATAAAATTTGCATTTTAATAGTCGCAAACGACGAATCTTACGCTCTAGCTGCCTAAGGGCAGCTTGTCCGCATCTCTGAATACTTGTGGTTAGAGATCCCGACTGAAGCGAACGCACACAAGTCCGTATAGAGTCATGCCTTGGGGCTTTATACCAAACTTAAAGGATCGCACTTTGAACCCTGTTCGTCGGGTCTCTTGGTGTTAAATCAATAGACGATATCTAAGCATGTAGTATTCTCGAGCGTAGTGTTGGCGGACGCGGGTTCAACTCCCGCCATCTCCACCAAATACCTAGCTTCATTTCACACCAAGTGTGTGATTAAGCAAAAAGGCTTAAACCTTAGTGGTTTAAGCCTTTTTTATTTGTGTTTTACATGTAGATCAGTCTCTTCTGCACCTACCAAGTAAAAGACTTGGTGTTTTATTTAAAAAATTATTTTAATTTCAATGATTTAAATTTTAATTAAAGCTAAATACTGACTTAAATCATCTAAATCATGTTTAGGACTATGTTTATGCATAAAAATTGTTTATTGTGGATTCATTACAGGAGAGCAATCAGCATTGATTCGCCGAAGGAGCAACGACCCCGGAAACTCTCAGGCAAAAGGACTGTAAAATAACAATAACAATCTGGAGAGCAATGCAGCGAGTTGCATTCACCGAAGGAAGAAAATATATGCTGAATATGGACATGCAGCATACATTGAAGATCTCAGGTACCAAAGGACAGATGGGGCATATAACTTCACTCATGAGGAGGTGAAACTATGCCACACAATTGTGTTTTGGATACCGTGAAGAAGCCGATGAGCACATTCAGTTCACAAGCTTTGGGGACATATTGGCTCCCTAAAAACATACAACACC
>CAVBYE010000017.1:0-32737 GCA_963599285.1 Bacteroidaceae bacterium | reverse complement strand
TGGAAAATCAGCTGCGCAACCGAACTAATGAGTAAGACAAAAATTGCCCCTGCCATCAGTATACTCACGATTAAGCCTGCGCCATTGACCAAACCGGCAGCCAATGCGGCAACCGCTGCGGTCGAGGCACTTAAACGACGTCCCACAATGTACGAGCCAATAATGCCGGCCAATAAAATAAACAGCGCCATCATCATGGTTTTTTCATGCGCTTGCTGCGCTTGTAAGGCTTGCGCTTGGCGTTCTTTTAAAGCGTCGGCGGCTTGGGCTGCAATTTCGGGGTCTTGATTTAAAATATTCTCAATTTCCATGAGACCTGCGTCAATGCCGGCCCCATAGCGCCCTTGTTTAAAATACGGTGTAATCTGCTGATCAATAATGCGATGCGTGATAATGTCCGGCAATACGCCTTCTAAGCCATAGCCGGTTAAAATTTGAATACGCCGGTCGTTCACCGCAATGGCCATCAGTAAACCGTTGTCTTGTTTGGCATTGCCGAGCTGCCATTGCTGTGCCACGCGCATGGCAAAATCAAAAATGTCTTCTTGACCCGTGGTGGGCACAATCACCACCCCAATTTGCGCTTTGCCCTGTTGATGCAGCTGTAAAATTCGCTGACTGAGTTGCTGTTTTTGCGCTGGGGTTAAAATATTGGCTTGATCAATCACCGGCTCATTTAAAGTCGGCAAGCTGCGAATGGACTCGCCATCGGCCAAATCATTTGCAACTTGAGGCAGTGGGGTGCTGCTATTGGCCGTGGCAGTAGCCGCTGTTGCTGTAGCGCTGTTGTTGGGTGTGAGCATTTTACCCAGCACCACAGCCTCTGCACCGTCGTCAACGGCGGTGGCTTGGTTGGCAAGACTGAGCTGTGTGCCCAGTAACAGCACCGCCATACACATCAGGCGCATGATGATCATCAACATCCGCATCTCCTTTGTCGCGTTTAGTTAAACGAGACGGTCGGTGCATTTTGAGCCGCAGGGTCAGCACTAAAGTTTTCTTTGGTTTTCATGCCAATCACTTTTGCTGTCATCACTTGTGGGAACTGACGCGCGTAGCCGTTAAAGTCTTGTACCGAACCAATATAACGGTTACGTGCCACCGCAATGCGGTTTTCGGTGCCTTCAAGTTGCACTTGCAGTTCACGGAACTGTTCATTGGCTTTTAAGTCAGGATAGTTTTCTGACACCGCCAATAAACGCGACAAGGCGCTGCTCATTTGTGCTTGGGCTTGTTGGTATTTTTCAAATAATGCCGGATCTTCTAATACCGCTTTGTCGACTTTTAAACCGGCCACATTGGCACGGGCTTCAGTGACTGCGGTCAGCACTTCTTGTTCATGTTTGGCATAACCTTTGACCACATTCACCAAATTGGGCACTAAGTCGGCACGGCGTTGATATTGGTTTTGCACTTCTGACCATGCTGCCGTTACGGCTTCGTCTTTGACCTGTAAAGTGTTATAGCCACAGCCGGACAAGGTTAAGGTGCTTACTAAAGCCACTAAAATGGCTGATTTTTTTAGGGTGTTCATCAGATCAATACCTTTTTTATTGTTCGTGCCTGTGGCCAAGCGGCGTCGGCGCTGTTCTCATAAAGTCTGACAGATCAAATCCAGCAACTCGCGACCTGCCTGTTTCTTTCTATTCTGCATATTTTTTCGCCTTTGTCTGTAACTTCATGAAAATTTTAAATGTCCACATCTGCCCCAACAGGCATAAAAAAACCCACCGAAGTGGGTTATTTAAAAGCGATTCGCTTATAACTCTAAATATTCTAAAATGCCTTCTGCAGCTTGGCGACCTTCCCAAATCGCAGTCACTACAAGGTCAGAACCACGCACCATGTCGCCACCGGCAAAGATTTTCGGGTTTGAGGTTTGGAACTTGTATTGCTGCTGTTCAGCAGCTACTACACGACCCGAGCCGTCTAATTGAATATTTACGTCATTAAACCAATCGGCAGGTGAGGTACGGAAACCAAAGGCCAATAACACCGCATCGGCAGGTAGCACTTCTTCTGAGCCCGGTACCGGTTCAGGACTACGACGGCCACGGCTGTCGGGTTCACCCAGCTGCGTGGTGACCACTTTTACCCCTGTAACTTTGCCGTTTGCGCCCACAATTTCAATCGGCTGACGGTTAAATTTAAACTCAACCCCTTCTTCTTTGGCATTTTTCACTTCACGGCGTGAACCCGGCATGTTGTCTTCGTCACGACGATAGGCACAAACCACCGACTCCGCCCCTTGACGGATTGACGTTCGGTTACAGTCCATCGCGGTGTCACCACCACCCAGCACAATCACTTTTTTGCCTTCGACGCTAATAAACTCGCTTGGGTCTTTTTCCCAGCCTTGGCAACGGTTGACGTTGGCAATGAGGAAATCTAAAGCATCATGTACGCCTTCTAGGTCTTCACCCGCAAAGCCACCTTTCATATAGGTGTAGGTGCCCATGCCCATAAACACCGCATCGTAGTCAGCAAGGAGCTGATCAATAGTCACATCGGTACCAATTTCAGTATTGAGACGGAATTCAACGCCCATACCCGTGAAGATTTCACGGCGACGCTTCATGACGTCTTTTTCCATTTTAAATTCTGGAATACCAAAGGTCAGTAAGCCGCCAATTTCAGGGCGTTTGTCAAACACCACTGGACGTACGCCAGCACGTACCAGAATGTCGGCACAGCCAAGACCCGCAGGGCCTGCACCAATAATCGCCACTTTTTTGTCGGTCCATTTCACATGCGACATGTCTGGACGCCAGCCTAAGGCAAAGGCAGTGTCGTTAATGTATTTTTCTGCATTGCCAATGGTCACGGCACCAAAGCCGTCGTTTAGGGTACATGCACCTTCACATAAACGGTCTTGTGGACACACACGACCACAGACTTCAGGCAAGGTGTTGGTTTGGTGGCACAGTTCTGCCGCTTGGAAAATACGCCCTTCTGAAATGAGTTTCAGCCAGTTGGGAATATAGTTATGCACTGGGCATTTCCATTCGCAGTACGGGTTACCACAGCCTAAACAGCGGTGAGTTTGGTTGGCTGCAACTTCTGCTGTAAAGGGTTTATAAATTTCCACAAACTCAGCTTTGCGGACATCAATATCTTTTTTTTCAGGATCTTGGCGTACAACATCCAAAAATTGGAAGTCATTATTCAGGCGCTCTGCCATATCTGTCTCCGTCGGTTGGGGTGAGCGTGTTCATGTGTTGGCTCACCCTTGCCTGTATCTTGGTCGTGGAATTATTGTGGATCGGCTTGGGTTGTTTTCAACAGCGTTTGTAAGTTGGCAGCTTTTGGTTTTACCAACCAGAATTTACGGCTGTAGAAGTCAAACTCGTTGCGGATCTTATAGGCCCAAGCACTGCCGGTATGTTGGATATGCTCATCTAAAATACGCAGTAAGAACGCTTTGTGCTCTTCCATGGCTTCAGTTGAAATACGATTCAGTTCAATCAGTTCGTGGTTGTAGTAGTCGACAAAGTCATTGTCTAAATCGAGTACATAGGCAAAACCACCGGTCATGCCGGCACCAAAGTTATGCCCGACTTTGCCCAATACCGTCACAATACCGCCGGTCATATATTCACAGCAGTGATCGCCTGCACCTTCAATCACGGCAAAGGCACCTGAGTTACGCACTGCAAAACGCTCGCCTGCGGTACCTGCGGCAAACAATTTACCGCCCGTTGCACCGTATAAGCAGGTGTTACCAATAATCGCGGTTTCTTGCGTTTGGAACGGTGAACCTTTAGGTGGGAAGATCGAGATACGTCCGCCCGCCATACCTTTGCCCACGTAGTCGTTGGCATCGCCTTCGAGGCTTAAGTGTAGGCCGCCTGCATTCCATACCCCAAGGGACTGACCTGCCGTACCGGTTAAGTTCACTTGTACAGGGTTGGCTTCCATACCCAAGTTGCCATAGCGGCGTGCAATTTCACCTGAGATTCGTGCACCAATTGAACGGTCGCAGTTGCCCACGCTAAAGTTAAATTCACCGCCGTTCCCTGCTTCAATTGCCGCTTGCATTTCACTCATCATTTGCTCAGCAAGTACGCCTTTGTCAAAGGGTGCATTGCCTTGCACTTGGCAGTATTGCGCTTTGCCTTCTGCCGATGGATGTGACTCTAACAATTTGCTTAAATCTAAGTGCGCATGTTTGTCGGTTTCACCCGGTAACACTTCAAGCAAATCTGTACGACCAATCAAGTCTTTTAAGCTTGCTACACCTAGTGCTGCCAACCATTCACGGGTTTCTTCAGCAATAAAGGTGAAGAAGTTAATCAGCATTTCAGGTTCGCCAATGTAATGCTGTTGACGTAAATGATCTTGTTGCGTTGCCACACCGGTTGCACAGTTGTTTAAGTGGCAAATACGTAGGTATTTACAACCCAGTGCAATCATTGGCGTTGAACCAAAGCCGAAGCTTTCTGCACCCAAAATGGCTGCTTTAACCACATCGAGACCAGTTTTTAAACCGCCGTCGGTTTGTACGCGAACTTTGCCGCGTAGGTCGTTGACGCGAAGCGCTTGATGCGCCTCACTGAGTCCTAATTCCCATGGCGAACCAGCATGGTGAATTGAGGAAAGTGGCGATGCCGCTGTACCGCCGTCATACCCTGAAATGGTAATGAAATCGGCATAGGCTTTCGCTACACCTGCCGCAATCGTACCGACACCTGGCTCAGACACAAGTTTCACCGACACCATCGCCTGTGGATTGACTTGTTTTAAATCGAAGATCAACTGTGATAAATCTTCAATTGAGTAGATATCGTGATGCGGTGGTGGCGAAATGAGGGTAACGCCTGGTACGGAGTAACGTAAACGTGCAATAAGGCCGTTGACCTTACCCCCCGGCAGCTGACCACCTTCACCTGGTTTTGCACCTTGTGCGACTTTAATTTGAAGGACTTCTGCAGACGTTAAATATGCAGGAGTCACACCAAAACGCCCAGATGCAATTTGTTTGATTTTCGAGTTACGGATGGTGCCGTAACGCGCGGGATCTTCACCGCCCTCGCCTGAGTTAGAACGTCCCCCAATGGTGTTCATGGCAATGGCAATGGCTTCGTGTGCTTCTGGTGACAGCGCACCTAAAGACATGCCTGCTGAGTCAAAGCGAGGTAGAATGTCTGCAACAGATTCCACTTGTTCAACTGGAATCGAATGTTCTGTTTTGAGTTTAAATAAATCACGAATAGTGGCAACCG
Organism: Bacteroidaceae bacterium; assembly: GCA_963599285.1. Taxonomy (GTDB): domain Bacteria; phylum Pseudomonadota; class Gammaproteobacteria; order Pseudomonadales; family Moraxellaceae; genus Acinetobacter. The sequence goes on along the minus strand of CAVBYE010000017.1, from coordinate 27,515 downwards.
GACGGCTGTTCACTAACTCTGCGTACTCCTTAAAGTCAGCATAGTCACCTGAACGTACCGCTTTATGCAGCGCATTAATCACATCTGGATTAAAGGCGTGGTATTCCTTGTCAAATACGAATTTGAGTAGGCCACCTTGGTCAATCGGCTGACGTGATTTCCACGCCGACGCGGCCAATTTCTTTTGGTCATTTTCAAGATCAACAAAGGTTGCGCCTTGAATACGGCTTGGTACACCGGTAAAGCATTTGTCTACCACTTCATTGGATAAGCCCACTGCTTCAAACAACTGACCACCACGGTAAGAGGCAACCGTTGAAATGCCCATCTTAGACAGCACTTTTAACAGGCCTTTTTCGATGCCCTTACGGAAGTTGTTTTGTGCATAAATTGGATCACCAAGTAACTCACCCTTGGCAATCAGGTCATTAATCACATCATAAGCTAGGTATGGATAAATGGCCGTGGCACCAAAGCCCAACAACACTGCAAATTGATGCGGATCACGGGCAAAACCAGTTTCAACAATGAGGTTGGCATCGGTACGTAAACCCGTTTGGATCAAGTGGTGATGTACCGCACCTGTGACCATCATGGCATTGGCCGGTAGATGACCTGCACGAATTTTCTTGTCCGACAACACCAACAGCGTTTTACCATCACGAATCGCTTGTGCAGATTCTTCACAAATACGGGCAATGGCTGCTTCTAAACCTTCAGTTTCTGCATAGTTCAGATCAATATCGGCAATTTCATAGCCTTTACGACCAATGGTGCGAATCTGATGCATTTTTGAATTCGATAGCACTGGGCTTGAAACGATTAAACGATCTGCATGCTCAGGGCTTTGCTCAAAGACATTTTGTTCACGCCCGAAACAGGTTTCAAGCGACATCACAATCGATTCACGTAATGGGTCAATCGGTGGATTGGTGACTTGAGCAAACTGTTGACGGAAGTAATCCGACACGTGACGCACTTGACGTGACAACACCGCCATTGGCGTGTCATCGCCCATAGACCCCACAGCTTCTTGACCACTTTCTGCAATTGGACGCAGTAACTGATCACGCTCTTCAAAGGTCACCATAAACATTTTTTGTGCGGCTTTGAGGTCTTCGCCTTTTAAGCCTTGATCACATAAATATTCTTCCAGTTCAGGGCTACCTTGCAGGCGCACTGAGTTTTCACGCAACCATGTGCGATACGGGCGCATATTTTTTAAATGGGTGCTGACATCTTTGGTGTCGAGCATTTTACCGGTCAAAGTATCAATGACGAGGATTTGACCTGGGCCCACACGTCCCTTAGAGATCACATCTTCTGGTTGATAGCCCCAGACCCCAATTTCAGAGGCTAAGGTAATGTAACCATTTTTGGTGATCACCCAACGCGCTGGACGTAAACCATTACGATCGAGCATACAAATGGCATGACGACCATCTTGAATCACCAGTCCCGCAGGTCCGTCCCATGCTTCCATGTGCTTCGAGTTAAACTCATAGAATGCACGTAAGTCGGCATCTAAAGTTTCCACGTTTTGCCATGCTGGTGGTACGAGCATACGCAGCGCACGGAACAGATCCATACCGCCACCCACCAATACTTCGAGCATGTTGTCCATACTTGAAGAGTCAGAACCGGTACGGTTTACAATTGGATTCAGCTCAGTTAAGCCCGGTAACAGTGGGTTTGCAAATTTTGGTGTACGTGCCACTGCCCAGTTACGGTTGGCAGTAATGGTGTTGATTTCACCATTATGCGCCAAATAACGGAACGGCTGTGCCAATGGCCAACGAGGTAGGGTATTGGTTGAGAAACGTTGGTGGAACACCACAATGTGTGAAGCTAAACGTGGGTCAGCCAAGTCTAAATAGAAATCGGCAATATACACCGGCATCATCAAGCCTTTGTAACTGATGACCGTTGAACATAAAGTGGTCACATAAAAGGCTGGATCTTGAATCTGCTGTTCGGCACGGCGACGCGCCATCATTAATTTACGGTTAAATTCAACCTCGGTCACGCCCATTGGACAGTTGACAAAGATTTGCTCAAAGGCCGGCAATGACTGCATTGCAATTGAACCTAAGGCATCATTATTGGTTGGTACGACACGCCAACCCAGCACACGGCAGCCTTCTGACTCAATTTCTTTGCTTAAGATTTTTTTGGCTGCTAGAGCTAAAGCTGGATCAAGGCTTAAAAAGACCGTACCCACTGCGAACACTTCGCTTAAGGTAATATCACTAATTTTTTTGGCTTCTTCACGGAAGAACGCTTTAGGCATAGCCAAGAGCAAACCACAACCATCACCAGTTTTACCGTCTGCTGCAATCCCACCGCGGTGGGTCATACAGCTTAAACTATGAATGGCGGTCTTGACTAAGTCATGGCTGGCATCACCCTGCATGTGAGCGATTAAGCCGAAACCACAGTTATCTTTAAACTCATCCGGTTGGTATAAACCTTGAGCGGGAGCTACAGTGTGAGGCGATGGCATGTGCATAGCGTACCCTTCTTCTACAAGCCCTTTGGGCAATTAATATTTCATTTTTTTTGGGTGGTTGTCTGTGTTGGCTCACAGTTGAACAGGTTGTTGTTTTTAAGCGCTGTTTTAATGCAATCTTCGATTGCCTCTATGCACAAAAATTACAACGTGTCGCGCCAAAACAGGACAGTTACTCAATTCATGCACCAATAAAGCAAGAACAATGCCAAGATTATTATTTTAGGATTGTGGTGTTAATTTTCTAAAAAAACCAAAGTAAATAAAATAAAACGGATCATTTTTGTGCATCTTGTTTGCACTATATACGTGCGCTTAAATGGAGTTATACCCGATTGTGCGCCATTTTAGTACGATTTTTCACCACAAATGACTCAAAATTTTGAGTCATTGAGGTGCTTTTTTCGTTGAGCGGGAATTTAAGCGGATTTTTAGTAGCCAAGAGGGCAAAAATTAGTGCTGTTCGACCGACACCACATTGCCTGACTGATCACGGCGGGTAATGGTGGTCGTGGTGGAGCTCGCATGGTTTTGAACCTGTGCAGGCGTCTTTTGCAGTTGATTGGTTGTAGCCACCTGACGACGTGCTTGTGCCATCACTTGGGCATCAGGACGTGGCAGTGCCACAGGGCGTAAACGTACGCTATAAAGTTTTTTCGCTGAACCCAATTCATCTGAACCCAAATCATTCACAAACGCTTGGTAGCCTTTGATTTGTTGTAGATGTGGTTTTACCGATTCAGGTAGGTTCAAGTTTAATTGGCTGAGTGCTGTTTTCGCTTCAGCTTCGTTTGCATATAGACCGTACAGCACCACATATTGCTCAGCTTGGTCGGCACCACTTAAACGAATATAACGATAGACTTTGCGGTCGAGTTGTTTTTTCAAGTAAATATTTACAATGTCTTCTTCAGAGACACGGAACAGTTCAATCACGTATTTGTTTTTATTGTCTTCAACAAATTTATTGCCACGAAACTCGGGTTCATGGTTGCCACTCGCCACCACACGGGTAGTTAAATCAAGTGGCTTCACTTCATTCATCAACGCACCTAAATGCGTCATTGCTTCAACCTTTTCTGGCTGAATATGGGTAACCACTTCGGCTTCAGGTTGGCGTTCTGCGGTAATCTCTTCAGCGCTTTTATGCCCTTTGGTCCATGCAATGCCTGCGATGAGCAAGCACAGCAATCCGCATCCCATCCAAAGACGATTCTGTATTTGTTGTTTCGAGGTACGAATTGCTGTCATGATGAACCTTATTCTTGATTCGCTAAAATCGCGTGTTGCATTAATTCTACATCAAATTCTTTGGTAATGATGGCTTTGCCGAGGTGTTGCAGCAACACTAAACGCAATTGACCATTTAATACCTTCTTGTCATGGGCCATAAAGCCGAGGAATTGATCCAACGGGATTTTAGGGCAAACAATCGGTAAATGCGCACGCGAAATGATTTTTTTTGTACGTTCGAGATCATCTTCTGAGATCCAGCCCATACGTTGGGACAAATCCGCTGCCATCACCATACCGGTGGCTACAGCTTCACCATGTAACCATTCACCATAGCCCAAGTACGATTCAATGGCATGACCAAAGGTATGACCTAAGTTTAGTAAAGCACGTTCGCCTTGCTCTTTTTCGTCGTTGGCCACAATACGTGCTTTGTGTGCACATGAACGGTACACCGCTTCTGCCAATAATGTAGCATCACCCGCGACCAATGCTTCCATGTGTTGTTCAAGCCACACTAAGAAAGATTCATCGCCCAACAGCGCATATTTAATCACTTCCGCCAAGCCTGCCGACAACTCACGCGGTGGTAAGGTTTTAAGCTGTGACATGTCCGCCAACACCACTTGTGGTTGTTGGAAAGCACCAATCATGTTTTTACCCAAAGGATGGTTAATCCCCGTTTTTCCACCCACACTTGAGTCAACTTGTGACAACAAGGTGGTCGGTACTTGAATAAAGTAGACTCCACGTTGGAACGCTGCAGAGGCAAAACCGGCCATATCGCCAATGACACCCCCGCCTAAGGCCAACACGGTACAGTCACGGTTAAAGCCTGCTTCTAATAACGCATCAAAAATAAGATTTAAGTGCTCAATATTTTTGTACTTTTCACCATCAGGCAAAATACACGTTGCCACAGTTTTACCTAAGGCTTCAATGGCACTGCGATAATGCTGCAAATACAGCGGTGCTACCGTGTCATTGGTCACAATCATCACTTGGCGGCCTTTAATATAAGGTTCAAGCAAAGTCTGTGGATTTAGGTCACTGCCAATAAAGATCGGATAACGACGATCACCGAGTTCAACGTGTAAAGTTTGCATGAGTTTAGAACCGATTATTCCATGGTGGTTTTCTGGTTAGACGCAATTAAGGTCAGAATACGCTGCGCGAGATCGCGCGCGGCGCCTTGATTGGTTTCGATAATAAGATGGGCAACTTCTCGATATAACGGATCACGGACTTCAAGTAAATCACGTAACTTTTGTTCTGGATTTTCGACTTGGAGTAAAGGACGGTTTTTATCGCGATAAGTACGCTGTAATTGAATTTCAACGGGGGTATATAAATAAACCACGATACCGCGTTGTTTTAAGAATTGACGATTTGGGGATTGGGTGACAGCGCCACCACCTGTGGCAAGCACTAAGGCGGTGCGATTGGTTAATTCATCAATGACCATGGTCTCGCGGCTACGGAAGCCATTTTCACCCTCTTTTTCGAAGATCCATGGAATGGAGGCACCTGTCTTACGTTCAATTTCGTGATCACTATCGAGAAACTCTCGTCCTAATAGCTCTGCTAAATGCCGCCCTACAGTTGTTTTTCCTGCCCCCATTGGCCCTACCAAATAAATATTCGGTAGGGTGTCAAACTCATTGCTTGGCAAGGAGTCACCTATTAATTTTGCTTAAATTGAAAATATATTAATGATTTCTTGAAACACTGTCATTAACAATTCGTGGTGTAACAAAAATCAATAGCTCACGCTTATCTTCTGATTTCATGTCTTTACGGAATAAACGCCCAATATACGGCAAGTCGCCCAAGAACGGCACCTTGGTTTGCTGAGTTGAGGTTTCTTGTTCGAAGATTCCGCCAAGCACCACAGTTTCGCCATTGTGTACCAACACATTGGTGTTAATTTCATTTTTGTTCAAAATGATTTCACCATTTGGTGCCACACCCGCAGGCGAGTCACTGTTAATATTTAACTGCATTTGTACCTTGCCGTCAGGGGTAATGCTTGGCGTCACCTCTAAACTGAGTAAGGCATCTTTAAATTGAGTATCCGCCGTTGAACCCGCGGCACTGTTGGTGGTGGTTTGATACGGAATTTGCTGACCCGATGCCACCCGTGCTAGCTGTTTGTCTGCGGTTAAGACTTTTGGCGTTGAAATGACTTCGCCATAGCCATCGGCCTGTAATGCCGACAGTTCAAGGTCTAACATAAAGTCAGATAAGCTAATTAAACCAAAGGCAATTCGACCAGCAGGACTGGTTACCCCAAGGTCAACGTTTAAGTTTTGTGGGCGTTGAATGGTGTATTTGCCGTCATCATCTGGATCACGTAAGTCCCAAAGTGTGGTGTCACTTCCGCCCACCAACAGATCATTGTTACGGGTAATCCCTTGTGAAATCACGCCCCATTTCACCCCCATCTCTTTGGTAAAGTCAGTTGATGCACGTACAATGCGCGCTTCGACCATCACTTGCTTCACCGAGACATCCAACAGGTCAATCATTTTACGAATTTGGTCAAGTTTTACCGCGGTATCGTTAATAATTAAGGTGTTGGTCCGTGGATCAACTGAAATGGTGCCACGTGGGCTGAGTAAGGAGCCAATACTGTCACCTAAGGTATCGGTATTGGTGGTGGCACTGTTGTTGCCGCTACGATTATTTGAGTTTCGCCCTTCCACAATCATTTTTTCAATGTCAGCCGCTTTGGCATAATTGAGTTGAATGTATTCGGTTTGTAGTGGGGCAAGTTTAATGTTTTGTGCCAGTGCTTTCGCTTCTTCTTCCTCAGCTTTGGTCAGCTCAGGTAAAGGGGCAATCCAAATCACATTGCCATTACGGCGCTTGTCTAAATTTTTGGTTTTTAAAATAATATCGAGTGCTTGATCCCACGGCACATCTTTTAAACGTAAGGTAATATTGCCTTGTACGGTGTCGGAAGCGACCATATTAATGCCGGTAAAGTCTGCCAATAATTGCAGTACACGACGCACTTCAATGTCTTGGAAGTCGAGCGAGACTTTTTTACCGCTATATACCGGCGCGCTGCGGGTCAAGGCTTGTTGCGTGGCCGCAGCCGTTGGACGATCTGCTGGACGCTTTAAGCTAATGGTCAGTTTGTTTTCCGCTTGGTAAGCCATGTATTCATAACTACCACTGGTCTGAATGGTCACCACACCATTGTTGCCACTGTTTTGTGCATCAATGGTTGACGCAGGCGTGCCAAATTCATTCACATTCAGACGACGTGCTAATTGTGCAGGGACTTTGTTGCCTACAGTGCGCACCACAATACGGCTGCCCTGTTGCTGTACATCTACAGGCGTTTGGCTGCCTGCCAAGTCAATCACCACTAAGCCTTCGCCTAAGGCACCACGTTCAAAACCGATATTGCGAATCCCCTGTTCTGCTTTCACAGCCGTTGGTAGATTGACTGCTTTGCTGCTATTGGGGTTAATTTTTAAAATGTAGGTTGTGCCCTCTACACGAGTGGTAAAGGCGCCAGCATCAGCCAAGTTAATGGTCAAACGTGAACGCTGTGCATCCGACATGATCTCTAAGTTATTGGCTTCAGGTGTGGCGACCGCAATGGTCGTTTGCTTTAAGCGCTGTAGCGTTTTTTCAAAATCCAAAATCAAACGTGATGGATTTTCTAACTGATAGGCCTGTGGCTCTGGTGGTACGCCATTAAACATCACCCGAATTTCAGTGCCTTGATCAGCCAATTTCATGGGCACAATGTTGGTGATACTGACCTGGGCATTGGCCACTTGCATGACCGCCATGGCCACGGTTGCCATCGAAAACTGACGGAATAAATTGCTCATTGTATAACCATCCCCAATACTAAAATCTTTCATACTTTTATTCATTGTTATTGCCCCACATCCTAAGATGGCGCACCCAGTAAAACTAAACTTCTTGGGCGCTCTAAATACCCATCTCGACCATCTGGAATAATTTCAATCAGGTCAATTTGTGTTGGGCTAATACGCACCACGCGGCCATGGTTATCGCCCATGTAGCTTCCCACTTGCACCCGCTCTAATTCACCATCTGGTGTTTGAATCACTGCGCTAATCCGTCCACTACTGTTGCGCATGCTACCTTTCATATTCAAGCTTTCGAGTGGATAGCTTTCTAAAGGCTGACGTGCACGGGAAAAGTTTGGATATACGCGCTTACCCGCCATCACTTTTAGCTCTGCGGCCAAAGACGTCGGCATAAACGGGCTTTTGAGCTGACGAGCCGCATATTCAAAGGTGGGTACAGGATTAAACACAGGCGCCGGTTCAATCGGCTGTGGCGGTTGATTGCGAATATCCGCCATTTGCTGATTGACCACATCAATACGTGAATCACAACCCACCAACAACATCCCCAGCAACAGGCTTAAACAAAGTGTGCTTTTATGCATCATGGTGTTCCTCCTGCAGGGGTTGAAGGTGGTGTGGTGGTGGTCGTGCTGTCTGGGTTTTCACCGACATAACGGTAAGTTTTGGCCTGTACCTTATAGGTGACAGTGGGTACTTCGGCACGTTTTTCTTTGTTATCGTCTGCGGTAATTTCAAAGTTATGCAGCGTTACAATACGTGGCAAGGCTGCAATGGCACTCACAAATGCGCCAAAGGCATGATAGTCACCGGTCGCTTCCATCGAGATGGGCTGTTCAATAAAGAACTCTTGCTTAATCTCGTTTTCTAAACGGATATTTTTAAAGGCTAAACCCGCTTTTACCCCTGAAATATTAATGTCTTCGACCAAACCTGGAATTTCAGTTTCTTTGGGCAATTGTTCGAGCTGTTGGTTGAAGTTGGCTTGCATGTCCTGCAATTGCGCTTGGTACTGCTTTAAGTTGCGCAGTTTAGAATCTTTTTCTTTAAACTCTTCTAACAAGCGTTGTTCTTGCGCACGGGCAATATCAATGGCTTCAAGTTTGGGTTTAATCGCCAAAAAATAACCAATGGCTGCAATGAGCGCCAAAATAAAGATCCAACAGGTGACTTTGACCGACTGAGGCCAGTTGCCATAATTTTGTGAGTCCAAGGTATTAAATTGTTGGAAGAATTTCTCTACCGTCATTTTTTTCTGACGTGAACCTTGGCTTACATCTGGGTTTAAATCATCAAAATTGTCTCGACTCATGGCGTAGCCCCCGGAGCAATCGTTACAGTGGCTTGATTTGCAGCTAAGGTCTCGTCCGCAGCAGGTGCTTCAAACTTGATCTCATCTAAATCCACAGACACGATAAACGAACCATAGGTATCTTCACGGCGTGGTACCAAAGAGCTGACCGGTTTGGGCTGCGTGGTATCTACCGCTAAAAATGAGTTCATAAATGCATTGCGATACCAAGGCGATGCCTCTAAGCCACGCAAAAAGTCGGCCACGGTATTGGGGCTGTCAGCGCGTCCCTCAATGGTAAATTTATCGCCTTGACGCATAAATTTGGTCAAGTACATATTGGTGGGGGTCACCCGTACCAATTCATCAACTAAGCGCACAACCACTGGACGCTGACCTTGTAGACCTTGGATTAAACGCATGCGATCCACAATGGCATTGCGCTGCTCTTGTAAACCTTCGAGCGATTTCAGTTGGGCCTCTAGGCCTTGATTGGTGGTGGTAATCAGTTGATTGGCCTGATTTTGGTCTTCAAGTTTGTGGTTAAAGTACATCCATGTGGCTGCTACAGCCAAAGCCCCTGCCAGCGCAATTGCGCCACTCAGCCATAAAAATGCTTTTTTACGTTGTTCTCTGAGTTCATCGCGCCAAGGGAGTAAATTAATCTTTGCCATTAATCAAAACTCCGCAATGCTAGGCCACATGCCACCAACAAGGATGCGGCATCTTGTTCGATTTTGCGTGCATCCACTTTGGCAGATAACACCATCTGCGAGATCGGATTTGCAACCGTTACTCGATAACCGAGTTTCTTTTGAATCAACTTGGCCAATCCTGACATATTGGCATTGCCACCAGCCAACAGAATATGGTCAATTTCATTAAATTGAGAAGAGGAGAAGAAGAACTGTAAAGAGCGGGCCGCTTGTTGTACCACCGCCTCTAAAAATGGCTCTAGAATTTCAGCTTCGTAATCATGAGGTAGATTCAAATTTTGTTTGGCTTGTGTCGCTTCTTCAAACGACAAACCATAACGAGTTTGAATCTCTTGGGTGAGCTGCTTACCACCAAACACTTGATCACGGGTGTAAATCACTTTGCCCTCTTGCAACACCGACAACGTGGTCACGGTGTGGCCAATATCGAGTACGGCCACCGTGTTAATTCCGACCGGTAAGGTATCGGCGAAGACACGATAGACATTTTCAATGGCAAAGCTTTCAACGTCAGCAATTTTGGGGGTAAGACCCGCTAAGGTCACGACTTCTGAACGGCTGCTAATATTTTCAAGACGCGTTGCGGCCAGCAACACATTCACACGCTGCGGATTGGCCAAACGATCGCTTAAGACTTCAAAGTCAATACTGACTTCGTCAAGTGGAAATGGAATGTATTGTTCTGCATCCATACGAATCTGAACTTCACGTTCGTCATCGCTCATGTCGGCATCCATCTCAATGACTTTGGTGATCACTAAAGATGTCGGCACGGCAAAGGCCGCCAAATCAGTCTGTGGATTTGCTAGATTGATTGCTCGTTCTAACGCATCAGCAACTGTTTCAACGTTTAAGATGCTTTTTTCGACCACGCTTCCTTCTGGTAGCGGTACGAGCGCATAGCTCTCGACCGTATATCGACCAAGTTTGTAAGCGAGCTCTAAAACTCTAACGGCTGTAGAACTTATATCTACCCCCATTAGCCCCTTATTCGGTTTACGATATAACCTGAGCACAATTTCAGTCCTATTATTTTTTTATCCCCAAAAAAACTGACGAACTAATTATTCATGGTCTTTAATTTTATACAGATACAATATCGGAGCTAACAATCCGCTAGTGTAACCGCTATACTGACCACAATTAGTTTGCCATTAGCTCTTATTAAAACTTACTTGTTATGAAAAAGCTATCTCGTTCAGGTCGTGTTCATCCATTTTTTTTGAGCATAATTATAATTTTAGTCTCAATTCCGATGGGTTTTTATGGCATGTATCTCTATATCGCCCCATCTTTGCCAGACATGTCAACGCTTAAAAAAGCACCGCTTTTAAAGCCGTTGCAGGTTTATAGTGCCGATAATCAGCTCATTGCTGAATACGGTGGCAAACTTTCTGTGCCTGTCAGCTATGCGCAAATCCCAGAAAACTTTGTGCATGCCTTCTTAGCCGCTGAGGATTCAGCCTTCTTTGACCACAGTGGAATTAGCTTTAAAGGGCTAGGACGTGCGGTGACAGAGAGTGTGACGGGCTCAGATGTGCAAACTGGTGGTTCCACCATTACCATGCAAGTGGCGAAAAACTATTACTTAAGTCCTGAACGGACTTTAAAGCGCAAACTAACAGAAGTTTTTCTTGCCCGCAAAATTGAACAGAACCTGAGCAAAGAAGATATTTTAACGCTGTATGTCAATAAAATTTTCTTAGGTAAAAATGCCTACGGGATTGCAGCAGCAGCACGTATTTACTATGACAAGAGCTTGGCTGAACTTTCCATTGCCGAAATGGCCATGATTGCCGGTCTGCCAAAAGCACCCTCAAAATATAACCCCGTGGCCAATCCTGAACGTGCTTTAGAGCGTCGTAATTGGATTTTGGGTCGTATGTTGCAACTTGGCTATATTGACGATGGTCAATACCAAGTGGCCATTGCTGAGCCGTTAAACTTAAACATGCCCGACCGTAGCATCAGCAGTGTCTTTCCCTATGTAGGTGAGATGGTACGTTCTGAGCTGGTCGAGAGTTTTGGTGAAATTGCCGTCGACTCAGGCTACAAAGTTTATACCACCATCGACAGTCAACGTCAGATGTATGCCGAACAAGCGGTACAAAAAGGCTTAGAGGCCTATGACCGTCGTCATGGTTGGCGCGGTGCTGAAGCACATGATCAGCCTTTAGAACAATTTATGGCGTATGCCAACACCTATCCGGCCAAAGTCACCAAAGTCAAAACCAGCTCCTTTGATGCTTTAATGCAAGATGGCAGCACAGTGACGATTCCATGGTCAGGCATGTCTTGGGCACGTCCATATCGTAGTGCCAACAGCGTGGGTGGTGGCCCAAGCCGTGCATCACAAATTGTGAAAGAAAAAGATATTGTACGTCTACGCCCAAATGCCGATAAAACTGCATGGTCTTTAGTGCAAGTACCCAAAGTTCAAGGTCAGTTAATTGCCTTAAATCCAAATAATGGTGCCATTGAAGCCATTGTGGGCGGTTATAACTTCCACCATTCACGCTTTAACCGTGCTTTACAAGGTTGGCGTCAACCGGGTTCAATTATTAAACCCTTTGTCTATGCCTTGGCTTTAGAGCGCGGAATGACGCCGCACAGTATGATCAGTGATGCGCCGATTACCATTGGAAAATGGTCACCGCGTAACTCCGATAACCGTTACCTAGGGATGATGCCATTACGTCGTGCCTTGTATTTATCACGTAATACGGTGTCGGTGCGTTTATTACAAACGGTTGGACTTGAGCGTACGCGCCAATTGTTTAAAGACTTTGGTTTACAAGAAGACCAAATTCCACGTAACTACACCATTGCTTTGGGTACCCCGCAGGTTTTACCTGTACAGATGGCAACGGGCTATGCCACCTTTGCCAATGGCGGTTATCGCGTACAACCTCACTTTATTGAACGTATTGAAGATGCTTACGGCAAAGTGATTTACCGTGCGAGCCCAGAATATGCATGTATTCCTTGTGTTGCCGAGGCTGAAAAAGCCGACAAAGCACAGCAAGCCAAAGATCAGAAAGACAAAACCATGTCGGCTGATGACGCCGCTTTCTTAGAAGCAGCCTCTGAGGCACATGCCGCTTCTGAGCCAAGTGCAATTGAGCAAACTTTAGTGGTGAAACAACCTAAAGTTAGCAGTGAATATCGTCAAGCACATCGCATTTTAAAATCGAGCTCTGCTTACGATATGGCCAATATTTTGCGTGATGTGATTCAGCATGGTACTGGTCGTGCTGCACTGCGTATTGGTCGTAATGACTTGGGCGGTAAAACAGGGACCACCAACGATGCTAAAGATGCATGGTTCGCAGGCTTTAACGCCAATCTTGTAACCGTGGCTTGGGTTGGTTTTGACCAACCTTCAACTTTAGGTCGTCGTGAATATGGTGGCGTTGCAGCCTTGCCAATTTGGAGCGACTTCATGGCCAAGTCACTTGAAGGTACGCCATCGGCTTGGGTCAGCCTAGATACCGATGCCAAAGCGCCTGAAAAGCGTGGTCAGGTTAAAGTTCAAAACAATGCCCTCGATGACGAGAAAAAAGAGCACCGTGCTGCACCACCACTGGCGCGTCCAATCTATCGCCCTGCACCGGTTGTACCACGCCGTAGTGTAGAACGTGACTTTGCTGACTTACCAGACACCACGCCAAAAGCTGCACCGTCACGTCCAGCTGCTCAGCCTCGCCCTGCACCACGTCCGCGTAATGAGGAAGAGAACCTGACTCCAACCAAACGTACCCCACCACCAATGCAAGAGCCTGCTGCACCGGCAGATGATCTTGAGCATTTAATCAATCAAATTGATTAAATAAAAAAAGCCCGCATCTGCGGGCTTTTTTTGGCACTTATTTATTTTTTTTGAAACACAAACATTTGGAATTGTGCCTTCAACTCAAAGTGTTGCTGCTGTTCTAAGGCACTGCGGCGTTCTGGCTTGGCTTTATACGCATACGGTGTCATCGCAATCAGATGTTTTAAATCGGCTTGATTTAAACTTAAAGGTGCATCAATCACTACATCATCAATTAACTGGAAGGCATCTTGCAGTTGTTCGACAAACTTGTTTGCCTCATGTGCTTTGACTTCTTCAAATAGGGCTTCACGTAACGCATATAAATGATCTGTGGCAGGTGTCACCACAATTAAATAGCCCTGCTCTTTTAAGACACGTAAAATCTCTTGTTTAGGAATAGGACTAAATAAGCTGGTACACACATCAATTGAGGCATCTAATACCGGTAAGGTTGCACCCGTACCCACCACCCAAGCTACGTCTTTATTGAGCTTCGCTGCCACTTGAACTGCATTCTTAGCAATATCAACCCCCACACATTGCAGCACTTCCTGTTGCATGGCATTGGTGTAATAGCCTTCACCGCAGCCAATATCCAGTAAGTTTTCGATTCGTAGTTGACGGATTTTTTCGACGACTGCTTGTTGTAATGGTGCATAGTGACCGGCACTTAAAAAGGCACGGCGTGCTTGTACCGACACGGGCGTGTCACCTGGATTTTTACTGTGTTTATGTTGCACTACATGTAAATTGACATAGCCTTGTTTCGCCAAGTCATAACTATGACGGTTTACACAGTGCCATGTTCGTTCTGTAAGGCTCAATTTTTCCCGACATACAGGGCACATGAGTAGATTCATCATTTTCTCCAAAAATAAAAAAAGCCGGCAAAGGCCGACTTCTTTCAATACGATTTGCTTAACGTAATTTTAAGGTCATTAAGCCTAAAACTACCAGCATAATTGTAATAATCCAGAAACGAATCACCACTTGGGTTTCACGCCAACCTTTCTTCTCATAGTGATGATGCAAAGGAGCCATTAAGAACACACGTTTATTACGCATGCGCAGTGAACCAATTTGTAGGAACACTGAAATTGCCTCCACCACAAATACACCGCCCATAATCGCAAAGACGATTTCTTGACGTACCATTACAGCAATCGTACCAAGCATGGCACCTAAAGACAGTGCACCCACATCCCCCATAAAGACTTGCGCAGGGTGTGCGTTGTACCATAAGAAGGCTAGGCCTGCACCAATCATCGCCGCACAAATCACCACCAATTCTGATGCATGTTTCACATACGGCACGTGAAGATAGTTGGCAAAACGAATATCACCGGCTAAGTAGGCAAACACCCCTAAACCTGCAGCCACCAACACCACAGGCATAATTGCTAAACCATCTAAACCGTCGGTCAAGTTCACCGCATTGGATGCACCGTTAATCACCAAATAAGTAAAGACAATAAAGCCTAAACCTAACGGAATAATTGACAATGGAATGCTAAAGTCTTTAAAGAATGGAATTAAAAGATCCAGCATTGAAGCAGTTTGCACCGCAGTTGGCTGCTGAATCGCGATGTAATACAAGGCAATACCAGCACCCAATGAACCCACAGAGGTCCAGAAGAATTTTTTACGCGCAGGTAAGCCGGCATTGTCTTTATAACGGATTTTAATCCAGTCATCTGCCCAGCCCACAGCACCAAAGATCACCATGACCGCCAATACAATCCATACATAAGGATTCGATAAATCTGCCCACAACAGGGTAGAAATACCAATGGAGAGTAAAATGAGTAAGCCACCCATGGTTGGCGTACCCATTTTTTTGGCATGACCTTCCGGTGCATAGCTACTGACCGCTTGACCATATTTCAAGGCTTGTAGCTTGCGAATCATATAGGGCCCAAGCGCCAAACCAATTCCCAGTGCAGTCAGCACACTGAGTAAGGCACGCAGTGTTAAATAACGAACAACACCAAACGAGCTATGATGGCTCGCGAGTTGTTCAAACAACCAAAGCAGCATTTACAATTTCTCCATCAATTCCGCCATCAACGTTTCCATATGGGTAAAGCGAGAACCTTTAAACAGGAAACTCATGGATTGCGGTTGATGTGTTTCGACTAGACTAATTAAAAGAGGTAAGGCCTGTTCTTGAGTTAAGAAAGCCTGCATTTTTTTACCATATTGGGTACTACGTGCACCTTCTTGGGCGGCGGGTGCAAACTCACCCACTGCAACCACAAAGTTCAGTCCACGCACAGAGACTAAGTCTCGGCCTAATTTGTAGTGCTCAATTGCCGCAGCAGCACCAAGCTCCCCAATATCGCCAATCACCATCACACGAATACCGTCTTGCTGCGCGAGAACTTCGGCAGCTGCACGCATCGAACTTGGGTTGGCATTGTAGGTGTCATCAATAAACAGATGCTGTTTATGTGCAATAAAGTTCAGACGACCTTTTGCGCCTTGCGCTTGTTGCAAACCTTGTACGATATCATCTAAATCAATCGCTAAAGCCAAGGCAAAGGCCACGGCCGCTAAGGCATTTTGTACGTTATGCTCACCGGCAAATGGCAAATTCACCGAGCGAATCCCCTGTGGGGTATTGAGCGTGAATGTGGTGGCTTGCGGCTGTAGCTGAATGTCTGTGGCAAAAACATCACCGTTATGGCCAAAGCTCAGGACGTGTGCATTTTGCACTGCTGTCTGCATCTGGGCACTAAAGTCATCGTCACTTGGTACAATCGCCGTACCCGCTTGAGCAATATGCGCATAAATTTCTGACTTGGCGCGGCAAATGCCCTCACGTCCACCAAATTCACCCAAATGTGCCGTGCCAATATTTAAAATACCGGCCACATGGGGTTGAACCAACTGAGCAGTGTAGTCAATTTCACCTTGATGGCTTGCGCCAAGTTCCATCACCGCATACTGATGCTCAGGACGTAACTCGAGCAACATCATTGGCACACCCAAATCATTATTCAGGTTGCCACGGGTAATTAACGTCGGTGCGAGGCGAGATAAAATACTCCCTAGCATTTCTTTGGTGGTGGTTTTACCGCTACTCCCAGTTAACGCAATCACTTTTAACTGTGGATTTTGCTGACGGCGATAAGCACCCAAAGCACCTAAAGCAAGGCGTGTATCTTTCACCACCAATTGGCAAATATCTGCGTCTATCGGTTGACTAACAATGGCCACCTGACAGCCTTGTTCTGCCACTTGTGCAAGAAAATCATGCGCATCAAAGCGTTCACCTTTGAGTGCCAAGAAAGCATCACCCGCTTCGGCATGACGTGAGTCGGTTAAAATACGCTTGATCTCAGCTGTTGGCAGTTGGTCGTTATACCAATAGCCTTGTGTAGCGTCCGCCAATTGTTGTGCAGTCCATGGCATTAATGGCACTGTACTTGTAGTTGAGGTATGCATGTAGGTGTCCTATTGTGCTGGATATGCATGATCTGGATGATGAGGCATGGCATCAATCGCTGCTTGTACTTCAACAACGTCATCAAACCAATGGCGTACCCCATCAATATCTTGATAGTTTTCGTGCCCCTTACCAGCAATCACCACAATGTCACCTGCTTTGGCCGTACGTACGGCAAATTTAATGGCTTCACGACGGTCATGAATTTCATGCACTTGATGGGCGTTAAAATCAATACCAGCTTTCATGTCGGCAAAGATTTGTGCTGGATCTTCAGTACGCGGATTATCTGAGGTCAACAAAGCAATATCTGCACCATCTAAGGCAGCTTGTGTCATCAGCGGGCGTTTACCACGATCACGGTCACCGCCACATCCAAATACGGCCCATAAATTTTGCGCGACATGGCGTTTAAGTGTTTTGAGCACTTGAATTAAAGCATCTGGGGTATGGGCATAGTCGACCACAAACAGACGCTCGCCATCACGAATCACCTGCATACGACCCGGTGCACCTTGCAGTTGTACTGCGGTTGCAATTAAATCACTTAGGGCAAAGCCGGCTTGCTCTGCAGACACCAACGCTGCAACCAAGTTTTCCACGTTAAAGTGACCCAACAATGGACTCGCGACTGTGAATTGGGCATCCGCAGTGAGCAGCGTAAACTGAGCACCACTTAAGCTGTATTGAATGTCTTTAACCTGATAATCCGCTGCTTGAGTTGTGGAATAGGTCAGAATTTTAGGCTGTGCCGGATTATTTTGTGCTGCAGCCAACATGATTGCTGCATGTTCATCATCTATATTAATGATCGCAACTTTTAAGCTTTCAAAGGCAAATAGTGCGGCTTTGGCTTCAGCATAAGCAGCTAAGGTACCGTGATAGTCCAAATGGTCACGGCTTAAATTGCTATAGGCTGCAATTTCAATGGCACACCCATTCAGACGACCTTGCTCTAAACCATGTGAGCTGGCTTCAATGGCCGCAAATTGTGCCCCAGCTAAAGCATAGTCATGTAAAGCCTGTTGTAAGTGCAACGCATCTAAAGTGGTATGCGATGAAGCTTCAAGATTGGGCAAAATGCCGTTACCTGTTGTGCCCATCACGGCGCATTGTTGGCCTTGTAGCATCAACAACTCAGCCACTAAACGTGAAATTGTGGTTTTACCGTTCGTCCCCGTCACTGCAAGAATACGTGCAGCAGCCACGGGTTGAGTCGCCTGTAAATAGTCTTTTTGCCATTGTCCCATTAAATGACGCACATTCGGCACCACAAGGCTTGGCTCAAGATCTAATGGGGTTTCTGAAATGACAGCTAAAGCACCATTCGCTAACGCTGCTTGTGCAAACTGTTGGGTTTTTTCTGGCTGTGAAAAACTAGTCAGGGCAATGAAAATTTGCCCTGCTTGTACTTTACGACTGTCTAAGTTAAAGCCCTGAAAGGATTGTGTCATCCAAGCAGCGCTGTGTTGAGTGGCATAAAGCTGTTGAAATGTAATTGACATGCATCACCTATAAATTATGGGGCTCTTTTCGCATCTAGGGGTTTGTCTAAAGGAACATTCAATAGACGTAAGGATTCTTGCATTACACGGGCAAATACAGGCGCCGATACAGTACCACCGTAGTAGGCACCTTTAGGATTTTCGACCACAACCACCATAGCAAGACGTGGGTCACTGACCGGTGCTACACCTGCAAATAAAGCGCGATATTCATTGGTTGAATAGCCGGTACGGTCCGCACGTAGCTTATGTGCAGTACCTGTTTTACCCGCAACACGGTAACCTGGCACTGTGGCACGCGTTGCTGTACCGCCTGGCATAGTTGCTGTTTCCATCATTAACAGCACTTGATCCGCGATTTTGGCGTCAATCATTTGCTCGCCTTGTGGCGCACTATCGAGCTTATACAAACTCAAAGGCATTTTTTTACCTTTATTGGCCAGCATCGCATACGCATCAGCAAGTTGTAGCACTGTGGCATTTAAACCATAACCATATGACATGGTCGCCACTTCAGAGATATTCCACTTGCTTGGCGGCAAAATGAGACCCGCACTTTCGCCTGGGAATTTCACTGCCGAACGGCTGCCAAATCCTAAACGCTTATAGAAGGTGGGTAAGGTTGCATAAGGTAATGACAGGGCAATTTTGGCCACCCCCACGTTAGAGGATTTTTGTAAAATTCCCCCCATGGTCAATTGGCCATAGTTATGCGTATCACGAATCGTATGGTTACCCACACGCATACTGCCCGGTGAGGTATTAATCACACTATTGGCAGCGTACTGGCCACTTTCTAAAGCCATTGCAACCGTAAGTGGCTTCATGGTTGAACCAGGTTCAAATGAATCGACTGCACCACGGTTACGCATCGCGTCTTTATTATCTAAACCCTTTTTATCATTAGGGTTATAGGACGGCCAGCTGGCCATCGCTAGAATTTCACCGGTCTTCACATCCACGGTAATGGCAGTGGCTGAACGGGCATTGTTGGCCACACCTGCCGCAGTGAGTTCACGGTACATAATATATTGCAAACGTGAGTCAATACTTAAGGTAATGTTTTCGCCATGCTCGACTTCTTTTAAGACATCAGCATCTTTGACTCGGTTGCCTTTTTTGTCGCGTAAAATTCGTTGTTCACCTTCTAAACCCGATAAACGTGAGTTCAGTTGCATCTCTAAGCCTTCGATGCCCATGCCTTCACTGTTGGTCAAGCCAATAATCTGTGCATTGGGCTGTGGCTGCGGGTAATAACGTTTATAGTTTTTTTCGGTATATACGCCTTGGAAATTACGCGCCAGCAGCAATTCAGCTTGTTGGGGTGGAACTTCCTTTTTCAAAATCACATAACGTGATTGGGCACGGTCATAAACCTTTTTGCGTAATTCACGGCGCTCCATGCCTACAGCATCGGCCAATTCATCGAGATTTAAATTCTTGTCCGGAAGCTGACGTTTCAAACGGTCATTGGTCGGGTCTTGTTGCAACTTGGCCATGATCTCGTCATGGATTTTTTTATTTTCAAAATAATCTTTAGGATCAATCACAATATTCATGATCGGGGTACTAATCGCCAAAGGTACCCCATGACGATCGCTAATCACCCCACGCATCGGTTTAATTTTTTCCGTGCGCACCATATTGGCATCGGCTTTATTTTGCAAAAATTCTTTGTTAATCAACTGAACATAAAAAGCACGCCCCACCAAAACAAGGAAGCATGCCAACACCACCGCCCACATCAGGTAGAAGCGCCACATGTCCAAGCTTAAGGTGTTACGTTCAGTGATCGACTGCTTTTTTTTACGCGTTTGCTTTTTTTGCGATTCGGCCATGCTTAGTTTTTCTGTTCTGAAGAAGTCATAGGTAAAGAAATCACGACAGTTTGTGCTGTCGGAGGTGAATACATCCGCAATTGTGTCACGGCACGGGTACCAATTTGTGCCGTTGCCCCAAAGGTTTGTTGTTCAATCAACAAACGTCCCCACTCTGCATTTAACGCTTCTTTTTCACGATTAAATGCGCTGAGTTGACGGTAATCTTGTCGATATTCAAACACTTGAAAAACGACCATAATTGCACTGAAAAATACCAGTGCAAATAAAAGGCAATACAGCATGCCTTTTTTCAGCCAGCGCTTCTTTTCAGTGGGTTCTACAATTGCGTCTTCAGTTTTCATTATTCGCCTTTGGACACTAAACGTTCCGCTACACGCAACCATGCACTACGTGAACGTGGATTGGCTTTAACCTCAGCCTCGCTCGCTTTCACACGGTCAACCTTCTTTAAACGGCGGGTGTCTTGCTGCTGTTGCGGCATTCCCCAACCATCGTCTTCGGCAAGCGTCGATTCTTTTTGAATAAATTGTTTGATTAAACGGTCTTCAAGTGAATGGAAGCTGATTACCGCGAGACGACCTTGTGGTTTTAACACATCTACCGCTTGCGGTAAAAAGTTTTCCACATCTTCTAATTCTTTGTTAATCGCAATACGAATCGCTTGGAAAGTTCGTGTTGCAGCATGTTTATTTTTTTCCCATTTGGGATGAGCCACTTTGACAATCTCAGCCAATTCACCCGTGGTGGCAATATAGCCTGCTGCTTTAATGGCTTTGGCAATACGACGACTATAACGCTCTTCACCATATTGGAAAATCACATTGGCCAATGCTTCTTCTTCGATCTCAAGCAACCATTCTGCTGCCGTTGGACCTTGAGAGTTGTCCATACGCATATCGAGCGGGCCATCTTTCATAAAGCTAAAACCGCGCTCAGCTTGGTCTAACTGTGGTGATGACACCCCTAAATCGGCCATCACACCATCAACAGCCACCACACCACGTGCAGCAAGTTCTTGTTTTAAATCAGCAAAACTGGCATGAATAATTTCAAAACGTGAATCTTCTTGTTCTAATTGACGCGCCACTTCTAAAGCTTGTGGATCTTTATCAAAGCCATACACTTTGGCATTTGCATCTAATTTTGACAGCAACAAACGGGTATGACCACCACGACCAAACGTCCCATCGACGTAAATTCCTGTATTGCGCTGTGCAAGCAAAGCATCAACAGTTTCATGAAGTAATACAGAAATATGGGACATAGTACTCGTTTCGATCATTCAAAATTGTAACTGCACATTATTACCTTGTTTTGAAAAAGCTCCAAACGACTTTTTGTACGGAAATATTATTTTCTATAGAGAAAACCGTTTTAACGGCACAAAAAAGCCTCCCTCAGGAGGCTTTTTTTAACTTGCGGTACAATTATTTGGCATTGTTATAAATTTGATCAAAGATGGCACCATTGACGAAGTGCGTCTGTTGCGCTTTGCCCCACCCGCCAAATACTTCATCAATGGTAAACGTATTCAGTTTCGGGAACTGTTTTGAATACTTCGCCAAGATTTGTGGGTTACGTGGGCGGTAGTAATGACGCGCAGCCATGTCCTGACCAAGCGGTGAATATAAATAGTTGATATAACCTGTGGCTAACCATTTATTGCCATTCTTATCGACCGTTTTATCCACAATGGCCACCGAAGGCTCAGTTAAAATCGTGAGGGATGGATAAATAATATCGAACTTATCTTTACCCAACACTTTTTGCGTCACTAAGGCTTCGTTTTCCCAAGTAAGCAGTACATCACCAATGCCACGCTCGGCAAACGTGGTCATTGAGGCACGCGCAGCTGAGTCCATGACCTTCACGTTTTTATATAGTTTCCCGACAAATTCTTGTGCTTTGGCTTTATTGCCCCCTGGTTGCTTTTCAGCATAGCCCCAAGCTGATAAATACACCCAACGTGGAAGGCCACCAGTTTTTGGATTCGGGGTAATAATTTCTACACCCGGTTTAACCAAGTCGCTCCAATCTTTAATCCCTTTAGGATTGCCTTTACGCACCATCATTACAATTGCAGAAGTATATGGTGCTGAATTGTATGGAAACTCTTTTTGCCAACCCGGTTGAATTTGACCTGATTTTACAATCTCTTCAATATCATTGGCTAAAGCTAAGGTCACCACATCTGCTTTTAAGCCATCAACCACAGAACGGGCTTGTTTACCTGAGCCCCCGTGGGATTGTTTAAACTGAACACTCAGCCCTGTACGTTTTTGCCAATATTGACCAAATGATTTGTTAAATTCGTCGTAAAATTCGCGAGTCGCATCATAAGATACGTTAAGCATTTCACGATCTGCTGCCTGTGCTGAGGTCATGCTGATCGCGGCACCTGCAGTCAACAACACTGCACTCCATAAAGCCTTCATTTGTGTTTTCATGACAGTCTATAATCCTTATCTATATTGATGCTAAATATATGAAATTTATTCATAAATCGCAATTCTTGCCACATCGTTACTCATGCATAGCGCAACTTATAAATATGAATAACAATTTGTTTTTGTTTGACTTTCTTTGACTGATTTCGCTATATATGGCTTTTTTTGCTTAACATATGCAAAAAACATATATTAAGCTGCTAAAAATCTGATCTTTGAGCAATTTAAGCATAGCTTTATGTTCATTTTTAGCAAAAAATACAGCTACCTTTAGCACAAAATCTGAGATACACGGCGAGTGAATTGTTAATTTTACTAAAAAATCTCAGTGTGCACTTTCTTCATGTTATCTTCATGATTGTTTGATAAAACACCTTTTTTATTGTGTTATAGTTAATTTTTTTAGATAAAACGTGATATGTGTCATAGTTTTGACTAAAAAATTAATTAAATTATACTCAAATTACTGAACACTTCTCATTTGCTTCACCGAATGATTGTATCAAGGGGCCTCGACGATGAAATATATTGCAACTTTTTTCTTAACACTTTCACTCCTGAGCTTCAGTCAGGTGAACGCTGCACATGTACAAAAAAGCACGCAAAAAAGTGCCTCTCCTGAACGCAGCGCTGTGATTGAAAAAGCGCTACAACAAAAGCAACTTGAACAAGCACAATTGCAGTACCAAGATCGTTTTAGCAGCACCGACAATTTGCCTGTCAGCAGTAAACTCAAAGTCACCCCAAGCCAAAGTATTTTAGCGGCACAGAATCAAAGTTTCTCGCGCTTCGTACAATCGCTGTTTAGTTCAAATTCTTAGGTCCTATTGTCCTGCTCCTGACCTGTATGTAATTGAGCCCAATTAACCCTTAAGTGATTGGGCTTTTTCGTTATAATAAGTTTAAATTTACATTCTGAATCTATTTGACTATGACTGTTCGTACTCGTATTGCACCTTCTCCTACCGGTTTTCCTCACGTAGGTACTGCTTATATTGCGTTGTTTAACTTATGTTATGCCAAACAACACGGTGGTGAATTTATTCTTCGTATTGAAGATACTGACCAACTTCGCTCTACACCTGAATCTGAAAAAATGATTCTAGATTCACTACGTTGGTTAGGTTTAAATTGGTCAGAAGGTCCAGATGTGGGTGGTCCACATGCACCGTATCGCCAATCTGAACGTATGCACATTTATAAGCAATATGCGCTAGATTTAGTTGAAAAAGGTCATGCGTTCTACTGCTTCGCAACAAGCGACGAACTTGATCAAATGCGTGCTGAACAACAAGCACGTGGCGAAACACCGCGTTATGACGGTCGTGGTCTTTTATTATCACAAGAAGAAGTACAAAGCCGCCTTGCAGCGGGTGAACCACACGTGATTCGTATGAAAGTGCCAACCGAAGGCATTTGCAAAATTAACGATTTACTACGTGGCGAAGTCGAAATTCCTTGGGCACAAGTCGACATGCAAGTGCTGCTTAAAACCGATGGTTTGCCAACGTATCACTTAGCCAACGTTGTTGATGACCACTTAATGCAAATCACCCATGTATTCCGTGGTGAAGAATGGTTACCGTCTGCGCCTAAGCATCAGTTGTTGTACCAATACTTTGGTTGGGACATGCCTGTGCTTTGCCACATGCCACTATTGCGTAACCCAGATAAATCAAAACTGTCTAAACGTAAAAATCCAACCTCGATTAACTACTATAAAGACATCGGTGTGTTACCAGAAGCATTGTTAAACTACTTAGGTCGTATGGGTTGGTCGATGCCTGACGAGCGTGAGAAGTTCACACTCGCTGAAATGATTGAACACTTTGACATTCAACGTGTCTCTTTAGGTGGTCCAATCTTTGATGTTGAAAAACTCAATTGGTTAAATGGCCAATGGATTAAAGGTTTAACGCCTGGTCAATTGCTTGACACGTTATTGGCATGGAAATCAGATCGTAAAACCTTAGAAGACATCGCAGCAGCGATTCAACCACGTATTAACTTACTGTCTGAAGCGGTAAATTGGTCAGCGCATTACTTCAACCACTTCCCTGCCCTCACTAAAGAGCAGTTTGTAAGCAAGAAGCTCACTGAAGAACAAGTGCGTCAAAGCTTACAATTTGCGATTTGGCGTTTAGAAAGCTCATTTACTTGGAATAATGACACTGTGAGCCAAATCTTGATGGATTTAGCGGCACAAATGGAGATCAAGCTGCGTGATTTCATGCCAGCCTTCTTTATTGCCATTGCAGGTTCAACCGCTTCAACGCCTGTCATGCAAACCATGGTGACGATTGGCCCAGATTTAACCTTTGCTCGCTTGCGTAATGCACTTGAAATTGTTGGTGGTCCAAGCAAAAAAGAGCTCAAAGTGTGGGAAAAACTCAACGAAAGCTTAAAATTGCCGAAAAATGATGCAGTTGATCAAGCTTAATTGATTTTTTTATTGACGCATGGGCGTTATCGATTTAATATAGCGCCCATACAGAGATACAGCGTTAAACACTGATTCTGTTGCCTCACTTGTCCCTATCGTCTAGAGGCCTAGGACATCGCCCTTTCACGGCGGTAACCGGGGTTCGAATCCCCGTAGGGACGCCATATTTAAGATGGCGACATCTTGTAAAAAAGCTCAAGCATTATGACTTGGGCTTTTTTATTGCCTCAAATTTGATCTTTTTAAGCTGCTAGAGCACAATTTTGGTTTTTGCCCCGATTCAGACTAAAATAAACATAAGTGAAAAATTCTGGAGTCGCAATGCAATACCGTTGCACAAAATGTCAAAGCCCTAAAATTATGCCCGTTCCACAAGCGGGTGCGGGTGCAGTACGTCCCAACATTCCAAAAAGCTTAGTCTTTTTGGTACCACTGATCTTTATTCTGTTGTTGCTGGTGGTGAGCAGCGTAGTGATGTGGATCTTTGGTGATGGTGCCAACTCCACTTTGCAAGCCATTACTGTTGCTGTGTTTGTAATGACTGCCGTTGCAGGCTTTTTATTCTATCGCGACCTACCAGATTTTAAAATTTCGATGCAAGCGTTTATGCAATCGCAAAAGAAATGGAAATGTCGTGAATGTAACCACGAGTGGGAAAACTAAGCCTCCCTCTGCGCTAAGCTCGCTTTATTCAGGCGTATGATCATGCGGATGGTCATGCGCTTTTTCATGCATATGATGGGCAGTGCATTCTGTATTTTCAATTTGCAAGGTCACTTCCGAAATACCATATTCATGCGTGAGTAATTCTAAAGCATGTCGATACACGACATCCGAGTTCGCATCAGGTGCAAACAAATGTGCAGTCAAATGAATATTCTGCGAACTAATGGCCCAAACTTTGAGCTGATGAATACCCTGCACGCCGTTTAAATTCAATAGATCCTGCCGTAGCTGTTCAATCTCAATTTCTTCAGGTACACCTTCTAATAAGATATGTACGCTCTGTTTGACCAAAACCCAAGTCCGTGGCAACACCCAAAATCCAATCAATACTGCAATCACGGTATCGACCCACATCCAAGCGGTGAAATAAATCAGGATTGCACCAAGAATCACCCCAACTGAACCTAAGGCATCACTCAAGACCTCTAAATAAGCCCCTTTCATGTTTAAGTTCTGCTGACTACCAGAAAATAAAATTTTCATTGAAATTAAATTCACCAACAAGCCCAAACTGGCCACGACCAACATGCCTAAGCTTTGAATTTCAGCAGGTTGACTCAGTCGTTGATAGGCTTCATAGACAATGTAGATGGCCACCACAAACAACATACCCGCATTAAATAGTGCCGCTAAAATTTCAAAACGTTGGTAGCCAAAGGTCCGTTTATTATCAGCTGGGAGTTTTCCAAGTTTAATGGCAATTAAGGCAATCGCAAGCGCTGCAGCATCGGTAAACATATGTGCAGCATCTGAGAGTAAGGCTAAACTTTGGGTCACAAAGCCTGCAATGACTTCAACAATGAGAAAGCTTAAGGTCAGAATTAAGGCAAAGGTCAGTTTCTTCGAATTTTCAGCGGTCACTTGCCCATGATGATGGTCATGCTGATGTGCCATGTTGGCCTCTATTGTTATGCGCTTAAACCTAACATAACCACAAAGTGAGGTGTTATAAAATGACATCTTGCGATTCAGATACAATAAAAAACCAGCCCGTAGGCTGGTTTTTTAACGTTAAAACTGGAACAACTAAAAATTAGTTACCAATTTTGCGGTATTTTTGACGTTTCGCCACTAAGTCATCGCCATCGCGTTTACGACGGTATTCTTCGAATTCTGCATAGTTACCTGTGAAGAATTCTGGTGTTTCACCTTCGAATGACAAGATGTGCGTTGCAATACGGTCGAGGAACCAACGGTCATGCGAGATCACCATCACTGTACCTGGGAACACAAGAATTGCATCTTCAAGTGCACGTAACGTTTCGATGTCCAAGTCGTTTGATGGTTCATCGAGTAAGATAACGTTGGCACCCATTTGCAGGATTTTCGCAAGTTGTAAACGGTTACGCTCACCACCTGACAATTGACCGACACGTTTTTGCTGATCTTGGCCTTTGAAGTTGAAGCGACCAATATAGGCACGTGATGCAATTTCATATTCGCCGATACGTAAGATGTCTAAACCGCCAGAAACTTCTTCCCAAACCGTTTTGTTGTCATCAAGCGTGTCACGAATCTGACCCACGTAAGCCACTTTAACTGACTCACCAAGCACAACAGTACCAGTATCTGGTTGTTGTTCGCCGGTCATCATACGGAATAGTGTGGTTTTACCTGCACCGTTTTCACCCACGATACCCACAATCGCACATGGTGGTACAACGAAAGATAAATCTTTATAACTG
>CAVBYE010000016.1:0-34441 GCA_963599285.1 Bacteroidaceae bacterium | reverse complement strand
ACCTTGCGGCGCTGGAACCTAAATCCAGTGCGTCTACCAATTTCGCCACGTCCCCGATGGCTGTGTATATTATAGAGATCACTTTGATCTGACAAGCATTTTTTTAGCGAAATCTGCATGTTTGCTTAAATATAAAACAAAAATGCGTTTTTTGTATTTTTATTAAGCAATATCAAGGATTAAAGTGGTATTTTGCCGCTTGAATATCCGCAAAACGCTGCTCGGTTTTCTTTGCCAGCACCCGTTTTAACCACGCTTCAAGTCCTTTAAAGCGCTCAGGAAGAACGATCTCTAAGCGTTGGCAATGTAAATATGCCCAATCTGAATAAGTTTTGGCGGCTAAACGTTGCTCGCTTAACCACTCATACAGAATGATGCCAACAGCATATAGATCTGTTTGCACAGTTTTGGCGTGATGATGAAACAATTCTGGTGCCATATAGCGCGGGGTCGCTGTCAGTGTTGGGCGAGATTGATTGATCGGATGGGCTTGCTCAAAATCAATCAGCTTGGCCTGTTGCTGCCAACAGACGAAATGCTCGCGCTTTAAATCAGCATGCAGATATCCGTATTGGTGTAGCTGTTGCACCACATCAAGCATTTTGCGTATCCGATCCGCCACTTCATCATATTTTAATTCAGCAATATCATCGCTTAGCCATCTAGGTGCATGCGGTAAGATTAACGCCCGATGTGCATCAGGCCATAGCTGCTGAACTGATTGAGTCTGATACGGTAGCCCGACATTAAGCCATTGACCATGCTGCTGATAAAAATGGAGTTCGTTCAGATAGGCCTGCTCAAGCGAAGGTTCGGCACTGCCCTGTAGGTGGGTTTTTAACCAGTAGGTCTGCGCTTGATCTTCAAAATGATATAAGCGACGTCCAAACTGCTGACTTTGCGCTTTACAGCACAAGGTCAGCTGTTCATGGCTTAAAACAAACTTAGACGGCAATGGATGAGGGATGGACATGAGATCGGCTGCGTTGCTGAGCATGCAATAACTCTAACTGATGTTCAATAGTTTTACCTACCCGTGCATGCGCTTCAATCATGGAGATTTTGGGCCAAGTGGCACGCTCCCCTTCACGTTGTAATAATTTAAACAGATGTGGGCGTGGATTTTGCAAAAGATAATAGTAATGCCGCAGACTGTAATGACCAAAGATATTGACATCACCATAATAACGTTGATCTAACACACCATAACTATGATCGAGTACCCGACGTACTGCGGGTACACTGCCCATGCGCTCACGCGTAAAATCTAACACCCCACGACTGAGCACTTTACCCTGCCGACGTACGATTCTCTCAGGCCAACTTAATACATCTTTACGGTAACGCTCTTCATCATCCTGCATAAACGGCACCACATGCGGGTTGGTTTGACTGGCGATGGTATAGTTAATGTTATACAAACGTGCCATCTTTTCCTGTGGGAAATCACTACGTACACTGCCATCGACCCAACGAGTGTTGGCCAAATATGGGGTATGTTGGCCATCATAGCGTTTACTGGTTAAACGTACTGGCGGAAACAACACTGGCACTGCACAAGAGGCTAACACGGCGCTCCACACCAATAAGTCTGGGGAAGTCAAACTATTCATAATCCGTGCATCTTGTGAGGCATCATACGGCGCTACAGCGACGTTAATATTTAAGTTTGAAACTTGAAAGGCTTCATCGAAACTCACATCACCCATATTGCTAATTAAGAATTTTTTTAGATGTTTGACATCAGCAATACCGCCATCGCCACGTAAAATATCGCGTACTTTTCGAAACTTAAATGCTTCACTCATTAAGTTTTCACCACTTAATAAGCTCAAAATTTCATGGCTTGGAGTCAAGCCCACCATTGCAGTCACAATGGCACCTGCACTTGAACCAGACAAAACTTTGGGCATTAAATCATGCTCAAGTAAAGCCTTACATACACCGGTATGAAAGAGACCTAAGGTCGAGCCCCCCGAAAACATTAAAGCAGGTTGACCATAGGCTTGTTGGGCTTGCTCAAAGAAGGTGACTTTTTCTGCCAAACTCAGTTCCTGACAGTCGGCTGACGCAATAAAGTTTAAGCTTTGACTGACTTCATCAATATAGTCTTCAATAATGCGCTTAGTACCCACATAGGTGGCTGAAAACAGTAAAGGATGGGCAATATTGGCCACATCATAACTTAAGCCTTCGCGTAAGATATACAACAAGTCACGGGTACGTGCTGTAGTGCGATAGCGCTTCAATAGATTCAAACGATAAGCAATGACTTCAGCATCAAAATAGGGCGAACAATTGTCATATTTCCATTCTTGGGCCCCCGAAGTTTCATCGATTTTTAAACCAATCTCTTTCCATTCCGCATAACTTTCAGCCTGTGCCAATTGCTTTTTTAACTGCTTTAACCGATACACTCGGTGAGTTTGACCCAGTTGGATAAAATTTTGAAACGACATATCAAGTCCCCCGCATGTTGCGGTCATTTAAACACTCACATCATGGCGAGGTGTATGCATTGATCTAGAATTGTATTAGTAAAATGCGTTCGATTGGTATACAGTTTTGCGCATATTCTTGAGTTAATTTTTACCACAATGGTCACTTTAAAATTTTCTGATACTATCCTACAAAACCTCAATCAGGTGTTGCAACAATTACAGCAGTACTTACCTGCTCTGCAACAGACACCTGACTTTTCACATATTGCCTTTAAATGGCAAGCGGGCCAATTGCACCCCATTGTACAACCCAAACCCATGCACTTAGAGGATCTAAAAGGCATTGCGGTGCAAAAGAAAAAGGTCTTACAAAATACAGAACAATTTTTACAAGGCTTACCTGCCAATGACGTGTTGTTAACAGGCTCACGTGGCACGGGAAAATCATCTATTGTACGTGCCTTACTCACCGCTTATGCCGATCAAGGTTTACGCTTAATTGAAATTGAACGTGATGACTTGGCCGACTTACCTAAAATTCAGCACTTGATTCAAGGTCGTCCGGAAAAGTTTATTGTCTATTGTGATGACCTTGCTTTTAATGCAGAAGATGAAAATTACCGCAGCCTCAAAAGCGTTTTAGATGGTTCTTTACAGTCAGGTTCGAGCAATTTTTTAATTTATGCCACCAGTAACCGCCGTCATTTACTGCCTGAATTTATGCATGAAAATACACCCGTGCTCAAAGCCGATGTACCACAGCATCATGAATTGCATCCTCAAGAAGCAATTGAAGAAAAAATTTCATTATCGGATCGTTTTGGCTTGTGGCTGTCCTTCTATCCGATGGACCAAAATTTATATTTAGAGATTGTGGAACATTATTTACAAAAAGCAGCTATGCCACTGAGTCCTGAAGCCCGTGCCGAGGCATTACGTTGGTGTCAGGGTCGTGGACAACGTTCTGGCCGTTCAGCCTATCAGTTCTCGAAACATTGGATTGGTTCGCAGCGCTTAAACCTGCAATCAGTTTAATCTCACGTTTTGGTCGCCTGCTAAAGATGGCGACCAAAATCAGGCATACACTGCTGATTAAATAGCAGGTCGCTTGCTTTACCTTTTCTTTGCTCATTTCAATTATGAATCAAAATGGTGTGTTGTGATCCAAATTTTAAAGATGCGTGCCAACGTCCTTATATTGATTATTGCGATTGAAACGTCACTCTAGGACAGATTTACGCTTTTTCTACATCCGTTTCAGATTTTTAGAAAAATTTACTCAACGATTTAAACAGTGGTTTGCGTGATATCCCTAATTCATGATCATCTGCTCGAAGAACAAATAAAAAAAGAGGCATTTAGCCTCTTTTTTAACCCTTTAAAGCTTATGCTTCATTTGGATTTTTTAATTCTGTCATTGGCCAACGTGGTGTCGTGGTGACCGCCAAACCATCATTTTGACCCGCTTTTAAACGTTGATAGCCTGCAAAGGCAATCATCGCACCGTTATCCGTACACAATGCAGGCTCTGCATAATAGACAGATGCACGAATCTTGGCCAAATCTGCCTCTAAACGCTCACGTAAACGTTTATTGGCACTTACACCCCCGGCAATCACTAAACGTTTTAAACCTGTTTGCTTGAGTGCCTTCACTGACTTTTTCACCAACGTATCGACAATCGCTTCTTGGAAACTTGCGGCAATATCTGCATCACGGTTTTCGTCACCCAGCTTTTTCATTTGCACAGAAACCGCAGTTTTTAATCCACTAAATGAGAAAGTGAGATCTTGATGTAGCATTGGGCGTGGGAATGCAAAGGCATTTGGGTCGCCCTGCTCTGCAAGCTTGGAAATATTTGGCCCACCCGGATACGGTAAACCCATCATTTTTGCGACCTTGTCAAAGGCTTCGCCGGCTGCATCGTCAATCGACTCACCTAATAGTTCATACTGACCAATGCCATATGCAGCCATTAACTGCGAATGTCCGCCCGAAACCAACAACGCCACGAACGGAAATTCCGGTGGAGTCTCTGAAAGTAATGGAGCAAGCATATGACCTTCCATATGATGCACCCCAATGGCAGGTTTGTTTAGGGCAAAGGCCAAAGTACGACCAAACAGCGCACCAGTCATCAGCGCGCCCATAAGGCCTGGGCCACGTGTATACGCAACAGCATCAATTTCTTTTTTATCAACACCGCTTTGCTCAAGTAATTCATTCATTAATGGAATTAATTTGCGCACATGGTCGCGTGATGCAAGCTCAGGAACCACGCCGCCGTACTCGGCATGCAGTTTAATCTGGCTATACAACACCTGCCCGCGTAAGCCTTGCTCACTGTCATACAATGCCAGTCCGGTCTCATCACACGAAGTTTCTAAGCCTAAAACGATCATTAAACTGCCTATAACCTATATCAAATCAATTGCAATCTGTATTATAGACTTGTGGTATGAGATGTAAATGAGTAAAATATTGTCCTTCACTTGTGATCACAGGCATTTCGCGTGTGATCTTATCCATAACTTAATTGAGGATTCTTCATGCCACAAGTTAAATTGAAAGAAGGCGAACCAGTAGACGTAGCTATCCGTCGTTTTAAACGTTCTTGCGAAAAAGCAGGTGTTTTAGCTGACGTTCGTAAACGTGAATTCTACGAGAAACCAACTCAAGAACGTAAACGCAAAAAAGCTGCTGCTGTTAAACGCTACCAAAAGAAATTGGCGCGTGAATCAGTACGTACAACTCGCCTTTACTAATTAATTTGTGATTGACTGCTTGGAATAACACATGACTACTTTAAAAACCCAAATCACTGAAGTTTTGAAAGCAACAATGCGTGCTAAAGAAATGGATAAATTGACGGTCATTCGTAGTCTGCAAGCAGCAATTAAGCAAATCGAAGTCGATGATCGCAAAGAGCTTGACGACGCTCAGACTCTTGCGGTCATTGAAAAGCAAATCAAACAACGTAAAGAGTCGGTAAAGGCCTTCTTAGGCGCTAACCGCGAAGATTTAGCTAGTAAAGAACAAGCCGAAATTGAGGTCTTATCTCAGTTTCTACCAGAAGCTATGACTGAGGATGAGCTTGATTCCCTTATTGCGCAAATTGTTGAAGCGCAACAAGCGACTAGCATGAAAGATATGGGTAAGGTGATGAATTCTCTGCGTCCGCTCATAGCCGGACGCGCCGATCCTGCACAAGTATCTGCCAAAATTAAAGCCAAACTCGCTTAATCTTATTTTTAATTACTACGTTGCTTGAACTGACTTCAATGTAAGGCAGTTCATGTGCACACTTATTATTCTAACTGACATTTTACCGCATATTTTTTAAGCGCCTGTATTTCGCGCTTGCCCTCGATTTCAGCAATCACATCTGCTTTATTATATTTTTTCTGCTTCAATACATTTTGATTGGCAAGCACTGCCGCATACACATCATTCACATAGCTTTGCAATAAACGACAATACTGTGCCTGTTGCGCTGCATTAAAACCTTGCTGCTGTGGATTTAAGGTATTAAAAAACTGTCGGCTGCTTTGTTGATAACGCTGATTAGCTTGCTCAAGCATGTGCATATACGATTCAACACTGCCCGCATAAGCTGTACTCATCCCCATCATCGTGTACAAAATCATACAATAAAGACTGTGTTTCATATCAGCTTCCCCAAATCTCTTCTCTCAGGCTCAACGACAGGCGTTAGATTTTATTCTGCCGTTCTTTTTGCATTTCAGTTAAACGAGTTTTAATCACAACACCGAGTGCAGCATTGTCCTGTGCTAAACGTTGCGCATGTAACAATGAACGAATCGCGCGTTCTTCATAACCCGACCAATATTCGGCTTCTGCTCGATAACGCAACACTTGAATGGTACGTAGCGGTGACTGGGTATCTGCATCCACCAAACGCTGCCTTAAACGCCATACTGCCACATCGCGGGCATTTTGCTGACTAAAACGCTGTAAGATCTGTTCGGCTTGTGTAAAGTTTTTTTGCCGAATCAGCACTTCAACCCACTGATAATTCAAGGCACGATTTTCAGGCATAATCAGCGCGGGTGAAGCAATCGTTTGTGCTGCTTGTTGTAATTTATTTTGGCCCAAATAAATTTGGGTCTGCAATAGCGTATACAAATTATGCAGTCGTTGAGTATTTTGCAGTTGATCTAAACTTTGCTGCGCTTGGCTATATTCCCCCTTTTGCAGATAGAACGCAGCTAAGGCCAGTTGCGGTGCAAACTTTTGTCGCCCTTCGGTCATGGCTTTCAGCTGTTGCTCATTGGCCTGTTTAGATAACACCAAACTATATAAGCGCATGATTTCAAAGTTTTCATCGTATAGCGCGGTTTTGACTTGAGGTAACTGATTGGCACGTAAACGCGCTTCGCTCATTCGTTCAGTGGTTAAGGGGTGCGTGAGCCAAAAATCGGGTAAAAAGCTTAGACGACTGGTGGCCCGATGCATGGTTTCAAAAAAATCGGCCATACTTTGTGGGTTATAGCCTGCACGATACATAAATTGCATGCCAATTCGGTCGGCTTCACGCTCTTGGTTACGGCTATAAGACAGCTGACGATCAACCAAAGCGGCTTGTGTGCCCAGCATGACTGCATTACCCACATCTGCATCAGCTTGACTTGCCACCAAAGCCCCCACCACGATGCCGGCCAATGCCAAGAGTCCTTGGCCTTTAAATGCTTCTTGCGAACGGCTGTAATGGCGCTGTGTGACATGCGCAATTTCATGTGCCATAACGCCGGCCACTTCATCCATATGCTTGGCCGAATTCAGTAGGCCGGTATTGAGTGCAAATAGGCCCCCTGGCACTGCAAAGGCATTAATTTGCGGGTCATTCACCACCACCAAGGCAATCGGCTGGCCCAATTGGGTCTGACTTAATAAATGAGAAAAGGTTGTAAAGAGCTGATCTTCTAACCAGGCATCGCTAAGGGTGGGCAAATGGCGCTGCACTTCACGGTAGACTTTTTCACCAATTGCACGCTCTTGTTGTTGGTCTAATAGCCCAACACTGCTGCCAATGCTTGGGACATGAAACTGTACCTCAGGATCAAATTCTGCACTCAAGGTGCTCTGACTGATCATTCCTATTGCTATTGCAGTCGCCAATAATCCCGCTTTCAAGTCTACCCTCATTGATCAGCTTTGATGTTTCGCTTTGACTATAGCACTGAAAATAAGAGAAATTCGCAATAAAGTGTTACGTTCAGGTAGCAACACAATAGCGTGCTGTACGACCTTCTAAAGCATCCACTAGATTTTGATAGGCCAATTCTGCCATTTTTTTACGCGTCTCTTGGGTGGCGGAGCCAATATGTGGCAGGGTCACCACATTGTCTAAAGCAAATAATTCAGAGTGAGTGAGCGGTTCATGCTGATACACATCTAAACCTGCAGCGAAAATCTGTCGCTGTTGTAATGCCGTGACTAAGGCGTGCTCATCCACCACTGCACCGCGAGCAATATTGACCAACACAGCATGCTTTTGCATGAATGCCAACTCTGTGGCACCAATTAAGGCTTGCGAGTCATGATTAAGGTCAACGGCAAGCACCACAAAATCGGCACGCTGTAATAACACATTGAGTTCACAATA
Organism: Bacteroidaceae bacterium; assembly: GCA_963599285.1. Lineage (GTDB taxonomy): Bacteria > Pseudomonadota > Gammaproteobacteria > Pseudomonadales > Moraxellaceae > Acinetobacter. The sequence continues at coordinate 26,374 of CAVBYE010000016.1, read as the reverse complement.
CACTGCGTTTAGGCTTTGCGCCAATTCGGGCTTGGGACGGCGATTATGATATAAAATATTCATATTAAAGCCGTAGAATCCACGACGAGCAATCGCGGCCCCAATATGTCCTAATCCAACAATACCTAAGGTTTTACCAAAGACATCTTGGCCAAATTGTTTTGCTGCCACCGTGCGCTGCCATTGACCTGCTTTGGTCCATGCATCTAAATGCGCGACCTGACGGGCTGCACTGAGCAGCAGTGTAAAGGCTAAATCTGCAGTCGTTTCGGTTAATACATGTGGGGTATGACACAGTTGAATCCCCTGTTGATGCAGGTAATCCAGATCATAATTATCGTAGCCTACACTCACACTCGAGATGACTTTGAGTTGCTGTGCAGTGTGTAGATTGTTGGCATTTAACGGTCGTCCCGCACCAATCATGCCATCAGCATCAGCGACTTGGGCTAAAATTTGCTGATTCACATCGCCCTGCTTCGGGTCAATCTGCACCACATGATACTGCTGTTGTAAACGTGCCAAAATTTCGGCATCGAGCTGACTAAAGACCAGCACTTTTTTCATTGTTATTCCTTGACGGTTTTTTGTTGTAAAGCGTTCCATAATATTCGTTTGCACTGCGGCTCATCAAGCATCTGTTGCAAACTCGGCAAATGCTGCATCGGCTTGGGTGAATAGGCCAATTGCCCTAAGCTGATCAAAGTCTTATCTAAACTATGGGCATCCAAAAAGCCTTGAATATAACTTTTGATGCCGCGTGTATCTTGTAAATTCAGCAGTGGAAATGGCCACTGCAGCACATGAAGCTCAGCTTCTACAGCTGCAGAAATATTGTGCCACAGTTGCTGCTGCATCGAGCTTAAATGGGTGGCATCAATACAGATCGTGCAATGGGCTAAGCTCAACAGTTGCAGTTGGAACTGTGCCAGTTCAGGTAACACTGATTCATGTTGCTGTATGTTTATTTCAGCGTTGCGCTCAACAGGCTCAACGACCACAGGTTCAGGTACAGGTTGCGGCTCAAGCATGACTTCAGGCGCGGCTGCAATCGTGACCGGCGCGACTTCAACAACCTCAATGGCATTAACTTGATCACGCCAAATCCGAGATTGGGCTAAATTTTCAGACACAGCTGTACGTGGAATCCATACATCAATTCCCAAGCTGGTTAAAATTTCACGTTGTTGCCCAATCATGCTGTTGTCATACTCTCATTTCAAGCGGCTATTTTAGCGATAAAGTATAAATATTGCTGTAGTTTATCGCGGGTTTCTGCTTATGGATCACGCATCTACAGCACTGCTAGATAATCATCAGACTGTTCTTCTTTTGCATATGCTCAATAATATCCTGCGTTTCAAAACCTAAACGCCAATACAGCAGTTCAAGTACATCTAGCTCATCTTGGGTAATAATGCGGTCATGCCAAAGACAAATTTCCGCAATACCCAAAATACTCAAGCGATCACGCAGCAATAAACCCGCGATATCATTTAAAATTTCTGCCAAATCCAAAGGCTCATCTGAAATTTCTTCATATATACTGAGTTCTTCAGGATCAAGTACACGGGCCAAAATTTGTTCACGCACTTCAAGCTGATTATGACTATTGATTTGCTGCACATGTAATAAGGCATCTACTAAGCGCACAATTTGCGGTTTGAGTGCTGAGAGTGCCATGGGAATCTGCTGTGGGAGCAGCCCAAGTTCAGCCTTGACTCGCTCGAGCAATAAAGCATCGAGCAAACCAATTTCCCCATCTTCTTGAATGATTTTAGCCAATTTGGTGACAAACTGACGCGCAATGGTCTGTGGCATCTTGCCTATTTTTTGGCATGCTTGCTGAAAAATACAAATATGCACACGACCGTCAAGATGCAACAGTGCATCTACAATGGCACGACTGACTTCAGCATGGATCGGAATAAATTCACGATACTGACGAATCATTAAAATGGCCACCATCACTTCACGACACCCCGTTGCAGTGTGCATGGCACGTTGAATCAATTCCGGTCGTGGCATATTGGCACGTATTTCAGGATTTAGAGGTTTAATGGCATCTTTAATTGCAAAACTAATTGGGGACAAGCGCAACAAGGGCAAAGGCTGTGGCGATGTCCAACTCTCTAAAATTTCACCATCTCGCTCTTCTAAAGAGCGAAATAAACTATATAAGGGCTGATGACGTAGCTTTTGCAGATTTTCCAACTGTAGGTCTTGTACCAAGGCCGGATTAAGCTCAAAAATACGCTGCTGAATTTTAGGATGAATATTGAGCCAACTGTGTGGGCTCAATGCATTAGCAAAGCACATATGTGACATGGCTTCAGAAGATTCATTAAAAATTTGCGAACCCACCGCATGTACATGAATACGCAGCAAGGTCTGAATATTGGCGGTACTTTTTACTAAATCTTGGGTGTTGAGATCGTGCTTAAATGCTTGGCCACCTAAAGTCACATATTTAAAAATACGCGCAATTAATACACCAACACTACCGAGCAACCAGACCAAACTCCCCACCATGACATAATACACCCCCAAAGGACGCAAATGCTGACTATGCTTGAGGTAAAAGCCTTTGCTGGCCAATGTGCTGCCCCATTGACTAAATCCGGTAATCGCGCTGTACAGAATTTTTAATTGGGTATGATGAATACTATCGCCAATTAACATTTGGTTATAACTGGCACTGAGTAAACCATACAACTCTTGTTCATCTAAATGATGCACTGCACCCCAGGTTAAAATAATCACCGTATTTTTCGATGACAGCCCCGCAGTGAGCGCATTAATCCCCGTTTCTTCAGGCAATACATATAAGCTCGGCACCGTCACCAAAAAACGAGCAGCCAATTGGTGGTTCAAACGTAAAGCCACATTTTCTTCAGGGGTACTTTCAAGCGAACTTAAGCGACGTGCTTTTAGTTTTTGTGCAAAACTATGCCCACCGGCCCGAAATAAATAACTTTCATAAGCCACGGACACGCCCATAATCACCACTAAGGCAGCAAGCCAATAGATGCTCCACGCATGCCACAAGATCGACTGTGTTGGATCTAGTGCATGGATCCATAAGCCCGCAAGTATATTCAGCAGCAATAAGGTCACAAGGATTGCGACCGCGGCCAAACTCACCGCCCAAAACATATTTTTATGATGTGTTTTTTCTTTACCAATGCCTTGCAATGTAGCGTCCTTCAAAATGACATTGTATGCGCCACATCATAAATGAAAAAGGCGGGAAATTCCCGCCTTTCTACGTTGTTTTTAACAGCTTAAATTTCTTTTACGCCAGTTAAATCCACTGATGCTGCATCAATATTTACATCAATATAAACATCTTTTTTCTTTTTTGCGCTGTCACTACGTTGACGTTGCAAGTTGTCTAGATACTGCTCATCAATACCACCTGCCACATATTCACCATCAAACACTGAACAGTCAAATTCAGTTAAATTTGGCACTTTATGGGTACGTACAGCTTGCTTTAAATCTTCAAGATCTTGGAAGATCAAACGATCAGCCCCAATAATTTCACGGATTTCTTCAACACTGCGGTTTGAAGCAATTAATTCCGCTTTGGCTGGCATATCAATACCGTATACGTTTGGATATTTCACCATAGGTGCAGCTGAAGCAAAGAAGACTTTTTTCGCGCCTGAGTCACGTGCCATCTGAATAATCTCGTTACACGTGGTACCACGTACAATCGAGTCATCTACCAACAGAACGTTTTTACCGCGGAACTCAAGCTCGACTGGGTTGAGCTTTTGACGCACAGATTTAGCACGTAATTGTTGACCTGGCATAATGAAGGTACGGCCAATATAGCGGTTCTTCATGAAACCTTCACGGAATTTCACGCCTAACGTATTGGCAAGTTCAAGCGCAGAAGTACGTGACGTATCTGGAATAGGAATGACGACATCAATATCGTGTTCATCCCCCCATTCACGCAAGATTTTCTGTGCAAGTTTTTCACCCATTTTTAAACGTGCTTTGTACACTGAAATACCATCAATGGTGGCATCAGGACGTGCAAAGTAAACGTATTCAAAAATACATGGACGATATTCAGGATCGGTTGCACATTGTTGCGAGAAGAAGTTGCCGTCTGAATCGATAAAGATCGCTTCACCGGGTTCAATATCACGTTCAACTTTAAAGCCTAGCGCGGTAATCGCCACTGACTCTGATGCAATGATATATTCTGTGCCCAATTCGGTTTCGCGTGAACCGTAAATAAGCGGACGAATACCATTTGGATCACGGAAGCCCACTAAGCCATGACCTGTGATCATGGTCACTACACCATAAGCACCTTTACAACGTTCATGCACACGGCCCACCACATGGAAAATATCTTCTGATGTTGGGTTGAGCTTGCCACGTTTTTGCAATTCATGGGCAAATACGTTTAATAATACTTCTGAGTCTGAATCAGTGTTCATGTGACGTAAGTCAGTTTTGAACAAGTCATCATGAATTTCTTTGGCGTTGGTTAAGTTACCATTGTGCGCCAAGGTAATCCCGTAAGGTGAGTTGACATAAAACGGTTGTGCTTCTGCACTGCTTGAAGAGCCTGCAGTTGGGTAACGCACATGGCCAATGCCATAGTTGCCTTGTAAAGCACGCATATGACGTGTATGGAAAACATCACGTACCATGCCATTGTCTTTACGGAGGAACAAACGTCCGTCGTGGCAAGTCACGATCCCTGCAGCATCTTGTCCACGATGTTGTAACATCGTTAATGCATCAAACAACATTTGGTTCACAGCTGATTTACCAGCTATACCAACAACTCCACACATAGCAACCTCGCAGACAAGCTAGGATTAATTAAAAGGATTATTTGCTGAAGCGTCTGAGCGTCCAAGCTCAGATACCGGTTCAGAAGATCGCGGTCGATCTTTTGAATCAAAATGTTGCATGGCTTCCGCAGCGACTTGTTTGGATTTTTCCGTCGCCCACGGAGCATAAGGTAATAGTGCTTGCACAAAGGTAGACTGTTTCCACGTTGGTGATTCTGCCACCCAAGGAGAAATCGCATGCATGACGATGAGTACAATCAGCAGCCCTTTAAGCAAACCAAATGCACCCCCTGCCAAACGATTAAGCGGACCGAGTTTCAACGTGTTTAAAATGCGATGAAGAAAAGCTGTCAGGCACCAAGTACACAGCACAATCGACAAGACAATAGCGACAAAAGCGGCCGCTTTTTGAACCACAGGATCTTGACCAAACATGGTAAAACTGGGCGCCACAACAGCAGCAAATTTTACCGCCATCACAATCGCCACAAACCAACCCACCAGGTTAGCCAAAGCATTAATTAAGCCTTGTCTTAACCCATTGAGCGCGCCAATCACAAAAATGATCAGCAAGAAAAGATCGAGTCCGTTCATGGTCAATTAAAATGCATCAACACAATGTTGAATCAGTTCAGGACCTGTATAGATCAGGCCACTGTAGACTTGTACAAGGCTTGCACCTGCAAGTTTTTTCGCCAGTGCGTGTTCACCTGCTAAGATTCCACCTACACCAATTAGTGGCACTTGTCCCTCTAAGGCTTGGGCAAATGCAGTCAAACATGCTGTGCTCTTTTCAAACACAGGCGCACCTGACAAACCACCTGCTTCATCGCCATAAGGAAGATCTTCAACGCCTTCACGTGACAATGTGGTATTGGTGACAATCAGACCGTCAATCTTAAATTCAATCAATTGACGCGAAATAAATTGAATGTCTTCAATTTCAAGGTCTGGAGCAACTTTAAGCACCAAAGGTACGTAATGCTGAAATTCTTCAGCCAATTCAAGCTGGCGAGTTTTCAGTGTCTGCAACAGTTCTGTCAGTGCATCACCGCTTTGCAAGCTACGTAAATTTTTGGTGTTGGGAGAGGAAATATTAACGGTAATATAAGAAGCGTAGTTATAGACTTTTTCAAGACAAATTAAATAATCATCTACTGCACGTTCAACAGGCGTATCGGCATTTTTACCAATATTAATCCCGAGTACCCCTTTGTACTGAGCGGCTTTTACATTTTCGATCAGTTGATCAACGCCGTCATTGTTAAAGCCCATACGGTTAATAATCGCTTTGGCTTTAGGTAAACGGAATAAACGTGGATGCGGGTTACCTGCTTGTGGACGTGGTGTAATAGTACCAATTTCAATAAAACCAAAGCCTAAACCAGCTAAGGCATCAATATAAGCACCATTTTTATCCAGACCTGCTGCCAAACCCACAGGATTGGGGAATTCAATTCCCATACACGTCACAGGCTTTGCAGCCACAGTTTGACGCATCAATCCAAAGTTATGCGCTGATTTCAGGAGGGATAATGTTAGCTCATGTGCACGCTCCGGTGCTAAAGAAAACAACAAAGGGCGGGCTAGAGAATACAACATATCTATAAAAGTCTACAGCTTTTTAAGTCGGCTTATTATAGGCAAAGGTTTTATAAAAAACCATGCTTTGCAGATGTTTATTTTTACCACCTACTGTACCACTGCTGTTAATTTAAGCTGATTCCCCTCATTGACAAACTGCATTTTTTCTACACTCAGGCCAATTTGAGCCAATTGCATCAGGAAGTTTGCCAAGATCGCATAGTCACTATGCAAGACAACAATTTGAATCTGTTCACCTTGTTGCTGTGCTGTTACCCCAAGTGACATCTGCTGAGCAACGCGTTGCACCCGATCCGATACCGACAATTGGCTCTCAGTCGCAGGTTTCATGGTCACCACCTGTGTTTGCATCCAAACCATAAGGTCTTTTAGCGTATTCACGCGTTGCTGTTCACGTGTTGCTGCCTGATGCACCTGCCACAACACCGTACCAAACACGGCGCACAACACCAAGATGCTGGTAAAAATGACCAATACACGTTCTCGACTCGACAGGCGATCCAAGTAATTGTTAAGTTGATCTTGAAACTGGGTGACTATTTTCATTATTCGATACTCAGTTGGCCCATCACCCCATGAGGCTGTGGGGTGATGTTGCCGAGCTGTACTTTGAAGCCTTGTTGATTCAGCTGTTGGGTTAAATTTTGTAAATTTTGGCTTGAGTTGGCAGTTAAGGATAAATCTAGACGTGCAGCTTCATAATTGACTTGTTCGGCCACAATTTGATGTTGCATTAAAACTGGACCAACCCGACTGAGCAATTGTAAAGCTTGGGTATCAGCTTGCTGACTTAAGCGTAATTGACTTTCAAATTGGCTTTTTAAATTTTGTTCTGAGACACGACTTTGCGCCCCAAACCATGTTTTATATTGCTCGACAGCTTGCACTGCGGTTTGATCAGCAACCTGCTTCAACTGATACCAACGTAAACCATCATAGGCCAACTGTGCCAAAATCACAGCAGCCAAGACTGCTGCACATGCCCCCCAATAACCACTTGATTGCGCTTGAGGCTTAACTTTGGGCAAGACATTCCATGGATGCTGTTTGGCCTTTTTAAGTATGCTAAGCTGATAGCTAAATTCACTCAGATCCGACTGCAACACACTGGTCGCGAGGGCTTGCTGTTGCGCTGCATTGAGCCCGCTGCATTTGTAGTGTTGTTCCGGTCGCTGATAATCGAGATACAGATTCAGATCATCAATGGATGTTCCCATATAGGCGTGTTCACGTGCCAATAAACGGCCCTGAATATTGGCCAGCACTGTTTGCCCTGCTTCAGGCACGGGTAGCAATAAAAAGTCGGGCAACAAGGCCACGATCTTGGTGGGCAATAAAGTCAGCGCATGTTGGAAGGTTTCTACATCTGCTTTGGCAATACCCAGCAAGGTTAAAGTCTCAGGTGCCTCAAAGTGTTGGTGCACCTGTAGCGCCTCAATCGATAAAGCCACATACTCTTCAAGTAAGTACACTGCGCCCTCTTGACCCAATTGCTTATATTGTGCCCGTGGGAGGGTATGTTGCAGCAATTGCACATGCCGACTCGGGAAAAATACCACCATCTCTTGATTGGCATACAGCTCTAAATCACGAATCAACTGCTCAAGCGTGGCACTCGCTGTCCACTGCTCCCCCACTGACCAATGCCATACGCCATCTGCTTCAGGCATCCATACTTGCAACATGTGTATTTACCGTGTTCAAAATTTAAAATGAGAGTTGAGGAATAAATTGCTGACGACGGCTAGACAATCCCGCGGCAATCACATTTTGTTCATAAATGCGTGCTTCAGCCAAGGCGAAGGGATGAAAAGACTCCGCCAACAGTAATGCCTCAATGTGGGCAACCACATTCATATGACACACCACCGCAATGGATTCGTAAGGCAGCTGTGCCAACCATTCAATGGCCACTTTGGGATCATCATCTGGCTTAATCGCATCACAAACCAACACCGGCACATCAGCATAGTACTGCTGTAGATATGCCAATGTTTGTTGTGCCCGGCGCAGTGGACTCACCACAAACACCTCAGGTTGAATATGAGCACGTAAATAATCAGCCGTCTGCTGTGCCTGTTGCTGGCCACGCGCGGTTAATGGACGAATGGTATCGTTGCCATCCATGCCTGCAGGATGGGCTTCCCCATGGCGAACTAACGTCAGTTGCATGTCTTGTCCTTATGTTCGTATTTGCTATTTTTATAGTATAACCATCTCAAATGACAATTCGATGCACTAACTGGTATAGTGTGGCAACACAAATTCGACGTCACTGCGTTGACCCGTTTTCATCATGGAACCTGCCACACTGAGCAGTGGTGCACCTTCAAAAATCACCGCGTACAAGGCCATGGTAATCGGCATATAAATTTCAAGCTCTTGCGCACGCTTACGCACTTGGACGATGGTGTTAATGCCTTCTGCTGTTTGCCCAAGCTCTTGGGTCGCTTGTTCTAAACTTTTCCCCTTACCTAAGGCAAATCCCACTTGATAATTACGACTCAATGGACTGTTACAGGTGGCAAATAAATCCCCTACACCCGATAGCCCAAGGAAGGTCAATGGATTGGCACCTAATTTCACTGCAAAGCGGCTCATTTCTGCTAACGCACGCGTCAGCAACATGCTTTTGGCATTTTCACCCATGTTATAAGCTGCTGCGATTCCCATGGCAACGGCGTAAATATTTTTCAGTGCCCCCCCAAGTTCCACCCCATGCACATCATCACTGGCAAACACACGAAATAGTGCACTGTGCAACGCTTGTTGTACAGCATGACGGACTTGTTCAGATGCACTGGCAATCACAGTTCCGGCAGGCTGACCTGCCACAATTTCTTTGGCCAAATTAGGCCCTGACAGCACACCATAAGGCACACATGGCAATTCTGCACGAATAATATCACTCATAAAGCTAAAGCTTTCGGCTTCAATGCCTTTGGTCAAGGAAATCACCGCTTGAGCCGTAATAAATGGCTTAATTTGTTGGATCACACTTCTAAAGGAATGACTTGGAATCGCCACTAAAATAATATCGCGATCACGTACTGCAGTTTCTAAGTCTGCTTCAGCACGTAAGCTTGATTCAAGTACAAAATCCGGTAAGTATTGGCGATTAATATGGGTACGATTGATTTCGTCTGCCACCGCTGTATTACGAATCCAAATCATAGTGTCACAGCCATTGCGCGCTGCGGTGTTGGCCATCGCTGTACCAAAACTTCCCCCGCCTAATACGGTAACACGTAAGGCTGCTTTTTCACGCACTGCAGTCGGGTCAATCAACTCAGAAAAATTCAATTCACTCATCTTTCATCCTTCCTAGATTATACCGGCTGCCATGTCTGCACGTAGTCAGCGAGATTCAGCTCAGTCCGTGGGGCGATTGACTTGGCCGCAGTACCAACATAAATAATGCCCGAAATTAAATCACTTGCAGCCAAGCCTAACTGTTGCTTGAAGTAAGTCGACTCCACCACTGCCCCACTGCGCCACATGCTGGCAAAGCCTTGTGCTTGCAGAGAAAGTAATAAATTTTGAATCGCTGCACCGGTACTTAAAGTTTGCTCAAATTCTGGCACTTTAGGATGCTGTTGAAATTGGGTGAGCGCTAAAATTAACAACGGTGCACGAAATGGATGTTGTTTCACACGTGCAAGTTGCGCAGGGTCAGTTTCACCTGCATCAGCTAAGGCCTGTGACAATAATGTACCAAATGCCTCACGTTGCTCAGGTTGAATGACCACAAAACGCGTTGGCTTTAAACGATGGTGATCAGGAGCGGTCAAAGCGGCGGCAAATGCCTGTTGTAATTGTTGTGCATTGGGTGCCGGCTCGACCAATTGACCCATGGATTGACGTTGATGCATATTTTGATGAACTGTATCGAATGTTAAATCCGTCATTGCAGCCTAATTCTATCTCTATAACTCGTGGTCAAGATTAGCATAATCTAGGCGGTTTACTCTATTTTTTATCAAGCCCCTAAACAACTGAGCTGTGTGTAGATACATGAAAAATACAATAAAACTGCAAAAAGGTGAGCTTTTTATGCTGCCACATTGTAGGATTTGCTGCATTGTGTTTCGTCACACAATTTAAAAAAGGTACTTGATATGAATAAATTTTTTGGCCTGAGCGCCGCTGCAACCACGCTCCTTGTTTTAAGCGCGTGTGTGTCTCAACCCACCACTACAACAGCACTCAAAAATATCAATTATGAAGTGACTGGTGTTGGTAAAACTCAACTCGACGCGAAAACCAATGCCATTAATGTCGCTAAACAAAAGTGTGGTGCTGATGCAAGCCCTGTCGTGATCACGGAGCACAGCAATTACCAAGGCGTACTCAATGAAACCACAGGTAAAGTGCTGCAAAAAGCCAATACCGTAGTCGATAAAATTAAAGGCAGCGAAAGTGATAAACACGCTGCCGATTATCAAACCATTTTCGTGATTCAATGCCGTTAACATCGGCATCAAAAAACCGCTCATATGAGCGGTTTTTTTAACAACTTAGCAGTAGCCTTCTAAGCGGGTCAGCGGCAATTTCTGCCCAATGGCTTTTTCAATTTCAGGTAAAGAGAATGCATCATCTTCAGACAAGAAACTAATACTTACGCCACGTGTACCTGCACGACCCGTACGACCAATACGATGCACATAATCATCTGACTGCTCTGGCAAGGTGAAGTTCACCACATGCGATACACCATCAACATGAATACCACGACCAGCCACATCAGTAGCAATCATGATGTTATGTTGACCATTTTTAAATTGATCAAGCATTTTCAAGCGCTTGTCTTGTGCAATCTCACCTGACAGCATCACCACTTTATAACCATCTTGTTTTAAATGATCATAGAGCTTGCGCACTTGATCACGACGGTTGGCAAAGATCATGACTTTTTCAATTGGCTCATCACGCAAAATATCTTGTAACAGCTTATATTTGTCCGCCTTTGCCACCATATACACACGTTGTTCTACGTCGGCATTGGTTTTCTTCTCAGGCTCAATTTCAACGGTCACTGGTTCAAATAGCCATTGCTGTGCAAGATTCAACACATCATAGCTAAATGTTGCTGAGAACATTAAAGTTTGACGCTGCTCTTTACGTGGTGAATAACGCACAATACGTTTTACAGACGGAATAAAGCCCATATCCAACAAACGGTCGGCTTCATCAATCACCAAAAATTCAATTTGATCGAGCCAAACTTCTTTTTGTTCAATCAAATCAATTAAACGACCCGGTGTTGCCACAATCACATCTACGGGTGCTTTATCAAGTTGGGCTTTTTGCTTTTCAAAATCCACCCCGCCCAATAAAGTCACCAAATGTAAATCGGTGAATTTCGTCAGCGCTTGAGCATCACTTTCAATTTGGAGTGCAAGCTCACGAGTTGGTGCTAAAATCAAAGCACGTGGCTCGCCACGATAGCTCTGCCCCTGAATTGGATTATGAAGTACGTCGTTTAAAACGCTGATTAAAAACGCGGCCGTTTTCCCCGTACCGGTTTGGGCACGACCAATTGCATCATGACCGGCTAAGGTGAATTTTAAAACCTTTTCTTGAATAGGCGTCATACTCTTGAAGCCTAAAGCATCAATAGCCTGTTTCAATTGCGGATGGAGATTTAAGGTTTCAAAACCAGCTGACATACAATTGCTCTAACTGAAGATTTACAAAAACAAAGGCTATTATAAACAAAAAACGCCCCAATAGACATTGGAGCGTCTAACAAGCATGGTAATGCTTAGTCTAAAGGCTGAACTTCTTCCGCTTGGAAGCCTTTTTGACCTTTTACTACGCTAAATTCTACGCGTTGACCATCACGAAGTGAACGGTGGCCATCACCTAAAATTGCACGGAAATGAACGAATACGTCATCACCGCCATTGCGTTGAATAAAGCCAAAACCTTTAGTGTCGTTAAACCATTTCACTACGCCTTGTTCACGAGCTGTCATTAGTTAATCCTCAATTTATTTTCTTTCAAAAGAAGGACCACCCGGTGTTGCAAACAGCAGATCCAACAAGGTTTAAAAACATTTTTTATTTCTAAGCTTGTAATCATTCTGTAAAACTATTAACAAAATCCCGGTACATCCATTTATACAATTGCAGAGCTGTGTTTAAAACAATTATTGTTTGTTGTAATACATTCTCAACGCCAAAGAGCTTAGCATGGCTTGATCACAATTCCTAGATTTTTTTGATTTATCTGCTTATTTTATTAAAGGATTTTTTGATTCAAAATCACGAAAATTCTCTACTCGAAAAATTGGATTAACAGTTGGGCTTTGGCACTAAATTTGCTAATATTTTGGGCTTATTTTTTTAACCTTGAGATACTACTATGTCCCACACAGCGACCGTAATTGATGCCATGGGCAAACCTTGTCCTACACCATTACTGATGCTGAAACGTGCCTTAAAAAACGCACCGGCGCAGCAGTGGTTACTCAAATCCTCAGATCCCCATTCGCTGCAAGACATTCGCCGCTATTGCCAATTACATGCACTTGATTGCCAAGCGCTTAAAATTGCAGACAATGAGTATCACTACCTGATTGAATCTTCTTAATTTTCAGTTAAAATTCCCGTGCCAATTGTCAGATCGAGTTACACTTTTATACCCAATAATCCTTAATGATGAAGACAATTGGCATTAAGATGAACCCATGACTACAAGCAGCATAGATCCTATAAGGAGTCCATATGAGTGACAGCAGCAATCAACTGATGCCCCTGTCATTATCGGCACCTGGCGTCAACCTTGGTGCTTATATTAGTACTGTTAATCAGATTCCTATTTTAACGGCTGAACAAGAAAAAGAGTTAGCCGAACGTTATTATTATGATCAAGATTTAGATGCCGCAAAACTTTTGGTCATGTCGCATTTACGTTTTGTGGTGCATATTGCCCGTAGCTATGCTGGATATGGTCTACCTCAAGGTGATTTAATTCAAGAAGGCAACTTGGGCCTGATGAAAGCAGTTAAGCGCTTTGACCCGAATATGGGCGTGCGTTTGGTGTCTTTTGCGGTGCATTGGATTAAAGCCGAAATTCATGAATATGTGATTCGCAATTGGCGTATTGTTAAAATTGCCACCACCAAAGCACAACGTAAACTGTTCTTCAATTTACGTAGTCTAAAAAAATCCAGTAAAAAGCTCACCCTCGAAGAAGCACAATCCATTGCCAACGACTTAAATGTGACCCCCGAGCAAGTGCTCGAAATGGAAGGACGTTTAACGGCATATGATGCGGCATTTGAAGCCTCGGGTGACGAAGACGACGAAAATTCAACCTATGTCGCACCCGCATTATATTTAGAAGATAATCGCTATGACCCGGCGCGCTTGGTTGAAAATGAAGATTATGAACAGCAAAGTACCTCTGCATTGCATGAAGCAATGGAGCAACTCGATGATCGTTCACGTAATATCTTACAGCGCCGTTGGTTAGACGACGATAAGTCGACCTTGCATGAGTTGGCGGCTGAATACAACGTTTCCGCTGAACGCATTCGCCAGCTTGAAAAAAATGCCATGGAAAAAATTAAAGTGGCAATGTCTTCGAACTAAGCCTGCAATTTAGCCCTCAAGTGAGGGCTTTTTTGTGCCCTTGAGCTGCAGTTATGCTATGTTGAGCAGCATTATGTTGTAGGATTTTTTAAATGTGGATTGCAATTGCAGCATGCAACTTGGCACTGGCAGTGACTTTAGGGGCATTTGGTGCACACGGACTAAAAGCCCGTGCAACTGAAGCACAATTGGGGTGGTGGCAAACTGGCACAGATTACTTTTTCTACCATGCCTTAGGTCTACTCATGTTGGGCATTTTGGCCAAAGTGATGCCTATGCTGCGCATTCAATGGAGCTTTTGGCTGATTCAAAGCGGAATCATTCTATTCTGTGGCTCACTCTATGTCATGGCGCTTGGACTACCGCGCGTTTTTGGTGCTATTACCCCAATAGGCGGTGCACTGATGATTGCAGGTTGGTTGATGCTTGCCCTACAAGCACGAAAATATGGCCGTTAAAAAAAGGACGCTCAGCGTCCTTTTTGATATCCATTTATTTACTTAATTAAACCTTCATCACGCATCGCAATTTCTACTGATTGACGTTTAGCCACTTTGTCACGTAGTGCCACAATATGGGTATATGGAGTTAAATCATGTTGAATAATCTTCGACCAGTTGGTTAATACAAAGAGATAAGCATCGGCAGGGCCGAAGTTGTCGTCAACCAAATAGTCATGATCTGCCTCTGCAATCGCCTGATCAATATAACTCAACAAACGGTCAAGCTCCGCATAGCCTTTACTTTTACCGGCTTCATCAATACCAGCAGCAAAGAACACTGCATAAGCATCATGTAATTCTGAGTTAAGATAACCTAACCATTCTAATACTTTGGCACGACCTAGGCCTGATGGCGGAATTAAATCTTGTTTTGGATCGTGTTGCGCTAAAAAAGGTAAAATTGCCACGTTTTCAGTCAAAATTAAACCGGGATTAATTTCCAATGCAGGAACATAGCCTTTAGGGTTAATGCTGTAATAGTCTACCCCTTTTTCGGTTTTATGCGTTTTAAGATCAACACGTACCAAGTCAAAATCGACATTAATTTCATTTAAAATAATATGAGCCGCTAAAGAGCACGCGCCTGGCGCATAATAAAGTTTCATTTTGAATCTGGTCCTTTGTTTATTTTTAATCCATCACATCCCAATTTGAGGGCGGAGGGTATTTGATCGCTATTGTTCTCTACCTTTCGACTATTAAACAAATTTGCAGTTTTTTCAAGTCATTCATTGATGCTTTTTACAACAAAGCTGTTTTACCATAGCGCCTTTAAAGTTTCGTGAATATTTGTTGTGATTAGCCTAAAAAAAGAGGAATGGTTCTCCAACACCCGTACTGATGTTATGGCGGGTTTGGTGGTGGGGTTGGCCTTAATTCCAGAGTCGATTGCGTTCTCTGCTATTGCAGGTGTTGATCCTCAAGTGGGACTGTATGCCTCATTTTGTATTGCTGTGACCATTGCCTTTTTTGGTGGTCGAACAGCCATGATTTCTGCTGCAACCGGCGCTATGGCCTTGCTGATGATTACCTTGGTCAAGACCCATGGCTTGCAATATTTACTCGCAGCCACTGTCCTGACCGGTATCATTCAAGTGATTGCCGGTTATTTTCAAGTGGCTAAACTCATGCGTTTTGTATCTCAAGCGGTGGTTTATGGCTTTTTAAATGCATTGGCAATTTTAATTTTTGTGGCGCAAATCCCTGAAATACAGCATATGAATGGCTTAGGCTATCTATGTCTGGTACTCGGTTTGATTATCATTTATGCCTTTCCTTATGTGCCTAAAATAGGAAAAATTATCCCTTCACCGTTGGTGTGTATTGTCGTGATCAGCACTCTTGCGCTGCTCCTTGGGGCAGATCTGCGTACAGTGAGTGATTTGGGGCAATTTCCTGATAGCCTACCTGTCTTTATGCTGCCCAACATTCCGTTCAACCTTGATACTTTGATGATTATTTTACCGTACTCCATTACCTTGGCGACGGTGGGTTTACTCGAAACCATGATGACCACGACCGTACTCAATGAAATTACTGCAACTGAAGCAGACCGTCATCAAGAGTGTCGTGGTCAAGGTTATGCCAATATTGTCAGTGGTTTGATGGGCGGTATGGCAGGATGTGCCATGATCGGTCAGTCGATGATTAATGTGGCTTCAGGTGCGCGTACCCGTCTATCCACCCTCACAGCTGGGGTATTTTTACTGTGTTTAGTGGTATTTTTTAAAGATGCCTTAGCCTATATCCCTATGGCTGCACTGGTGGCGATTATGGTGATGGTGGCCTTCACCACCTTCCAATGGGGCGCAGTGAAACAATTTCGCCAGCATCCACGTCAGTTTAATATCATTATGATTGCTGTGGTTGTGGTGGTGCTGTTTACGCATAATTTAGCCCTGGGCGTTTTAGTGGGCGTACTCCTGTCGGCTTTATTCTTTATTCAACAACTTGAAAGCAGCATTCAAGTCACACACACCGTGCAAGGCGATGTCCGCCGCTACGTGATTCAAGGGCAAATCTTCTTTAGCAGTGCTGATCGTTTTTTCAATCTGTTTGACTTTAAAGATACCGTGCACAAAGTTGAAATTGATCTGAGTCAAGCCCAAATTTGGGATACGACGTCAGTGGGTATGCTCAATAAAGTTTTAGCTCAATTTGATCAGCATCAGATTGAGGTCAAGCTCATAGGTTTAAATGAAGCTAGCCGCAATTTAATTGACCAAGTCAACCTCCGCTCCTAATTCGATTTGACCCATGCTTGCATGGGTTTTTTTCGGCTGTGCTTGTTCATAGTCCCCTACCCCAGCGCGCCTATGTCGCTATTTTGTTGATGGTGCGCTCTTTGCTGCATTTTAAATTCGCGTTTTCAAGCAAAAAATTTGACTTGTGCTTAAGAGGTCTTAAAATAGCGCATTCGATTTTTTTAGATTTGCCAAATTTATGTCAAACGATCAATTAGAACAGCCAGTGGTTGAGCTCGACAACCTCAATGAGCACCGTGAAATTGTGACCTTTATGCGTCGTTCTGCGCCGCTAAATACGTCTCAACGTACTGCGCTTGAACAATATGGTCACTTAATTTTGGAATATCCTGTTGGTGATTTACGTCAACATTTTGAACATCCTGAACGCCCACTGACTGTTGAAATCGGTTTTGGTATGGGTCGCTCATTGGTGTTGATGGCCAAAGCCAATCCTGAACGTAACTTCGTTGGGATTGAAGTACACGTTCCGGGTATTGCGCAATGTGTCTATGAAGCAGGCATTGAAGGCTTAACCAATTTACGTGTTTTAGATGCTGATGCCATTCAAGTATTACGTGAAATGCCGGATAACAGTATCAATACCGTGCAATTATACTTCCCTGATCCTTGGCAGAAAAAACGTCACTTCAAACGTCGTTTTGTCTCTCACGACCGTATGCCATTGGTTGAGCAAAAGCTAGAAATGGGTGGAACGTTCCATGCGGCAACCGATTGGGAACCGTATGCAGAGTGGATGATTGAAGTACTTGAAGAACGTCCACGTCTTGAAAATCTTGCAGGTAAAGGAAATAGTTACCCACGTCCTGATTGGCGTCCGCAAACTAAATTCGAACGCCGCGGGATTGAAGCGGGTCACAAGATTAACGATTTTATTTTCAAAAAAATCAGCTAATTTTTAGTTGACATTAATCGTAAAAAAAGCGCCCTAGGGCGCTTTTTTGTTTTAAATCAGATGCCAACTTGGCTTTCTGCCTAAAGAGTAGCCTATATATCACTTTTTTTGATAATTATTTAAGTAAATTGGTTAATTTTTATTATTGTCAAGTAGTAGATATGTATATATAATGAGCTAAAATTTACAACAATCTATAAAATATCAACCATATAGATACTTAAGTAAATAATTTTTTACATTGAAAAATAAATAACCTGTTTCATCAATTAAAGGAGTGGTTTGTTTTGTTGCTTCGTGAATAAGCAAAGAAAAAATAGTTATCGCTTATAAAATGCACATGGGTTTTATAAACATAACTATTCATAGTTATAAAAAGGTCGTTTAAGACTGATCAAAATCTGAAAACAAGTACATTGAACTAGAATCCACTCATAATTTGGATCATATAGGAACACGCATTATGACAACTCCATCGTTTTTAACTGGCGGTAGCGCACACGGTAACAACTTAGGCTATGCATCTATTAACCCATATACAGGTACGGTAATTAGCGCTGCAACAGGTCAACTGAAAATTACGGATTTAGACGGTTGGCACCAACTTGATGGCCAAAATAACTATTTCTGTACTGTAATTGGTGCAGCAAAACACGGTGAATTTACAATTGATACCTTAGGCAATTGGACATATATTCCGAATGAAGGTTTCCACGGTACAGAAAATATTTTAATTCGCGTGGTAGACCTTGCAGGTTTCTCAAGCTCGCACTATGTTCACCCAACTGTGATTGCACCCTCCATCGCAGTTGAAGGCACTAACGAAGTGTTTGGTATTGTAGGTGAAACCCTCGTAGGTGACTTGGACGTGACCGATATTAACGGTATTAAGAACCCGAACTTTACTTTAATTGAAGATGCAAGTTACTACACTGGTGATTTCACGATCGACCCTACAACAGGCGTATTTAGCTATGCAAATGGTACTATAGTCGGCTTTGAATTTGCCACCATTCGTGTAACCGACAACATCGGTCATACCAGCACAGTGCATGTTAACTTATTTAGCGATCTACCTGAATATATTGGATAAATGATCCTTAATCTAAGAACCGACCTTAGGGTCGGTTTTTTTATGTCTTATGCTTTTGATGTTTCACCGAGCTTTATGCAAGGAGCAAAGTATTTAGAGATGCCTTGATCGATCTGGTTTATGATTGATTTTGCCTATTATCCTATCTTTGTGCACGATACAAATCATCACTTTTCACACCAAAATTATTTAACTAAGATTAAAACAAATAAAAAATTGTTTAAAAAAAATAAATAATTTTTCGATCTAGAGATGCGATTGCAAGCGAGCGTGCTCATGCTGAGCCCCACTTCATCTAAATAAAAATTATATATTTTTCAAAAATTTAAATCAATACAGAGGTTTTTCATTGAAATAAGGTTTCAGATTAAAGCTCGGTTATACCTTGATTCAGGTGAAGTGAATCCATTTTCATTACTGTGCTGAACTTCACCGCCTTTTAAGTCTAAGAGAGAGGGAGTTTTCTCATGACCATAAATAGCCCATCTACATTTATTCCACCAGCGCTAGGCAATACGCAAGCACGTGCCCTTATTGATCACTCAGGCCAAGTCATCAAGCCTGCCTCAGGAAAGCTTCATCTCAAAGACCCTGACGGCTGGGATCAAACTGACGGTCAAAATAATTATCATTGTACTGTGCTGGGCACCCCCAAATACGGCTCTTTGATTATTGACCCCTATGGCAATTGGACCTATACCCCTACGCCTGGTGTAGTGCCCAAAAATCCTGCAGAAACTACAGAAAGTATTTTAATTCGTGTGGTGGACAAAGCCGGATTTGCCAGTTCTCATTTTATCCATCCGACGATTACCGCACCCTCTGAAGCTGTTAAAGGCACCGATAAAATCACCCATAAAGAGGGCGATCTTTGGAGTGGCGACCTCGATGTCTTCGATATTAATGGCATTAGCAATCCTAATTTTACTGTGTTTTCCAGCCATTACTCTGGTGAGTTTAAAATTGATGCTCAAACGGGGGCGTTTACCTATTCAGGCCCCACAGCAGGTGTTTCGGGCAATGAGCATGTGATGATCAAAGTCACAGACAATATCGGCATGGTCAGTACAGTGTGTATTGATCTCACGATTCCACTTAGTTTTGTTTAAATTTCACACAAAGCTTAAAGTAAAAAAGCCTCCTGATGGAGGCTTTTTTATGGCAATGAAATTATGCCGTTTCTAGTTCTAGCATGTGACCTTCAGCCACTAAACGTGCATGCCAGCTCAATGCTTCAGTCAGAATATGTGGTGTATGCCCACCTTGCTGCGCCGCGCGGTCGTAATAGTCATTTAAAGCTTCGCGATAGCTTGGATGAGCACAGGTCTCAATAATGACACGTGCGCGTTCACGTGGTGCAAGTCCACGTAAGTCTGCTAAGCCTTGTTCGGTGACTAAAACATCAACATCATGTTCAGTATGATCGTGGTGGCTCACCATCGGTACAACTGATGAAATTGCACCACCTTTGGCAATCGATTTGGTTACAAAAATTGACAACAGTGCATTACGGGCAAAATCACCTGATCCACCAATACCGTTCATCATTTTAGTCCCAGTCACATGAGTCGAATTTACGTTACCGTAAATATCAAACTCAAGTGCCGTGTTAATGGCAATAATACCCAAACGGCGAATTAATTCTGGGTTGTTTGAGATGTCTTGCGGACGCATCACAATTTTATCTTTGTACTGTTCAAAGTTGGCCATCACATAGTCATTGGTGCTTTGTGACAAGGTCATTGAACACCCTGAGGCGAAAATCATTTTGCCTGAGTCAATCAGTTTGAAGGTACAGTCTTGTAATACCTCTGAGTACATCACTAAATCTTTGAAGTTGGAATGTTCAAAGCCTGCAAACACGGCGTTGGCGATTGAACCAACACCAGATTGTAATGGGCCTAGATTTTCAGGTAAGCGCCCTTCAGCCACTTCTTGTTCAAAGAAATTCACCAAGTGTTTGGCAATCGCTAAGGTTTCCTCATCAGCATCGGCCATATCAAATGTGGTATCGGGTACTTCATTCATGACAATGGCACAAATTTTTGCAGGATCCACTTGAATCCCAATTTGTCCAATACGGTCTTGTACGTCAATGAGCGGAACTGGACCACGGCTTGGACGACTTGCAGGCACGTAAATGTCGTGTGAACCTTCTAAAATAGGATTTGAAGTCAAATCAATTTCAACAATGACGTGTTCAGCTAAATCTGCAAACTGTGCGGAGTTACCACATGAGTTGGTTGGAATAATCAGACCATCTTCTGTAATGGCAATGGCTGAAATGACCGCAACATTGGGTGCAGGCAGCATGCGATGACGCATTTTATCAGCGGTACTCGACAAGTGCTGATCGGTGTACATCACTTCGCCGTTGTTGATTTGCTTACGTAAACTTGGGTCGGCTTGATACGGTAGACGACGTGCGGTCACTTTTGCTGCACCCATTTTGCCGTCGATTTGGTTACCTAAACTTGCCCCTGTGGCAAAGGTAATATTTTTGGCTTTGCCTTGCGCAGCCAGTGCTAAAGGAATGGCTTTAGCATCACCTGCCCCACCAAAACCACTCGCACCTAATACTGAGCCATCTTTAATAAATTCTAAAGCTTGTTCTACTGATACAATTTTTTCATGTAATGAGGCTAAGCGTACGCGTTCTAAACCTTGGGTCATTTTCAATCTTCTCAAAATAAACGTTTTTTATTCCATCATTGCGGCGAACCGCAATGATTATTGATTATGGGTATTGTTTTAAACAAGTTCTACAGCAATGGCTGTGGCTTCACCACCGCCAATACACAGTGCAGCAACGCCCTTTTTACCGCCTGTACGTTTTAGCGCATGGATTAATGTCACGATAATACGTGAACCTGATGAACCCAATGGATGCCCCAAGGCACATGCACCGCCATTGATATTCACTTTCGCTGAATCTAATTCGAACGCATCAATCGCGGCCATCGTGACCATTGCAAATGCTTCGTTGATTTCCCACAGGTCAACGTCTTTTGCATCCCAACCTGCTTGTGCCAGTACTTTTTCGATCGCACCTACAGGTGCAATGGTAAATTCTGTTGGATGTTGTGCATTGGTTGCATAAGCCACAACATTTGCTAGGGGTTGTAAGCCTTTCTGCGCCGCAACTGCAGCTGACGTGACGATCAGTGCTGAAGCACCGTCTGAAATCGAGCTTGAGTTGGCTGCCGTGATGGTGCCATCTTTTTTAAATGCCGGACGTAAAGTTGGAATTTTGTCAATTTTAGCATTCAGCGGTTGTTCATCTTGCTCAACCACAACATCACCTTTACGGCTTGAGACAGTCACGGGTACGATTTCAGCTGTAAAGTGACCTTCCTGAATTGCGGTCACAGCTTTATTTAAAGAGCCAATGGCATAAGCATCTTGTTGCTCACGCGTGTAGCCTTTTTTATCCGCCATGTCTTGTGCCAGTACGCCCATAGACAGACCCGTTTCTGCATCTTCTAGACCTTCTTGGAACATATGATCCACGACTTTGCCGTGACCCATACGTTGACCTGAACGTGCTTTTTCAAGCAAGTAAGGTGCATTGCTCATCGACTCCATGCCACCTGCCACAATCAGCTGAGCACTGCCCGCTTTAATCGCATCTGCAGCTTGCATGACTGCTTTCATGCCAGAACCACAGACTTTATTGATGGTGGTTGCGCCCACTGTGTCAGGAATACCCGCTAAGCGCATCGCTTGACGTGCTGGTGCTTGCTTGAGTGCAGCAGGCAATACGCAACCAAAAATAACCTCATCAATTTCAGCAGCATTCACCCCTGCACGCTCAACAGCTTGAGCAATGGCTGCTGCACCTAATTGAGGTGCAGATAAAGAAGAAAGAGCGCCTTGGAAGCCACCCATGGCAGTACGTACTGCTTCTACAATTACGATCATTATTCGTTTCGTCCTATCTGATCTTGATTGAAGGTATGTCACCGACATACCCTCTTCCTTGTTAAACGATGGATTATGACTGTGCTGTGAAGTATTCAGCAGAGAAGTCCATCATCACATCTGTACCGGTTTGAATACGCTGTACACGTGCAGCGAGGTCTGCCAATACTTTGTTGCTATAGTATTGTGCCAATGCCAATTTATTTTGGTAGAAGGCATCGGCTTGACCCACTGCTGCTGCACTGATGCGTGCATACATATACACGAAGCTTAACATTCCCACCACATGTAAATAATCCACTGCAACTGCGCTTGGGAAGTCTGGATTTGCTTTCGCTTGTTCCACAATAAACTGTGTAATCTGTTCTGCTTGCGTTGCAACGTCTAAAGCTACCGCTTTAATGCTAAGGCTGTCATCTAGACCATTGGCGAATTCACGAATCTCAGCAAGGTACTCCGCTAAGAACCCCCCTTGAGTTTTAATGGTTTTACGACCAATTAAATCCAGCGCTTGAATTCCATTGGTGCCTTCATAAATTTGTGAGATGCGTAAGTCACGGATACACTGCTCCATGCCCCACTCACGAATATAGCCATGACCACCGAAGCACATTTGCGCCTCTAAAGTCGACTCAAGTGCTTTGTCGGTTAAGAATGCTTTGGCAATTGGTGTGAGCAGTGCAACACGATTGTTGGCTTTTTTCACTGCTTCAGCATCGGCTGAGAACTTGGTGATATCCAGTTGTTGGCCCACATATGCCGCAAAAGCACGTGATGCTTCGTTGTTTGAACGGACATTTAATAACATACGACGTACATCAGCATGCACTAAAATCGAGTCAGCAGGTTTTTCTGGTGATTGTGCACCAGTCGTTGCACGGCCTTGTAAACGATCTGTGGCATATTGCGCTGCGTTTTGATACGCATATTCAGCCGCACCAATGCCTTGAATCCCCATCGACAGACGTTCGTAGTTCATCATAATGAACATTGCCGCTAAGCCTTCATTTTCCTTACCAATGAGGTAACCCTTTGCAGCATCAAAGTTCATGACACAGGTTGCTGAACCTTTAATCCCCATTTTATGTTCAATTGAGCCTGCCGCAACTGTATTACGCTCACCCAATGAACCATCTGCATTCACTAAGAATTTCGGTACAATAAACATTGAAATACCACGTGAACCTGCAGGGGCACCCGGTGTTTTTGCCAAGACTAAGTGAATAATGTTTTCACATAAGTCATGCTCACCACTGGTAATGAAGATCTTGGTACCTGTGATGTCATATGAACCGTCGGCATTGGGTTCAGCTTTGGTTTTAATAATGCCTAAATCTGTACCTGAATGTGGTTCAGTTAAACACATCGTACCTGACCATTCACCCGTATAAAACTTCGGTAAATACGTTTCTTTTTGTTCTTGGCTGCCGGCTTGATCAATTGCCATACCCGCACCCACGGTCAAGAGTGGATACAACATGAACGACGGGTTGGTGCCCCAAATCATTTCATCTGCCAATACCGTCAGCATTTTAGGCATGCCTTGACCGCCCCATTCTTCAGAAGCACCTAAGCCAATCCAACCACCTTCTGCAAATTGGTTAAATGCCGCTTTAAATCCTTTTGGTGTTGTCACAACACCTTGGTTAAACTGCGCACCGCCTTCTTCATCAGCAGAACGGTTTAAATCTAAAATGACATTTTTTGAGAATTTTGCCATTTCTTCTAAAATTGCATTGGCAGTTGCCATATCTAAATGCGCCAACTGTTCCGTGCTTTGCCAGAACTGTTCTGCCTTAAATACATCATTTAAGATAAAATCCATGTCTTTTAGTGGTGCGTTATAAATTGGCATCGTTACTTTCCTTAAATCAAACTACTTTGTCTGTAAAGTAGGTGTTTCACTGTTCTAATTCCCTAGCAATCGTGAGTATAAAGCGCATGTTTTATACTCTGATGACATCCTTTTTCTTGTTTTACCTCACTGCGCAAGGCAGCGCGGCAAATCAATCCTGTTTGGTGGCTGGTCTTCTTTTGCTCTGAGACCTACCTACGCTTCATATGCTGTGCAAGGCATTTAACACTTGCTGTTGCTTGATGACGAGACCCTACGCATCTTGTATTTTTTAATCATAAATCATGAGATTAAGAGATAGATTTTTCATTGAAAAAATCACACTTTTAAACTGTGATGATTCGGTTAAAACGCATTGACAATAAAATAAAATAGCCACAATTGGAAATGATTGACCTCATGAGTTTATGAAGCTTGACTTTTTAAAATGCTTATGCATGAAAATAATATTTATATGATTTATAACACTTTTAGATTGTTTAAATAGCAAGCAAAAACGCGACTATGGTTGAATGTCAATCCTGCAGAAATTACTTTATGTTGCCTAGGTTGTGTTGATTGTTAGTATGGAACGAAGAAGATGAATTCAGAGCGCCAACAAAATTTTTTGCTCAGGAAAGAAAAAATTCTCACGATGGCGGAAAAGTTATTGTTAGACAACAATCAAGATATCACCTTAGGTGAACTCGCCTCGGAGCTTGATATTGCTAAAGGCACGATTTATAAACATTTTAAAAGTAAAAACCAACTCTATTTAGAACTGATCATTTTAAATGAACGTCGCTTACTCGATATTTCCAAGTCTCATCCAGACAACGTTAAAAATTACGTCTCCCAATACATGCTCTACAACATGCTCAACTCCAACCGCACCATTTTGCTGCATGCCATTGAAGAACGCCTAACCAACAGTGAACGCCGTTTAAAAAATTTATTCGAAGAATTATACGAAGTGCGTGAACAACGCATTTTATCTATTAAAGATATGACCGGTGATTACTTAAAATCTCTAAATAGTGCCATGTCTATTCGTGACTATCTTTCTTATATTTGGACTGTTACCTACGGTGCCTCTTTGCTCCTGAATTCAACCCATTACCAAAAGGCCATTGGCTCACGTGAACGCTTAATTAAGCTGTATATTAATCAAGCACTGATGATTCCAGATAAAGTCTCTTAATACGCTATAAAAAATGCTGCACTGATGCAGCATTTTTTCTCTCTGAGCTTTTTGCGCACAGTTTCTCCATAATTTTATTTTACACTGCTGCGCATATATTCGGGGAAAGATGGACCATGAGAGCACAGCATACATTAGGACGTTTAAGCACACTCAGCTTCGCATTATTGACATGTGGCAGTGTATGGGCAGAGACCGCTGTACCAAACGTTGCCGCAACAACCGCACCAGTACAAACCTTAGACAAGCTGACCTTTGGTGCCCAAAACACCAAAGCTGATCCTGACATTAGTGCTGTGGCAAAGACCGTTATTGGGCGTGAAGAGATGCTCAAATATGGCGATCAATCTGTAAATGATGCGCTGCGCCGTGCAGCGGGCTTTCAAATGCCAAGTGGTCCTGGGGCACGTGGCCCTGGGGGTGCGGGCGCCATGCGTTTTCGTGGTGGTGGTTCACCTGTCTTCTTAATCAATGGGGAGCCTGTGCAAGGGGGTCCTCGTGGTGGCATGTCGATTGTTGACACCCTTACGCCTGAAATGATCGAACGCATTGAAATTGTGAAACAACCGAGTGTGGCTCAAGCTTCCGTTGCCAGCTCTGCGGTCATTAATATTATTTTAAAAGAACCTTTAGAAAC
>CAVBYE010000015.1:0-35511 GCA_963599285.1 Bacteroidaceae bacterium | reverse complement strand
GGACCAACGGATTAAAAGTCCGCTGCTCTACCAACTGAGCTAACGACCCATCTCGTTTTGATGGGTCGTATTGTAGCAAGATCTCACCTGAGCGCAAGTAAAAAATCACAAAGTTGTGTATGTTTGATTATAAATACAGCATTTCTGCGTTATTTTAACGTTTTTTAACCAAATATACGACCATTGTGACCCTTAGAAGCGATATTGATAGGCCTGAATGTTGTCATAAATTTCGCGTGTTAATGTGCAATACGCCTGTTGACCTGGCAATAACACCAAAATTTGCTCATCAGTTTGATGAATATTGAAGCCTTGCGTCTTTAAGGTATTTTTTAAATACTTAAAGGTGCCTGTGGTTTCGACCTGTTTTTGAACACGAATAAACAGGGGAATCGCATAAGCAGGCAAGTTTTGCTTAAGATGACTGAACAGATCGCTCAAGTCTTGCGCGTTGAGCGACACATCTTCAGCTAAAGTGATGGCCACCATACCTGCGCGACCATTGGTATGAGGGACTTCTACGCCATAGACCACTGCATTGGCAATTTTAGCGTAGTCACTGACAATATTTTCGACTTGTGTGGTGGAGACATTTTCACCTTTCCAGCGGAAAGTGTCACCTAAACGGTCGATAAACTGGGCATGACGGAAGCCAATATCACGGACTAAATCACCCGTATTAAAGAATGCATCCCCTGGCTTAAACACGTTTTGCATAATGACGGCTTGGTTTTTACTGCTGTCAGTATAGCCATCGAAAGGCGAACGACGGGTAATTTTGCCAATGAGCAGCCCAGTTTCGCCTTTTTTCACCTTTTTACAGTAGCCATGCGCATCTAAAATCGGTTGGTTTTTCTCTTTGTCAAATTCAATCACTGCATATGGGGTAGGTGAGAAGCCGACTGTATTATCAAAGTTAAAGACGTTACTAAATCCAACATTGCCTTCACTTGAACCATACAGCTCAAGCACTTCTTCGACCCCAAAACGGGCTTTAAATTTGTCCCAAATGTTTGGACGCATGCCATTACCAATCATTTTTTTAACACGATGGTCATGGTCAAGTTCAGATTCAGGGGCATCCATTAAATAACGGCACAGCTCACCGACGTAACCGATTGCAGAAGCATCAAATTTTTTCACGTCTTTCCAGAACGATGACGTGGAAAACTTACGACGAATCGCAAGAGTGCCACTGCTGGCAATGACACCACACCAGCACACCACAATGCCGGTAGCATGGTAGAGCGGTAAGGTCACGTACATGACATCATTCTTGTTCAGCGCCAATACATGGCCATAGGTGCCATATGCAAGGGTCCAACGACTGTTACTAAAAATGACGGCTTTAGGTAAGCCTGTCGTGCCTGAGGTGTAGATATAAAACAGGCCGTCTTTACCTTGTACCTTGGCAGTGGTTGGTGGGTTAAAGCGCGCGAAATTATCCACCATTTTGGCTAAATTTAAATAATCGTTGGGCGCTTTACCTGGATGAGTGAGCGTTGCTTGGTCTGCAAACCAATGGAAACGATCTTCTTGAATGTCTAAAGCTTGGCGAATTTCATCGACAGCCGCGCGGCATTCCTCACCCACAATCAGGGCAATCGGTTTGACCAAATTGATGCTGTGAATTAATACTTTGCCTTTTTGTGAGGTGTTGACTAAGGCAGCAGTCACCCCAAGTTTTGCCAAACCAATGACAGTGGCAATCAGCTCAGGGCGGTTTTCCATCATCACTGCAATGACATCGCCTTTACGGGCACCCAAAGACAAATAATAATGCGCGATCTGATTCGACCATTCATTTAATTGTTTGTAGGTGAATTTTTGCTCTTCAAAGAGTAATGCAAAACCATGGGGGTGTCGTTTGACTGCTTTTTCAAACGCTAAACCGAGACCAGCTGGAGTGTTGGCAGTACGCAAATAAGCTTGTTTGAGACCACTGATTAAGTGTGGCACTTTGCGCATGAACTTAGGGAGTTTTGCTGCAACTTCAGCAACACCAATAAGATCGCTCTGTGGAGTTTGGCTCATAGTCATCCTATTTATTTTTCATCCAACAGCAAGGCTGTGAAACATGAGATTCAGCGTGGGCTGAAAAGCAGGGCTTAGGGAACAAAATGATGAAAAAAACCTAGCCACCAGAGTGACTAGGTTTTGGGTATTACAGGGTCAACATGCAACAGTTATTCAGCTGTTGGTGTTGATTTTTTAGGTGGACGACCACGTGGACGACGCGGACGAGCATTCTTTTCTTTCGCCACTTTGTCGGCATCTTCAGCGACTTCAGCAGTGCTCTCTTGCGTCACAATAACCGCTTCAGCACTTACACTTTCAGATGTTTCAGCAGTTTCAGTGTTTTCCACGACCGCGCTGAGGCTCTCCTCTACTGGAGCTGCAGCTTCAGGGCTTAAGGTAGCTTCAACCACTTGCGCGTCTGCGGCTACAGTTTCAGCAGTCACTTCCACAACAGGCGTTACTTCAGTAGCTTCAGGTGCAACAGGCGTTGCTGCAACTGCTTCAGGCGCAGCAGGTTCAACTGCTAGCTCAACCACTTCTGCAACAGGTGCGACTTCAACAGCAACTTGCTCTTGATGGGCTTTTTTCACCTGTTCTAAAGCTTGTTCAGCGGCTTGTTTTGCTAAACGACGACGCTCACGTGGGTCATTGGCAACACGCTTTTCTGAAACAGGCTTAGGCGGTGTTAAATCTAACACGGGTGCCGGTTCTGCTTCAGGTTGTGCTTTGGTGATTTCAACATCACGTGTCACAGGTGCTTTCTCTACTTCAACAACAGCAGGTGTTTTGACTTGCTGTGCTGCTGCGTATTCAGCTGTGAACTTTTCTAAAGCACGGTTAAAGGTTGGGATTAAACCAAACTGCTCAATTAACACAGAGCAATCTTCGCCATAGACTTGACGAATTAAGCTGCCAATTGTGTATTGGCTCAAGGTTGGCACTTCGGTTGGACGCAACTTCGGTGCTTGTGCTTGTTGCTGTTTGGCAGCACGTTGTTCACGGCGACGTTGACGTGGGTCATTGCTGGCACGTTTCACTTCTTGACGTGCTACAACAGGTGCAGCTTCAACCACAGGCGCTTGTTCAGCCACGACAGCTGTCACGTCTTCGACCACAACTGTTTCTTGAACGACTGGTGCTTTTTGCGCATGATTTTTCTCATGCTTATGCTGACCACGTGCAGGACGCTCTGGCTTGCTTGGTGCCACAGGATTCAAAGCAACAATTTCACTTTGTGCTTGATCCACATTCACCACAAGTGCAGTCGCCATCATGTCTTGGCGCGGCACATCAACCACATCAACTTTAGGTTGTTTTGCAGTTTGTAGAGGCGCTTGTGCGACAGCTTCATTCACTACCGCTGGTGCTGCTGCGTTGTCGTTTAAAACGCTTGGATCGCGGTGGCGATTTGGGCGTTCAGGACGGGGTTGGTTACGACGGTCACGGCGCGGCACGGCATTTTGTTGCGGTTGCTGTTCAGTCGGTTGCTGTTCAGTCGCTGCAACGGCTTGCTCATTGTTGTTGTGATGCGGGCGACGGTTACGGCGGTTTTCACGTGCTTCTTGACGTTGTTCTTGACGTGAAATTTGTACCACTTCCTCATGCACATGATGTGGTGTTGGCTCTGCAACTACCGCTACTTGCTGTTGTGGTTCACGCGCTTCTTTGTGCTTGTTGTTGCGTTGCTTTTTGTTGTGACGCGGCGCTTTATCTTCACGCTCTAAGGCTTTGTCATCACGAACTTCAGGCTTCGCGACAGTCGATGGCGCAAGGTAAGCGTTGTTGCTAACAGGTGCAGCTGGGGTTGCCACTGCAGCAGCTTGTGCATTGACTTGACCGAATTGACCACGGCTGACCGCACCGCCATTGACCATTTGTTCAATCGCAGCCGCAGCATTATTTGCAGTACGTGCTTGATCAACTGTTTTTGCTTGTTTTTGAACAAACAAGTTTTCTAACCATGCACATGGGCTAGACGCAGCCACTGCTGGTGCAACAGGTGCAGCTGCAACGTGTGGCTGAGCCGCTACTTGAGGTTGCTGAGCTTTTTGACCACGTTTATGATTTTTTTCTTGTTGTGGTGCTGGAGCAGGGGCGTGATTATGCTCTGCTTCTTCTAAATGCCACTCAGACGATTCATAGCCCAATTCTTTTTCGCTGTTACGGGTCGCTTCAGTACGCTCGTAACTGGTTGGCGCAAAGCCTTCAGGGTTGTATGAAATTTCGTAATGTGGCGTTTCTAAATGTGGATGTGGCAATACGGTCACACGTACATTTGAGGTTTGCTCAAGATAAACCAGGCTATGACGTTTTTCGTTTAACAAGAACGCTGCAATTTCAACAGGTACTTGAACTTGCACTTCACCATGACGTTCACGTAATGCAATCTCTTCGATTTTACGCATGATTGAGAGAGACAACGAACGTAAGTCACGTACCATGCCTGTACCATGACAGCGTGGGCACACGTAACCTGTTGCTTCTTCAAGGGATGGACGTAAGCGCTGACGGCTCATTTCCATTAAACCAAAGCGTGACAATTGACCGAATTGAATACGTGCGCGATCGCTTTGCGTTGCTTCACGAAGTTTCGCTTCCACCATACGTTGGTTGCGATCTTTAGTCATGTCGATAAAGTCGATCACGACTAAACCACCAATGTCGCGTAAACGCAATTGGCGCGCAATTTCTTCAGCGGCTTCTAAGTTGGTATTTAACGCAGTTTCTTCAACGTCGTGACCACGGGTTGATTTTGCTGAGTTAATATCAATTGACACCAACGCTTCAGTTTGGTCAATCACAATTGAACCACCAGAAGGCAATTTTACTTCGCGTTCATAAGCGGTTTGGATTTGGCTTTCGATACCAAAATGGGCAAACAATGGCTCATTTAAGGTATAGGTTTTTAGCTTGTCTAACTGACGTGGCATCACTGCTTTAACAAAGTTGTAGGCTTCGTTATAGGCTTGCTCTGAGTCAATTAAAATTTCTGCAACGTCATCACGTAGGTAATCACGAATCGCACGTGTCACCACGCCCGCTTCTTGATGCACTAACATTGGTGATGGACCTGAACTTGAAGTGCTTTGGATTTGTGCCCAAAGATCCATTAAGTGTTGCAGGTCAAGCTGTAATTCTTCTTGTGAACGACCAATACCTGCCGTACGTACAATCACGCTCATGCCACGAGGAATGTTGAGCGATGCCAACATTTCTTTAAGCTCTTCACGCACCGCACCCGAAATTTGACGACTAATACCGCCACCTTTTGGGTTGTTTGGCATCAGTACAAGGTAACGACCAGCAAGCGAAATAAAGGTCGAAAGTGCAGCACCCTTGTTGCCACGTTCTTCTTTTTCCACTTGAACCAAAAGCTCGGTGCCTTCAGTGATCAATTCACGGATGTTGGTGGTTTGACGTGGGTCAGCTTGGTAGTAAGAATTGGCGATTTCACGCATCGACAAGAAGCCTTGACGCTGTGCACCATATTCTACGAATACCGCTTCCAGTGACGGCTCAACACGTGTCACGTGACCTTTATAGATATTCGATTTCTTTTGTTCACGGGTGCGATTTTCTAAATCGAAATCGTAAAGACGCTGCCCTGTAACAAGTGCAACGCGAATTTCTTCAGCATGTGTTGCATTAATCAACATACGTTTCATGGGTGTAACACCTTATAGTGACACACAGCACAAAGTCGCGATTTGCTTATAAAACATCACGGATCAATGCTTAGCTTTTTCCTAAGCTTTTTTAACCTGCCAGATAGGTTGGCTAAGGCGTATGATTCTCGTATTGATGGGTAAGCAATACGGCTTCAATCTTTAAACGATTAAAGTCATCCTGCATGTTTCACTGGCGGACATGCGGTGCATTGGATGAGTAACTTTCACTGTCACATTGCTCGAAGAGCATCCCTCTTTTTTAGATAGAATGTCTTGATACGGAATGAACGTCGTATCTTTACAAATTGTGCAGATCCAATGCATCAAACGCTGTAGCCTGAAATAGTACAGGGGCGACGAATCTGATGTGTATCAGTTTACGTTTAAAAACCAACCTAAGGTTGGCGACATATTTTTTCGGGCAAACTGATTTCTGTACCGAGGTACAAATTAACGCAACAGTTTGCAGGTTTTGCCGATATAATAAGCCCTCGGCGTTGGCATATTCTTTTGGGACCTTTCCGAGCTAATTGAGTGATTCATTTAATTGAACAAAGCCTAAAAACAGGTTTTTGTTTAAATTCCGACTCAGTTACGGCGGTTTCCGTGCGCTGACTATATCAAACCTTGCACCATCTGCCTATGGGCTAAACTGATCTTTCTTGTGAAAAGAATAGCCTAACCGAACATTTTTTATTCAATTTTAGTATTTTTTTAGGTCATAACAACTGTATGAATTCTACCCAACAATGGCAAGCTGTCACTTGGTTTGAAATTGACGAACATCAAGACGGACAGCGTATTGATAATTTCTTATTTACCCGTCTTAAAGGCGTGCCGAAAAGCCGTATTTACCGCTTAATTCGTGAAGGCCAAGTGCGTGTCAATAAGAAACGTATTAAAGCAGAAACCAAACTTAAAATTGGTGATCAAGTCCGTGTGGCACCAATTCGCTTCGAACAAAAAGAAGAGGCTGCACCAGTATCAGACAAAGTGGCACAAAGCTTACTTGCACGTGTGATTTATGAAGATGAAGGCTTAATGGTGGTCAATAAGCCTGCTGGTATTGCGGTACATGGCGGTAGCGGTGTGGCGTATGGCTTAATTGAAGGCTTACGTGCAGCAAGTGGTAAGAAATACCTAGAACTGATTCATCGTATTGACCGTGATACTTCGGGTCTGGTGATGATTTCGAAAAAACGTAGCGTGTTAAAAACCTTACAAGATATGTTACGTGAACACAAAATTCAAAAGACCTATGCGGCTGTGGTAAAGGGTAAAGTGGCTTTAGACAAGCAACTGATTGATCAGCCATTACACCGTTATGAATTGTCGAATGGCGAGCGCCGTGTACGTGTTTCAACTGAAGGTAAACCGTCTAAAACCCAGTGGAATGTCAAAGAACGCTTTATGCATGCCACTTTGGTACATGCTTCGCCGTTGTCAGGTCGTACCCATCAGATTCGTGTGCATGGTTTAAGTATTGGTCATCCTTTGGTGGGTGATGAGAAATATGGTCATGAAACTGAATACAAAGGGCCAAAACCACGTCGTTTGTGCTTACATGCGATGCGTTTAGAAATTCCGGGTTATCCTGTGATTGAAGCGCCATTGCCTGAAGACATGCAAAGTATTGTGGCGCAATTACGTGCGCAAAAGGCCGATAAGCCGGTTGTTGCATCAGACGACGAATAAGTTTTGGTTGCTTTGGATCGCTGTCGTTGCAGCTGAATGCATGTTTTAAAGCAGTATGCTTAAAGATGTATTCAGATTGTTGCAACAGTGATACAAGCCCATAGTCACCACTGAATCATTTAAGGAAAGCATTATGACTCACCCGATACAGCTGATCATTTTTGATTGGGACGGCACTTTATTTGATTCAGTGGGGCAAATTGTTGCAAGTCTGCAGTTTGCAGCCCAACAATTTAATCAGCCTTTAACCGATGCTGATGCCAAAAGTATTATTGGTTTAGGTTTACCTGAAGTTGCACAGACCTTATTCCCTACAGTCCCTGAACTGCATACTGAAATTTTGCAATGTTATTCAGATCATTATGTTGCCCATTCGCATGAAGATGCTTGGTTTGCTGGCGTGAGTGAGATGCTGCAAGATCTGCATGCACAAGGAATCCAACTTGCTGTGGCCACAGGCAAAAGCCGTAAGGGCTTAGATCGTGTGTTAACGAAAACCCAAAGCCAAGATTTATTTGTGGCCACCCGCGCTGCAAGTGAAACCAAATCCAAGCCAGATCCATTGATGTTAGAAGAAATTTTGGCACAGACGGGCGTACCGGCCGAACAAGCGATGATGGTTGGAGATAGCTCATATGATTTACAAATGGCACAGCGTATTGCCATGCCACGTGTGGGGGTAAGTTATGGGGTGCATAGCGTCGAGAGACTCGCGCAGGCTGAGCCCTTAAAAATTGTTGACTCTGTGGCTGAGCTGCATCAGTTTTTGCGCGCACAACTACAGCAATACAGCATTGTCTAGTCGCTCGCTCGAGCACTGCCTATTTTTATGTCAGTTAGCGCCAATTACAGGACAGCTGAATTGTATTCAGGCTTTAAATCCGCTAAGGTGCAAAAAATCAATATTTTATGCGTTTGCTTTGGGTCAAGGCAGCGGTGTTATCTTTTAGTCTAAAACATGCCTTAAACTGAAAATGAATCCTGAAGTTTAAGTACTTAAATTGCTGATATTACGAATTTTAAAATCATAATAAATTGATTTTAAACAAAAATTATAAAAAATATTTATAGGTTATAGCTATTGTAAAAAATAAAATAAGTATTGGCATAAAGCCTACATTTTTCAGATGCTAAATTAGTTTATACATATACCTGTTGTCATCTCACAAAGCATTCAGCCAAACCTGCCTTGAAAAGTATGGGAAAGATGTCAGCAGTATACGTCCAATTTTTGCAGTTTAAGGAAACATTGATGTCGAATTCTGCTGTTGTTGAATCCGTTGCGCAAGCGTTACGTGATGCTGAAATTAATCAAGCTGCGATTGCGCCTATTCGTCCACAACTCGGTGGCGAAAATGCGGATGTAGATATCGCTTATGCCGTTCAAGAAGCCAACACTACACGTGCGATTGCTGAAGGTCGTCGCCTTGTGGGTCGTAAAATTGGCTTAACCTCAGTTGCTGTTCAAAAGCAATTGGGTGTGGACTCTCCAGACTTCGGTATGTTGTTTGCTGATATGGCGTATGGCGATGGTGAAGCGATTCCTGCAGGTTTGCTGATTCAACCTAAAGTTGAAGCTGAAATTGCATTGGTGCTTAAAGCTGACTTAACCAAAGAAAAACATACCTACGCAGACATTATCAGTGCAACTGACTATGCACTGCCTGCGGTAGAAGTTGTGGACAGCCGTATCGAAAACTGGAAAATCAGCTTAATTGATACAGTAGCAGATAACGCATCTTCTGCAGCGTTTGTATTGGGTTCACGTCCTGTGAAACTTGAAAATCTTGACCTTGTGAACTGCAAAATGAGCATGACACGCGGTGAAGAAGTGGTTTCTCAAGGTGTGGGTAAAGCATGTCTTTCTAACCCAATGAATGCTGCGGTATGGCTTGCAGATGAAATGGTACGCCGTGGTCGTCCATTGCTTGCAGGTGACATCGTATTGACAGGTGCGCTTGGTCCTATGGTTGTTGCGCAACCGGGTGATGAATTTAAAGTTGAAATCGAAGGCTTTGGTTCTGTAACAGCAGCATTCGCTGCTGAATAATAGAATATTGAGAGTACATTCATGAAAAAGATTAAATGTGCAATGATCGGTCCAGGTAACATCGGTACTGATTTACTTTACAAATTACAACGTAGCGAATGGTTAGAGCCAGTTTGGATGGTGGGTATTGACCCAACATCTGAAGGTCTTGCACGTGCAGCAAAAATGGGTTTAAAAACCACAGCTGAAGGTGTAGACGGTTTACTTCCTCACGTACTTGAAGATGACATCAAAATCGCATTTGATGCCACATCTGCATATGTACACGCTGAAAACAGCCGCAAGTTAAACGAACTTGGCGTACTGATGATTGACTTAACGCCTGCAGCGGTAGGTCCATTCTGCGTACCACCAGTGAACTTAGAAGCATTGCTTGCAGCGGGCGAAGTGCCAAACGTAAACATGGTGACATGTGGCGGTCAGGCAACAATTCCAATGGTTGCTGCGGTTTCTCGCGTTCAACCGGTTGAATATGGCGAAATCATTGCAACAGTATCTACAAAGTCTGTAGGTCCTGGTACGCGTAAAAACATCGACGAATTCACACGTACAACTGCGGGTGCAATTGAAAAAGTGGGTGGCGCGAAACAAGGTAAAGCGATCATCATCATCAACCCTGCTGAGCCACCATTGATGATGCGTGACACAGTACATTGCTTAGTGGAAGGTGAGCCAGATCAAGCTGCGATCACTGAATCAGTTCACGCGATGATTAAAGAAGTTCAAAAATATGTACCAGGTTACAAACTTGTAAACGGTCCTATTTTTGACGGTAACCGTGTGTCTATCTTCCTTGAAGTAGAAGGTTTAGGTGACTTCTTGCCGAAATACGCAGGTAACCTTGACATCATGACAGCAGCAGCTGCACGTACTGCAGAAATGTTTGCTGAACACGTTTTTAATGCAGCAGAAGTTTAAGGAGCAACCTCATGTCTAAGATTATTGTTCATGATATGACTTTACGTGATGGTATGCACCCACAGCGCCATCAAACCACTGTTGAGCAAATGATTGCGATTTCAACAGCACTTGATGATGCAGGCGTACCTTTAATTGAAGTGACTCACGGTGACGGCCTTGGCGGTTCATCAGTCAACTACGGTTTTGCTGCTGCAACTGACGAAGAATATTTATCTGCTGTTGTGCCACGTATGAAAAATGCAAAAGTATCTGCATTGCTTCTTCCTGGTATCGGTACGGTTGACCATTTAAAAATGGCGCACGAAATTGGTGTATCAACGATTCGTGTTGCAACTCACTGTACAGAAGCAGACTGTTCTGAACAGCACATTACTGCTGCACGTAAGTTAGACATGGACACAGTGGGCTTCTTAATGTTGGCTCACATGGCATCTCCTGAAAAATTGCTTGAAGAAGCAAACAAGATGGTGTCTTACGGTGCAAACTGTATCTATGTAACAGACTCAGCAGGTTACATGCTTCCTCAAGACGTGCTTGACCGCGTTGGTCACTTACGTCAACACTTAGACCCAAGCATTGAGCTCGGTTTCCACGGTCACCATAACTTAGGTATGGGTGTATCAAATACTGTTGCTGCTGTTCAAGCAGGTGCGGTACGTGTCGATCTTGCATCTGCAGGTCTTGGTGCGGGTGCGGGTAACACACCACTTGAATTATTCATCGCTGTTGCAAACCGTATGGGTATGGATACTGGCGTTGACTTGTTCAAAGTACAAGACGTTGCTGAAGATCTTGTGATTCCAATGATGCACAACCCAATTCGTGCAGACCGTGATGCAGCAACTTTAGGTTATGCGGGTGTTTACTCTTCATTCCTATTGTTCGCGAAACGTGCTGAAGCGAAATATGGCGTATCTGCGCGTGAAATCTTAATGGAACTTGGTCGCCGTGGTACGGTTGGTGGTCAAGAAGACATGATCGAAGACTTGGCATTAACAATGGCGAAAGCACGTGAGCTGCAAGCTTAATTGTTAAAACGTAAGTTTTAAAAAAGCGTCCGAAAGGGCGCTTTTTTTTGCTCCCATATAATTCATAGATAAAAAATATCAAGTCATTGCTTTAATCAATAATTATTGTTTTAAAACTCAACAGTACTGTTTGGGTTTTAAACTTAATAACAATCAATAAAACTAAGAAAAAAAATAGAAAAATAAAAAAATGGGAAAAACTGATATTGAACATAGATTTAAATTGAGCATTTGCTCAAAAAAACCGAATCACTTATTGCTGAAAGCTCTTAACTACTTTGGCGTGAGTGTGATGATGTGAAAAAAAAGCAGCATCAGTTACTACTGTAGTCGGATATTTTTGTGTGACAGAGTTTTGCATTATGCCTACAAGCGTAATTCAAGTGTTAGGAATGTAGCCATGCGTCGCCAATCTTTATGGACAGCCATCTGTGTTGCTACTGCAATGTTGGGAACAACAGTTGCACATGCAGATTTTATTGACGATAGCCAAGTACAACTCAAATTTAAAAATTTTTATTTAGATCGTCAAATTAAGGATCAGCCACAAAATAACTGGGGCAGTTGGTCACAAGGCATTACTTTAGATGCTAAATCAGGCTATCACGATATTGGTGCAGGCATTCAAGTGGGTGCCGATGTCTTGGTTCAACATGCCTTTAAATTAAATGGTCGTGATAAAAACCCAGATTGGATATTGCCGCATGATGGTCAACAATCAAAAGACAACTTTGGTAAAGTGGGTGCGACTTTAAAAGCAAAAGTGTCACAAACTGAATTAAAAGTCGGTGAAATCTTACCTGTATCACCGGTTTTGGTGTTCGATCCATCGCGTCAATTGCTGACGACTTATAGCGGCGCTTGGTTAGAATCTAAAGATTTGATTGATACCAAACTGACCTTGGCCTACATTGACGGGATTAACAACCGCTATGACAATCAATTCCGCGATTTAACCAAATTTGCCCCGCCTCAATTTGACGATGGTGCAGCAGCAGACGGGATGTGGATTGCAGGTATTGATCATCAAGTGACAGCAGCAGTGGGTGCGAGTTATTGGTACGCGGATGTGCAAGACATTTATCAACAACACTACTTGGGTCTAAACTACAACACAGCATTGGGTCAAAACAGCAAACTCACCAGCCACGTGCGTTACTTTGACAACTCAGACTCAGGTGACAAGCGCTATGGCAAGATTGATAACCAAGCCGTATCGGTTGGTGCCAAAGTGAATCATGGTGCACATACATTTGGTTTGGGTTATCAACAGATGATGGGTGATAACAGCTTCCCAACTTTAGGCGGCTGGGTACCACAACCCTACCTCGTGAACTGGGGTGTAGCGACCTTTACCAATCCAGATGAAAAGTCATTGGGTTTCACTTATGGTTATGATTTTTCTGGCTTAGGTGCAAAAGGTTTATCTGCAACTGCGGTATATATGATGGGCAAAGATGCCACTGTAGGTGCAAAACAAGACCAAGACTCTGAAGAGTTCAATGCTATTGTTAATTACACTGTGCCTGAAGGTAAACTTAAAGGCTTGGGTGTACAGGCGATGTATATTGATGCTGACTTTGACTATAAGTCAGATTTACAAGAGTATCGTGTTGCAACAACCTATACTTATAAGTTTTAAAATCAATTGAAAAAAAGGGCAGCTGAGGCTGCTCTTTTTTATTTTTAGCGGGCGATGCGCATAAAAAAAGCCAATATTGACTTAAATACTTTATAAAACAATAACTTGTATTATCGTTTTTTTATACGATTTGATCGTAAATTTATATCAGTTTTAGCGCAATGAACAGGTAATATGTGAGGGGTAAAGATTGAAAATTTCAAAGAATTAACCGTGCATGTGTACTGTCTAGAGGCAGGCGCAGCCAAGCTTAATGCGATACGAGGAATATGTATGAGCACTGTTCAAATCCCTGAATACACAACTGATCCGTTCTTTGGCTTAGAAGACAAATGGATTGAAACTGCTGAAGGCGAGTTAACCCATTACCACGAAATTGGTGAAGGTACGCCAATTCTATTCTTACATGGTTCAGGTACAGGTGTATCTGCTGCTGCAAACTGGTGGTTAAACCTACCACAAATTGGTGAACAAGCACGTTGTATCGCAATTGATACCATCGGTTATGGTCAAACTGTTGTTGCACCAAACACAGCTTATGGTATTCGTGCTTGGGTTGATCATGCAGTACGTACTTTAGATGCTTTAGGCATTGAAAAAACATGGTTAGTGGGTAACTCTTTGGGCGGTTGGTTAGCGTTCCAAATGGCAATTGACTATCCAGAGCGTATTTTGGGTATCGTATCTATGGGTACGGGCGGTGCGGTACAAACTGCTGCGCTTAAAGCACATGCAAACCCAGTCCTTACAGTTGAAGGTGTGAAGAAAACACTTTCTATGTTCGTGGTAAATAAAGACTTGATCACAGACGAACTGGTCAAAGTACGTTATGAATCAGCTGCAAATGACTATGCATCAAACCGTTTGATGGATGTTGTTGGCGCGCGTGACCGTGATCGCTTCGAATTCCCACTTGATTTCGACAAAATGAAAGACATCACAGTTCCTGTACTACTTATTCATGGTACACAAGACGTGGTGATTCCAGTATCACGTACTTGGGACATCTTAAACGTGGTTCCAAATGCAGATGCGCACATCTTCAGCCAATGTGGTCACTGGTCACAAGTTGAAAAAGCAGAAGAATTCAACACTGTGATTAAAAACTACTTGGCAGTTCATGGCGTAAAATAAGCGTCTAGAATCAGTCAAAAAAAGGATGGCATAGGCCATCCTTTTTTATGTGAAAGCTTTTGACTTTATTAAATTAAATGATTATTATTCTCAATAATAAGAGAAAATAGACTCAACTTCCATTTTCTTCTGCCAATTTTAGCGACACTGAGATTCACATGGAGGGCAATGCCTGATCAATTGAGACTTTCATTGCATAGAAAAACTACAGATTTGGCCATGCTAAACTTTTGTTCATGTATTATTTTGACTTAAATTTCTTTTTTTAATCAATAAATCGCTATAGACTTAAGTCTAATGTGGTGAATATTTAAGCGAATTATGCAGCAAAAAAAAGCACGATGATGCATTTAAGACATCATCATGCTGCATACTGCTCATCAGTTCAAACGTCACTGATGGATCTGCGGCTGTTATTCTGCTTCGCGAGAGAAGCCGAGATAAAATACGCGTGTGAGCAATTCCATAAATTTGCTCACCGCCACAGAACTGCTTTGCTTGCGATGGCTGACATATAAATCGAGATGTGGAAGTTCCACATCTAGCGGGCGAATCACAGTATTACTCATGGTCAATGGCGCGATATAACCCGGTAAAATCGTGCAACCTAAACCCATGCCAATGGAGTTAATGTTAAACAGAATGTTATCGGCTTTTTGTACGATATTGAGTTCAATTTGATTGGCTTTGGCAAATTCTAAAATCAGGTTGTGTAGCGTTTGTGATTGCTCCGCAGCTGGAATAATAAAATCAATACCATTCAATGCTTTAACAGGAATTCGCTCATATTTTGCTAAAGGATGATCTTTAGGTAAAATGAAGATGAGCGGTTCACGTAATACGAATTGGCTTTCAATTTCATCACTTTGCAAGCTTTGGCGGGTAAAAGTGATATCTAATTCACCTTTTTTAATCGCTTTACTCTGATCTGAGTTATTCATGCTCAGCAATTCAATTTTCAAATCAGGGCTTTGAACACGCAGGTTTGGAAGCACATACGGGAAGATTTTCATCTCTGCAACAGGCACAAAACCAATGCGTAACATTTGCTGTTTGGCTTGTGACACTTGACGTGCCATAGCCACGGCTTTATCTGCTTGAGCTAAGGTTAGACGGGCTTGTTCTAAGAATACGGCCCCTTCTTCGGTGAGTTCCACTTTACGTTTAGTACGGTGCAACAGTTTAACCCCAACATCTTCTTCTAAGTCTTTAATTTGCTGGCTTAGAGAAGGTTGAGCTGTATACAGTTTTAATGCCGCTTTACTAAAGTTGAGTTCTTCAGCCACGGTAATAAAATAGCGAAGGTGTCGTAATTCCATATTCCCAATCCAAAAGAGTAATCCAAAAAATGTATTACTATAATTTGTGCTGAGTATAATCTATAAACAACTATGAGGTGAAGATGATTCTACTATTTAGTAAATAAATACACTTTATTCTTAATTTAGTGTTTTAATTAAATATTCACAAAGAATAATAATCTGTAAAATATCTTAATTAAAACAAAAAAAATATTTCACTAAGCCCACCTAAAAAACCATTATCGTGTTCAGTTGAGTCTATTACTTTTTGTGCCGTTACCGGACACAGGAGAACTTTTCATGAGCGGAAAAATTGATGTGCGCGAAATCGACGCTTTAGTCGATGCACAAAATGGTCGTGTTACGCCATCTATCTATACTGATCCTGACATCTATGAATTAGAACTCGAACGTGTGTTCGGTCGTACATGGTTGTTCCTTTGTCACGAAAGCCAAATTCCAAAGGCGGGTGACTTCTTCAATACCTATATGGGTGAAGATCCAATCATC
Source organism: Bacteroidaceae bacterium (assembly GCA_963599285.1). Classification (GTDB taxonomy): domain Bacteria; phylum Pseudomonadota; class Gammaproteobacteria; order Pseudomonadales; family Moraxellaceae; genus Acinetobacter. The sequence continues at coordinate 19,543 of CAVBYE010000015.1, read as the reverse complement.
GTGGCACGTCAAAAAGACGGCTCGATCAAAGCATTCTTAAACCAATGCCGTCACCGTTCTATGCGTGTGAGCTTCGCAGACTGTGGTAATACCCGTGCGTTCACTTGCCCATACCACGGTTGGTCTTACGGTATCGATGGTTCATTAAAAGATATTCCGCTTGAAGAACGTGCATTCCCACATGGCGCGTGTAAAGAGCAATGGGGTCTCGTTGAAGTCAACCGCGTTGAGTCTTACAAAGGCTTAATCTTCGGTTGCTGGGATGAAACAACCCCTGACTTGATCGAATACATGGGTGATATCGCATGGTACTTAGATGGCGTAATTGACCGTCGTCCAGGTGGTACTGAAATCATCGGTGGTGTACACAAGTGGGAAATCGAGTGTAACTGGAAATTTGCAGCTGAACAGTTTGCATCTGACCAATATCACGCATTGTTCTCTCATGCTTCTGCGATCCAAGTGCTTGGCGCGAAACCAGATGACGAAGGTTCTAAGAAATTAGGCGCTGCACAAACAGCTCGTCCAGTATGGGAAACAGCGAAAGACGCGATCCAGTACGGTTCACGTGGCCATGGTTCAGGCTTCTTCTTCACAGAAAAACCAGATGCAAACGTTTGGGTAGATGGTGAAGTTGCGAATTACTTCCGCGAAACATACGAAGAAGTAAAAGAACGTCTTGGTGAAACACGTGCACTGCGTCTTGCAGGTCACAACACCATGTTCCCAACCATGTCTTGGTTAAACGGTACGGCAACACTTCGCGTATGGCACCCACGTGGTCCAAACAAAACTGAAGTGTGGGCATTCTGTATTGCTGACGCTGAAGCATCTCAAGAAGTGAAAGAAGCATTTGAACGTTCTGCAACACGTGCCTTTGGTCCTGCTGGTTTCCTAGAGCAAGATGACTCTGAGAACTGGATTGAGATCCAAAAAGTTTTACGTGGTTATAAAGCACGTCAAAACAAACTCATTATGGAAATGGGTAAAGGCAACGAAAAAGTACGTGAAGATGGTATCCCGGGTATCACCAACTACATTTTCTCTGAAACCGCAGCACGTGGTATGTACCGCCGCTGGGCAGATTTATTGATCCATGAAAAATGGGAAGACGTGGAAAAAGCAGCTGACGAATATGAGAAGGAGCTTATGAAATGAGTCAAATCAGCTTAGAACTTCATCACCAAATTAGTCAGTTCCTCTATCGTGAAGCAAAATTGCTGGACGATTGGAAATTCCGCGATTGGTTAGATACATTAGCTGAAGATATTTCTTATACGCTACGTACCACACCAAACGCACAAACACGTGACCGTCGTCGTTCAGTTGAACCGCCTACAACTTGGGTATTCAACGATACGAAAGATCTTTTAGAGCGTCGTGTTGCTCGTCTTGAAACAGGCATGGCTTGGGCTGAAGAGCCTCCATCACGTACCACACACATGGTATCCAACGTGATTGTTGAGCCTACTGAGGTTGAAGGCGAATACGACGTGTACGTAACTTATCTCCTATATCGTACGCAAAAAGAGAAAGACGTGGTCATTTACTGTGGTAAACGTCATGACAAAGTTCGTAAAGTTGAAGGCGGCCTCGGCTTCCAAATCTTCAACCGTAAGATCACGCTTGACCAAGTTACCTACAACTCTCACAACCTGAGTGTGTTCTTCTAATGAATAAGATTTTTGTTTGTCAAGTTGACGAATTAGACGAAGGCGAAGCGCTAAAAGTAGACTGCGGTGTTAACGGTATTGATGCCCTTGCAGTATTTAACAATGGCGGCGAATTCTTCGCAATGAACGATAAATGCAGCCACGGTAACGCTTCTATGTCAGAAGGTTACCTTGAAGATGATGGCACTGTAGAGTGTCCATTGCATTCAGCGCGTTTCTGTTTAAAAACAGGCGAAGCACTATGCTTACCAGCGACTGATCCAATCAAGACTTTCCCAGTAGTGATTGAAGATGGCGCGTTATACGTAGAGATGGCAGGAGAGTAATCATGGGTTGGCTACAAGGCGAAGTTGCACTGATCACAGGTGGTGGTTCAGGTCTAGGCTGGGCATTGGTCGAGCGTTTTATTGAGGAAGGTGCACAAGTTGCCGTTCTTCAACGTTCAAAGGCCAAAGTCGATGCATTGAATGAACACTTTGGTGGTCAAGTTCTTGCAATTGAAGGTGATGTAGCCAGCTATGCAGATAACGTCCGTGCTGTTCAAGCAACAGTTGAACGTTTTGGTAAGCTTGACTGCTTCGTGGGCAATGCCGGTATCTGGGATCATTATGCAGATATCGTCAATACCTCAGGCGAGCAACTTGAAAAAGCCTTTGATGAGATTATGGGCATTAACACCAAATCACTGATCTTAGGTGCTAAAGCTGCCCTTGATGAGTTAGTAAAATCTGAAGGTTCAATTATCTTCACTTTATCTAACTCGGCATTATACTCTGCAGGTGGTGGTCCTGTTTACACTGCATCTAAGCATGCGGGTGTTGGGATCATGAAAGAATTGGCTTACGAACTTGCACCAAAAGTACGCGTAAATGCCGTTGCACCATCAGGTATGAATGTCAACATCAAAGGTGCTGCGTCACTGGGTCAAGAAAACTTAGGTTTACTTGATGCACGTGATCCAGAGAAGATTGCCCGTGGTATGCCACTGAACTTCTTACCTGAACCTGAAGATATGACCGGTTCTTACGTGCTGTTGGCGTCACGTGCCAATAACCGTCCACTGACAGGTGTTTTAATTAACGCTGAATGTGGATTGGGTATTCGCGGTTTGCGTCAACCACGTGCTGGTTTCTTCGACGAAATCTAACAACGATTACGAACTTACCTTTGGCAGCCTTATGGCTGCCTTCCGTTTAGGAGTCTCTCATGGCCGTTAAACTTATTTGTGCATCGCACAGTCCTTTAATGGAATTTGCTACACCGCAAGATCAAGCACAAGAACAAAAAGTACGTGATGCTTTTGACAAGCTATCTGCGGAAGTTGCAGCATACGATCCAACCCTCATCATTACCTTTGGCCCAGACCATTTCAATGGTTTCTTCTATGACTTGATGCCAAGTTTCTGCGTAGGTATTCGCGCAACAGCAGCAGGGGATTGGGACTACGGTAAAATCGACAACAAAATTGATGTGCCAGAAGAAACGGCGATTAATTTAGTGCGTCGTGTGTTGGATGAAGGTGTCGATGTATCGTATTCATACCGTATGCAGGCTGACCATGGCGTGACTCAACCGCTACATTTCTTATGTGGTGGCAAACTCGATCGTTACCCAACGATTCCAATTTTCATTAATGGCGCTGCAGCACCGATGCCAACCACCAAGCGTACCATCGCTTTGGGCCGTGCTGTAGGTCAATTTATCAAGTCTTTAAATCTTGAAAACGAGCGTGTACTGATTCTAGGCACGGGTGGTCTTTCACACGATCCACCAACACCGCAAATGGGTTCAGTTCCACCAGAAGTGGAAGAGTTCTTGATTGCTGGTCGTAACCCAACTGAAGAAGCACGTAATGCGCGTCAAGCGAAAATCATCGCTGTAGGCCAAAAATTGGCTGCAGGGGATACCTCTGTTGCTGTACCGCTAAGCCCTGAGTGGGATATCGCATTGCTTGAAACCTTCAAGAATGCTGATTTCGCTGCTATGGAAGCGATGACAGAAGCAGAAATTCGTCGTGACGGTGGTCGTGGTGGTCAAGAAGTGCGTTCATGGATGGCGGCATTTGCAGCTTTAAGTGAAATGGGCGAATACGACATGACAACCCACTGCTATGAAGACATCAGTGAATGGATTGCGGGCTTCGGCATCGTATCTGCAGAGTTAAAAGGTTAAGAGTAATATGAGCAACATCGAAACTGTCGTCATTGTTGGTGCTGGTCAAGCAGGCGCAAGCGCAATTTTAGAACTTCGTGGCAACAAATATGAAGGTAAAATCATCCTGATCGGTGATGAAACACATCTTCCTTATGAACGTCCACCTTTATCTAAAGACGTGATTTTAAAACCTGAAGAAACCAAGATCGAAATTTTGTCAGAAGAAAAACTGGCAGAACTTGGCGTTGAAACCATCCGTGGCAATGGCGTACAAAAAATTGACGCGACTGCGAAAACGGTTGAACTTCAAAACGGTGACGTTGTTGCTTATGACAAATTGTTGCTTGCAACAGGTGGTGCAGCACGTCGTCTTCCAAACTTCGATGCGCTCGGTAAACACGTTTACACGCTTCGTGATCTTGAAGATTCACAAGCACTTGTGCCTGTATTGCAAAAAGGTCAACGTATCATCCTTATTGGTGGTGGCGTGATTGGTCTTGAGCTTGCATCATCTGCACGTTACAAAGAATGTGACGTAACCGTGATCGAAATGGGTCCAATGGTGATGGGTCGTTCATCACCACGCGTACTGAGCGAATTCTTACTTGCTCAGCAACAACTTGCGGGCGTAGACGTTCGTTTGTCGACTTCAATTGCAGATTGCAAATTGGACGGCGAAGAAGTTGTTGTAACTTTAGCAAACGGCGAAGAGCTTCGTGCGGATGCTGTAGTGTACGGTATTGGTATCGTGCCAAATGCACAACTTGCAGTTGAAGCAGGCTTAGATGTTGATTTCGCGATTAAAGTGAATGAAAACTGCCAAACCTCAAATGCTGACATTTATGCAGCAGGCGACGTGGCAACGCAGCTTCGTGCAGATGGTGAATTCCGTCGTGTAGAAACGTGGGAAAATGCCAACCTGCAAGCAGGTATCTTTGCGCGTCACATCATGAATGTTGAGCATCCTGTGGCAAACCCTGCATGGTTCTGGACAGACCAGTTGTCGATTAACTACCAATTCGTGGGTGATATGGCAGCGGCTGAATGGCAAGTTCGTGGCGAGATCAATCCTGAACTTCGTACAGAATCATCGTTCGTGTTATTCGGTGTAACGGATGGCGTGATCGTTGGTGGTATTACCGTCAATGCGGCGAAAGAAATGCGTCACTTGAAAAAGCTGATTAGCAAAAATGCAGCATTTGAAGCAGACAAATATTTGGATCTGACTCAAGATCTTCGTAAACTCGTGAAGTAATTTTCGGTTTACGAAAGGGCAGACCTCGGGCAACCTAGGTCTGCTTTTTTATGTGCCTGTAAAAAGTATAACGCTAAGACTGAGCTGCCTATGAACTCAAATTCTTCTCCCATGATTGTCACCGCAAGCATTTACGCCCTGCTTGTACTGATTTGGGCTGCAACCCCACTTGCCATTGTGTGGAGCGTAGCCGAAGTGCATCCGATGTGGGTGTTGGTGATTCGTTATTTTGGTGCCTGTGTCATTGCTTTGGCGCTGCTTGCCATCATGCGTAATCCATTGCCTTTTGATCAAACCTCACTAAAAAGTTATGTGGCAGGGAGTCTGAATTTAATTGGTGCACAGCTCTTTATTTATCTAGCAGCCAATTACCTGACTTCAGGTCTTATGGCGCTGATTTTTGGCTTCTCACCGCTGATTGCAGGTTTGATTGGTCATGTAATTTTAAAGACCCATAAATTGGTGTGGTTGCAATGGCTCGGTATGGCGGTTGCTGTGGGCGGCTTAAGTTTTGTCTTTTTAGAATCGGCAGACAGTAAAGTCAATCCTTGGGGTGTGGTCTTGATGCTGATTAGCATGGTGTCTTATATCAGCTCGATCTTTTGGGTCAAACAAATTAATGCACCACTCAAACCGATGTCACAAGCGACAGGTTCATTGTTGGTGTCGGCTTTAGGCTCACTGTTTTTAATTCCATTTATTTGGCAACATTTCCCAACCGAGTTACCCAGCACGCATGCCATCATCGGCTTCTTATTTACCATGATTTTGTCGTCTATTGTGGCGATGCTGTGTTACTTCTGGCTGATTCGTCGTTTGGCTGCATCAACAGTATCGTTAAGCAATGTGATGACGCCCATTATTGCCTTGGTGCTAGGTGCAACTTTAAATAGTGAGCAAATTAGCCCAAATGCTTTTGTGGGGATTGTGGTGGTGATGCTCGGCATTGTGATGTATTTCTTTAAAGAGTGGCGTGAGCAGTATTTTTCTAAGCCTTAATTTTAAGTAAATATGGTAAAGGAGCTTCGGCTCCTTTTTTTGGTTTAAATAACTCAACAAAATAGCCCTTCACTTTAGGACGGATATCGCTAAGATAGAAACAGAACAAAATATAAATGACCATGTAAGGCCTAAAAACTCATAACCCCATGCCATTTGAACTTGACGCTTAAAAAAATCTTTCAGGGACAGCGATTTATTGTTGTTGGTCTAAAACATGCCTAGAACTTGGATGACATGAAACCAGATCTTACTAAATATACGTTTCAATTGCCCACAGCGCCATGTTGGTCACATACATGGCGTAAGCCATCATTTGAATACTTAAATTCTAATCATTATGACGGCAGTATATTCTTCAATCCGGGGGCACGGGATCAGCTACAGCAGCGGATGCTACTCAAGTGGCTGTTTAAGTCTAAGGCACAGCCATGGGCAAATGGTCTGGCCACTGCACAGCATACTTCCAATCGCTTGGTACCTCGAGAGCGCCCTGAAGTTTTACTTGATGATTGGAAGGTGTGGTTTATTGGTCATGCAACTTTTCTGATTCAAATTGGCCCGTATAATTTTCTGACCGACCCAATGTGGGCTGAATATGCCGGGCCTCACCAAGGGCGGGGGACGCGTCGGTTTTGTCCTGCGGGCATTGCGTTAGAGGAATTACCGCCTATAGATGCGGTGCTGCTGAGTCATAATCATTATGATCATATGGATTTGGCCAGCTTAACTTGGCTCAATGAACGCTTTGCTATGCCAATTTTCACTGGTTTAGGCAATGCCTGGTATCTCCCGAAGCACTTTAATGTCATCGAGTTAGACTGGTGGCAATGGGAAGGCTTAGGCGAATTTAAAATTGTGTACTTGCCAGCCCAGCACAGCTCAGGACGCGGGCTACGAGATCATAATCGTGCTTTATGGGGCGGCTTTGCAATTAAGCATCAACAAGATTACTGCTTCTTTGCGGGTGATACTGGGTATTCCCCCCATTTTAAAGCCATTTACCAACGTTTAGGTGCACCAAGGGTGGCTTTACTGCCGATCGGGGGATATGCACCACGTGAGCTGATGCGTGACTTACACTTAAGCCCTGAAGATGCCTACCAAGCGCATCAAGACTTACACTCTAAGTGTTCGATTGCCATGCGCTATCGCAGTTTTCAAATTACCGAAGAAGCGCGTGAGCAACCTGAGCAAGAATTACAACGGGTGATGCGACATACTTCAAAATTAATAAACCCCTTCTATTGCTTACATGAAGGCAAAAAAATGATTGTATAAAAAAACCGCCTTGAAGGCGGTTTTTTTATTGAGCATCCTTAGAGGAAACCTGGATGACCTTGAGCTGGATCAGTTGCACGAGCAGCTTGTGCATCTGCAACGGTCAGACCAAGGGCTTTCGCCACCCCTTCGCCGTAGGCAGGATCACATGCATAGCAATTGCGAATATGACGATACTTAATGAAATCAAGCGCATCACCCATACCTGCGGCGGTATTGTTAAATAGGGCTTGCTTCTGTTCGTCGTTCATAAGATTAAACAGCGCGCGCGGTTGGCTGAAGTAATCTGCATCATCTTCACGGAAATTCCAGTAATCGGCATCACCGCTAATTTTCAGTGGTGGTTCTTGATACTCAGGCTGTTCTTTCCATTGACCAAAGCTATTTGGCTCATAGTGTGGCAGACCACCATAATTGGCATCAACACGGCCTTGACCATCACGATGATTCGACATCACAGGACAACGGGCAGCATTGACCGGAATTTGTTGGTAGTTGACCCCTAAACGATAGCGCTGTGCATCTGCATAGTTAAACAGTCGGGCTTGAAGCATTTTGTCGGGTGATGCACCAATGCCGGGTACCAAGTTACTTGGCGCGAAGGCAGATTGTTCGACATCTAAGAAGAAGTTTTCTGAATTTTTATTCAGTTCAAATTCACCCACTTCAATCAGTGGATAATCAGCATGTGGCCATACTTTGGTGAGGTCAAATGGGTGATAAGGCACTTTTTCAGCATCTGTTTCTGGCATCACCTGAACGTACATGGTCCATTTCGGGAAGTCGCCTTTTTCAATGGCATCGAACAAGTCTTTTTGATGACTTTCACGGTCTTTACCAATGATCGCTTCTGCTTCAGCATCCGTTAAGTTTTTAATGCCTTGTTGCGTTTTAAAATGGAATTTAACCCAGAAACGCTCATTGTTTGAGTTAATGAAGCTATAGGTATGGCTGCCAAAACCATGCATATGACGGTAGCTTGCAGGAATACCGCGATCTGACATCACAATGGTGACTTGGTGGAACGCTTCGGGTAATAAAGTCCAAAAGTCCCAGTTATACGTGGCGCTACGTAAGTTGGTTTTTGGGTCGCGCTTAACTGCTTTGTTTAAATCCGGGAATTTACGTGGGTCACGTAAGAAGAACACAGGGGTGTTATTCCCCACCATATCCCAGTTGCCTTCTTCGGTATAAAATTTAAGTGCGAAACCACGAATGTCACGTTCGGCATCTGCTGCACCACGTTCACCTGCAACAGTGGTAAAGCGTGCAAACATTTCAGTTTTTTTGCCAATCTCAGAGAACAGTTTAGCGCGCGTATATTGGCTAATGTCGTGCGTTACGGTAAATGTACCAAATGCACCTGAACCTTTAGCATGCATACGACGTTCAGGAATCACTTCACGTACAAAGTTAGCAAGCTTTTCATTCAGCCATAAATCTTGGGCTAAAAGCGGACCGCGTGCACCTGCCGTTAGACTGTCTTGGTTATTGGCAACCGGTGCCCCAAATGCAGTCGTTAAGTGGGTGACTGGACATTTTTTGATGTCGTCGCTCATTGTTGTCTCTCCATTATTATCATCATGAGATGGAAAAATTGCTCTGCCTTAAGCAATAGCATCTTTTAAAGCCACAAACAGCACGTATTTTGTTAATACATGCAAAAGCATGAAGTGCTCAAACTTTTTTAAGCCCTTGTTTGTGCTAGGTTATGAACTAATGTAAATCTTTATAGATCAACTTACAAATAGATTATATTTTTGTATTAAATAGATGAAATTTATTAATTTAATTTAAGATTTGAAATGTGTCTTACACCTCTTTTTTTGCAGAATTAAGCTGAAAAAAGTGCCAAACATTGTTTGTTATGAGGATAAAAGCGCGCAGTATTTGGCATTGTGTAATGGCGTAGTTAAAGGCGAAATTTACAGGAAAACAGGCTTGAAATTGAGCACAATACACCCCATGCTAAAGGGGTAACTTAATTATTGAACAGCGTTGAGGAACGAGCATGGCCAAGAAACAACAGCCTGAAGTTATAGTACATAATTTTGTGGCGAAACATATGCATGAGGTCAACAAAAGCCAAGTGTTTGTAGACCGCAAGAAAAATGCAAAACGTGGTTATACGAAGCACAAAAAGGGGGGATATTCGAATGATTATCTCCCTTTTTTTATGGCGGCTTAAGCGCCAACCAAACGATTGGTTTTCACCATATCGGCCAAGCCATGGGTTTTAAAATAATACTCAACCCAACTTTTCACCATTAAGGGATTACTCATTTTGAGCACTTGCGCTAAGATTTGTTCGGCATCGCTCATAGGAATATGACAAATCGCTTTACGCACCCGCAGAATATTGCTTGAGCTCATGGACAAGGTATTAAAGCCCATCGCCATCAGTAAAATAGCAGACAACGGATCACCGGCCATCTCACCACATAAACTCACCGGCTTATTGTACTTATGACAGGTTTTAACCAAGTTGCTTAAAGCACGTAACACTGAAGGGTGGAAGTGCGAATAGACATTGGCCACGCGTGGGTTATTACGATCGACCGCCAACAAATACTGGGTTAAGTCATTCGAGCCGACGGAGAAGAAGTCCACCAATTCGGCAAACTCTTCAATTTGTAACAGTACACTTGGTACCTCGACCATAATCCCAATTTTGGGCTTAACGATTTTGACCTGTTCTTCTTCTTGCACTGCATGCCAATCACGATCCAATAAATATAGCGCTTCTTCGACTTCACTCACGCTAGTGACCATGGGCAATAAGATGTGTAAATTGTTGAGCCCAATACTGGCCTTGAGCATGGCGCGAATTTGTGAAGAGAAAATTTCCGGGTGATCAAGGGTAAAACGAATACCACGCCAACCGAGGGCTGAGTTTTCTTCTTCAATTGAGAAGTAAGGCAAATCTTTGTCGGCACCAATATCAAGGGTACGCATGACCACAGGTTTGTTGGCAAAATGACTCAGCTGCTGACGGTAAATAATGCGTTGTTCTTCTTCACCAGGGAAACGATCGCGCAGCATAAATGGAATTTCAGAGCGATACAGCCCCACACCCTTAGCACCCCGTTGTACCCCACGTACTACATCAATCATTAGACCAGTATTGACATATAAGCGCACCGCAACACCATCTGGCGTTACCGCATCTTTAGTTTCATATTGGCGTAAGTCTTTCGCTATGAGCTCTTCTTCTTTTTGAATTTCTTTATAGCGGGTACGTAGACGACGCGGCGGATTAATAAACACCCGACCTTGATGGGCATCAACAATCATTTCCACATCATCGAGGGTATTAATGGGCAGCTCAGTGACCCCCACGACTGTAGGGATGGCAAGGGCACGCGCCACAATCACCATATGCGAGTTCATTGCGCCTTCGGTGGTGACAATCGCAGCAATTTTATCGACTGGCAATTCAACCAACGCCGCCGTGGAAATCTCTTCCCCAATTAAAATACTTTCATCGGTAATTTCACGGTGGCTGGCATCAGCTTCTTGTAAAAAGGCCAAAATGCGTCGGCCCAAATCTTTGAGATCGGCAACACGTTCACGCAAATATTCATCTTCCATTTGCGCAAATAAGGCGATATGTTTTTCAATCACTAAACGCACCGCGCCTTGTGCCCAATTGCCATCGCGAATTTCTGCTTCAATTTCAGCAGGCAGGGCATTGGCATCTAGCATGCGTAGGAACACGCTAAATAAAGCACGCTCTTCAGCCATTAAGGCATCTTGCATTTTGTCATCTAAAGCTTGGATTTCTTCACGCACCGCAGCAATGGCACGTTCGAGCAGTTGCAGCTCCTCGCTAATGTCATCGGCTTCACGATCCGGCACTGCCGATAAGTCAGCAGGTGGGTATAGAATGACAGCACGCCCCAAGGCAATGCCGCCCGAACCTGCAACCCCTTGGAAAGTCTTGTAGGTGGCACCACTATTGGCTTTACGAAACACATCGATATTACCGACCGCATGCGCGTGAGCAATTACACCAGAGAGCTGGGCACACAGTGTGACCAAAAACGATTCTGCTGCTTCAGAGAAGTCTTGTTTCTCTTTGTTTTGTACCACCAAAACGCCCATCACCTTACGGCGATACATGACCGGCACACCGAGGAAGGAACTATACAGCTCTTCACCGGTTTCAGATAAATACAAATAGCGTTCATGGCTGGGTGCATCGTCTAGGTTGACGATTTCTTCACGTTGCCCAACTAAACCCACTAAACCTTCACTGGTCTGCAAAGACACTTGACCGACAGCTTCAGGCTTTAAGCCTTTGGAGGCCATGAGTACATAACGTTCGTTACGTTCATCAAGCAGATAAATAGAGCAGACGTCAACATGCATTGCTTCAGCAACCTGTTTGACCATGATGTCGAGGGATTCATGCAAACTGGTAGACGCATTAATCTCTTGTACAATACGTCGCAGGGTGTCCAGCTGCATATTCGACATAAAATCTACTCCCTTAATCCAAGGCAAAAAGTTTAGTTTTATTTATAACAAGTGCCATGCCAAAAATCTGTAGATCCGCACAGATTTTTTTAAGCATTTTGCATGGGCAGTTGCTGACACAACTCCACCATGGCTTTGCGGTATACATCGCGTTTAAAATTCACCACTTGTCCGAGTGGGTACCAATAACTGACCCACTGCCATTGGTCAAATTCAGGTGGATCGGAAAGATTCAACTGAATATGTTGTGCAGAAGCGGTCAATTTGAGTAAAAACCACTTTTGCTTTTGACCAATACAGACAGGGTCTGAATCGGTGCGAATATACCGATGCGGCAAACGATAACGCAGCCAACCCTTAGTTTGCGCTATGATTTGGACATGCTCGGGCAATAAGCCAACTTCTTCTCGTAGCTCACGGTAAAGAGCTTGCTCCGGGGTTTCTCCATGTTGGATACCGCCTTGGGGAAATTGCCATGCATTGTGACCAATGCGTTTTGCCCATAAAACTTGTCCAGAGTCGTTTGCCAAAATGATCCCGACATTGGGTCGGAAACCTTCAGAGTCGATCATTTGGCTACCTAAAAAATATGTAAATTATCTCTTTGCTTGCGGGGAATTTTATTTCTATCTCCAACGCGAAAAAAGCAAAGTTTAAAAATGTTAAAACTGCTATGATCTTAACGAATTTCTATCGACTAGCCGAGATAGATTTACAAATTTTTTCTTAAATTTCAGCTTTTACGAGTATTTTCATGAAATTGGCACTGTTTGATCTCGACCACACCTTACTCAATACCGACTCGGATCACTCTTGGGGAGAGTTTTTAGTCAATGAAGGTTTAGTGGATCCGGTGCATCATCGTGCCATGAATGACAAATTTTATGAAGACTATAAAGCCGGTCAATTGGATCCGATTGCTTACAATGAATTTGTATTTGAGTTTTTAACTCAACATGACAATGAGTATTTAACTCAATTGCATCAATTGTTTATGCAAAAAGTGATTCGTCCAAAAATGCGTCCTGAAGGCTTTAAAGCGATTCAGCGCCATTTGGATGCAGGGCATCAATTGGTGGGCATTACTGCAACCTCTGACTTTATTACTGCACCGATTTTCCGTGAATTTGGTATTACTGAAATTATTGCCACCAATGCTGAAGTGGTAGATGGGAAATATACCGGTAAAGTGACCAATATTCCGTGCTACCAAAAAGGTAAATTGGCACGTTTAGATCAATGGCTTGAAGGGCGTGACGTGACTGAGTCTTGGGCCTATTCAGACTCCATCAATGATCGTTTCTTACTTGAGTATGCTGATCATGCCATTGCTGTGAATCCAGATGATCGCCTAGAAGCCTTAGCCCAAGCAGAAGGTTGGGAGATTCAGGACTGGTCGATTTAAGCGCTGCTGTGTAATCACGAAAAGCACTCCTAGGGGGTGCTTTTTACATTTTAATACTGAGCTTAAGATAATTTTACGTATGCTAAGAGGATCAATCTACATCAAAACAAGGAGTCAAACATGAGTCAAGTTCGTCCGCGTATGACGCATTTATTTGAACAATTAGGATTAGACAGTTCAGAAGACGCCATTGCTTTATTTATTACTACCCATCAATTAAAAGCACAAACCAAAATTACCGAAGCAGACTACTGGAGCGAGGGGCAGCGCCAGTTTTTAGCAGAAAAAATCAAATCAGATGGCGAATGGGCGATTATTATTGATCAATTGAATGAATCCTTACATGAAGACTCGCTGACCAAATAATAACGACATAGGCATTGAAGACTCAGGGACATGAGTCAAAGCTGAAACCAATTCAAGCAGCATCAAAAATATGACAACAGCAATGCTGAGCGTGGCTTGAGGATAAAAAGCACACCCAATCAATAGGGTCAGGCTGACCCAAGGGTGGGCTGAAACAGGTGAAGGACAACAAAAAATAAAGATAAAGGAGAAGAAATGGGTACGTTTGCGATTGTTATTTCGTTGCTATTGCTGATGTTTTTTGCTTATCGGGGAATTTCAGTACTGATTTTGGCACCCATTATGGCTGCGGTGGCGATTTTACTTTCAGGTGATCTGGCCTATATGATGCCACAGTACACTGAAACGTTTATGTCGGCTTTGGGCGGCTATATTTTAAAATTCTTTCCTATTTTTCTCTTGGGTGCCTTATTTGGACAGCTGATGGTAGATTCAGGTTCTGCCTCTAGCATTTCCAATTGGATCATGCAGAAATTAGGTCATAAGCGCGCAATTTTAACGGTCGTGTTGGCCTGTGGGGTACTCACCTACGGTGGGGTTTCTCTGTTTGTGGTGGCATTTGCAATTTATCCGATTGCCAAGTCGATGTTCCAAGCAGCCAATGTACCAAAACGCTTAATTCCTGGGGCGATTGCTTTAGGTTCATTTACCTTTACCATGACCGCATTACCGGGTTCACCATCAATACCAAATACCATTCCAATTCCATTTTTTGGTACCAACGTATTTGCTGCCCCAGGGATTGGCCTTATCTCAGGCTTGGTTATGTTTGGTTTGGGCTGCCTATGGTTACAAAGCCGTGCCAATAAAGCACATAAAAATGGTGAAGGTTATGGAATAGATACTCAAGAAGGGGAAAAGTTAGAAAATGGCGTAACCAGTCAAGGTGAAATGCCGGTGTTCTTAGCCTTCTTGCCCTTACTGTTGGTGATTGGGGTCAATGCGCTGTTTACCTACGTACTGTTTCCGAGTATGGATTTTACTGATCTACAAGCGTTGTATCCGAAATTGGAGCCTGCCAAACAAACAGGGCTATGGTCACTAGTGATTGCCTTGGTGATTGCTTGCTTAAGTTTAATTGTATTGCGCTTGGGTAAATGGAATAACCTCAAAGAAACCGTCAATAAAGGGGCATTGGGCTCTATGTTGCCGATTTTTAACACTGCTTCAGAAGTGGGGTATGGCGCCGTGATTGCATCTTTAGCAGGTTTTGTGATTATTCGCGATATGGTGTTAAACGTCTCCACGAATCCGTTAATTTCAGAAGCTATTGCCATGAATATTTTGGCAGGCATTACCGGTTCATCTTCGGGGGGAATGTCAATTGCGCTATCGACCTTGGGTGCAGATTATTTGGCAATGGCCAATGCAGCAGGTATCAGTGCTGAATTATTACATCGAATCGCAGCATTGGCAGCGGGCTGTTTAGATACGTTACCGCACTCTGGCGCGGTGATTACCTTATTGTCTATTTGTGGCATGACGCATAAGCAATCTTATGGCAACATCGCGATGTGTACGGTATTGATTCCAATGATTTCTTTAATTGTGGCCATTACTTTAGGTACCTTGTTTGGTTCATTTTAAAAAAAGCGCCTCAAAGGCGCTTTTTTCTGCTTAGTATTTACGTCGCCACAGCGTGACTTCACTCAAGGTGTGTTGGAATTTACGGGCTGTTTCACGAATCACAAACTCAACTGCTTGTGGTGGTGCGAGCAGCTCAAAATGTGGCTCTAACAATACTTTGAGTCCATCAAGAGTGGTAAAGTTTTCGGCATCCTGCTTAAAACCACCGACCCATTCACGACGTTCGGTATGTTCGGTCAGCCATGTATACGGTGAGCTTAGCATGAGCACCCCACCTATATTTAAGCGTTCATGAATAGAACTTAATAACGCTTTAGGATGATGTAAGCGATCAATTAAATTCGCCGCCAAAATAAAATCATAGCCACTAAATTGTGGTTTTAAATTACAGGCATCCCCTTGGAAAAATTCAACTTTATGCGCTGTTTCAGCAAGACCAAACCCACTTAAATGACAAGACTTATGTTCCACTAATTCACCTTCAGTGGCGATACTATAGTGCACGGTATGTTGTGCTGCCAATTGGACCCCGTGTTGAATAAAGCGCGCCGAAAAATCAATGCCAGTCACCTGATCAAAGTAGCGTGCCAACTCAAAGCTGGCCCGACCCGTGGCACAGCCTAAATCCAACGCTTTATGTTTAGGCACATCTTTAAGTGCATCACAGGCCAATGCGACGAGGCGTTGGGCAAAATTTTCTACCCCAAAATAACCTGCCCCGTATTGAAATTCGAGGTATTCAGAAACAAGTTTATCCGTTTCATAAGGGGATTGTCGTGGTGCTTCATGTGCCGCAACGACATAGCGAAAACCAGCATGCTGGAAGAAATGGCGTCTAAAGGCATAACGCGCCGAATGTAAGACTTCATTGCCACTTGAAATCCATGAGCCGCCTTTTATTAGATTATGCTGTCCATCAAAGGTCGGTGTGGTGAAATCATCGTAGATCGGATGCACCTGAAAGCCTGTAAAAGGATAAATTGGAGTTTCAGTCCACTGCCAAACATTGCCTTGGACATCATAAAAATCGCCGTGGGCAAACTGATTGACAGGACACGATGAGGCAGCCAACTTGAGTTGGAGATTGGCATGCTGCTGAATTTGCTGTGGGCTTAAGCCACTATGTTGATAAATGGCATACCACTCATCTTCACTCGGTAAGCGAAAGTTCTCAGCGCCCAATTGGCTTTTCCACTGACAAAAGGCTTTGGCTTCATGGAAATTCACCTCAACCGGCCAATCCCATGGCATGGATACATATTCGGTCATCAGCCGCAGTTGCCAACCCGCTGCTGTTGGATGCCAGAAGCTCGGATGGCTAGCCTGTGAAAATTTAAGCCAAGCACGGCCTTCATCGCTCCAAAGCTGCGGCTGCTGATAGCCATCATCTTCGACAAAGTCTAAAAACTCTTGGTTGCTGACCAAATAGCGGCTCGCACAAAATGCCTCAACATGGGCATGATGCTGACCGTATTCATTGTCCCAACCATAATGTGGACTGTCATGAGATTTGCTCAACTCAATGTCACAGGCAGGTACTTCAACTAAGTGATTGATTGGCGCCTGCGACGAATGCGGATAGGGGCGCCAGTCAGGATGTGGCAGCACATAATCAAGTTTTTGTTGGCGAATCAGCACAGATGAGGTTTCTAAATGAATGCGTTCATGTTCAATCCCCATCAAGATTGCCCATGCTGGATCGTGCCACGTCAGTGTGGTGGATAAGGGCACTTTGGCAATGACCTGAAGTACAGCAGCTTT
Organism: Bacteroidaceae bacterium; assembly: GCA_963599285.1. Taxonomy (GTDB): domain Bacteria; phylum Pseudomonadota; class Gammaproteobacteria; order Pseudomonadales; family Moraxellaceae; genus Acinetobacter. The sequence continues at coordinate 2,583 of CAVBYE010000015.1, read as the reverse complement.
GACTTGTTGACGATAGTGCTGCACATGTGCACGCGTTGGCCAGTCGTAATGGGTGTCATCTAAATCATCCCAACTCATTTCATCTACCCCTACCGCGAAGAGGGATTCAAGCTGCGGATCGATACGGGTGGTGATTAACTGAGCGAGTAAGAGTTTATTGACGAAAAAGGTCGCGGTATGGCCGTAGTAAAAAATTAAGGGATGGCGTAGTGCAATGGCTTTTTCATACAGGCCTGCGTCCGTGACACATTCAAATAAAGATTCGTAGCAGGCAAAGGTTTCTAAAAAATAAGTCTGTAGCTGCTCACGAAGTTGCTCGGGATCTTGATGATGTAAGGGAGGGGAAAAATGTAAAGAGATTGCTGGTTGTAAGACACGCTGCGGCATACCTTGCCCTCATTCTTGTTATTAAAAAGACCAGCCGTGGCTGATCTTTGTAATCTAAGGCAAGTTTTGGGGTGTGTATGTAGATAAAGTTTATGCGCTTTGTGCGTGCTGCATTAACGCCACCAACGCTTGTGCCGCTTTGGACTGACTGCGACCCGGATGCCACACCATGCCGAGCTGACGCTGCATTTCAAGGTTGATATCCAATTGCTGTAGATCTGGACTAACCATGGTTTTCGGTAATACCGACCAACCCAAACCAATCGAGACCAACATACGAATCGATTCAAGTGGATTGTTGCTCATGGTGATCTTCGGCTTCACCCCTTGTTTCTCAAATTCAGCCAAGGTGATTTGTGAGGTGTAGGTTTGCGCTGCCGGCAATAAACTCGGGTACTGGGTTAAATCTTCAAGGCGCAGGTTATGCTGCTGTGCTAATGGATGAAACGGTGCAGCGACAAACACCAAAGGATCATTCCATAACGTCACATAACGCAAGCGTGCATCGAGCTGTGGAGGGAGGGTTAAAAAAGCCAACTCTAAATCACCGGCCAATACTTGTTCATGTGCCTGCTCTGAGTCAACAAAGCGCACATCCAATTTCACCTGCGGATAGTGCTGCACATAATGACGTAAGTGGTTAGGGAGATGATGCAAACCAATATGATGGCTGGTGCCAAGTTTGAGCTTGCCTTGAACCTGATCTTGCTCATGGCTTAAGGTGTGATGAATATCGCCGAGTTCGTTGAGCCAATTTTTGACTTTGGGTAACAGTGAATGTGCGGCATGTGTCGCTTGTACACCACGGCCAGCAGATTCAAACAGCTTTACCCCAAAGTATTCTTCTAAACTGTGAATGCGTTTGGTCACAGCAGGTTGAGTAATAAACAGCTGATCGGCTGCCATTGAAATCGAACCTGTTTCCATGACCTTCACAAAAGCTTCAAAGGCTGCAAGATTCATAAGCATTCATCCATAAAGTTTTTTTATGCGTATTTCATTATTTATAAGTTTTTATATTTAAGCAAAGAAAAAATGTCTAAATTGCATCAAAATATAAACAATCGATTGAACGTGTTAATACGCTGAGATCACGAGATAAAATAAGCAATAAAAAAAGCCACTGATTTCAGTGGCTTGATTGGAGCAGCAACACAACTATGCATTTTGAGTCTGTTGCGCTTTTTTATCCCATACACGTTCGTGGAAGAAGTACGCCACGGCTTGAATTGTCGGTTCTAAAATACTCAAGGTCATGGCCATCCAGATACTGCCTGTGACAAAGTAACCCACTAACATTGCCACTGTAATGTGCATGATGTAGTAGCTTAAGGTCTTTTTAAACATACGTTGGTTTTGGTCAACAAAGTTTTGAATGTGTGCCATGTTGCTGCTCCTAAATAAGCTGTCTATGTGTTGATGGGTAAATAATAAGCATTCTTATTTGATTTGTAAAAACGAATATTTTTTAATATTTAATCGGAAAATTAGATTAATTTTGGGCTTGGTAATAAACAGTTGTTTATTAAATAATTCATTATAAAAAGTTTATAAACTAATAAAAATGATAAATTAGATTTATGTGATAGCAGGGTTATAATCGAATGCAATGAAAGAATTTACCCAGTCCAGTGGAGCATATCGACATGGCAGGCGAAACCCAACAAGCAAAAACATTGTATGACAAATTATGGGATGACCATCTAGTAAAACAACGAGATGATGGCTCTTCTTTACTGTATATCGATCGTCACTTATTGCATGAAGTGACCTCACCACAGGCCTTTGAAGGCTTACAACTTGCTGGGCGTCAACCATGGCGTTTAAGTGCCAACGTCGCAACACCTGACCATAACGTACCGACCTCTGCAAAAGAGCGTTCTGAAGGTATTTCAGGGATTGAAGATGATACCTCACGTATTCAAGTGCAAACTTTAGATGACAACTGTAAAACCTTTGATGTGGTGCAGTTTGATATCAATGACGTGCGTCAAGGGATTGCACACGTGGTCGGACCTGAACAAGGTTTAACATTACCGGGTATGACGGTGGTGTGTGGTGATTCACATACGGCTACACATGGTGCTTTTGGTTGTTTGGCACATGGTATTGGGACATCTGAAGTTGAACATGTATTGGCAACTCAATGCTTAGTTCAAAAGAAAATGAAAAACATGTTGGTGCGTGTTGACGGCA